>DASRDJ010000341.1:0-5283 GCA_035652655.1 Terriglobales bacterium
GCAGGAGAAATTTGCTGCGTGCTGTCCAGTGCAAGAGCTAAATGGGCCATGGTGCCTTTTCCATGTGGTTCCGGTCGCAAGGCCATTCTCTAGCAAACGAAGACCGAGCTTGCGTCTGATACCGTTCAACTGCGTCACACCGGCGTCACAACGGGATCCGGTGTTCTGTAAGCGATTGAAAATAAGAACTTGTGGCAGCCGGACCTGTAAGCCGAATTCTGTCCGCCTTGCGGCGGGACGGTCATTCCTCTGGGCCGTGCATTGCTGCGCGGCTCTAGCGACCTACCCGGAGGTTTGACGCACCGAGCCGGCACGTGCCCGGCCGAAACCGGGCTTCCTCCCTATTTGGTCTTGCTCCGTGTGGGGTTTGCCATGCCCGCTGCATTACTGCAACGGCGGTGCGCTCTTACCGCACCTTTTCACCCTTACCCCGCCGTCGCTCTGAGCTCGACTCTTCCGACTCGCTAGAAATCGAATCAAGAAAGGTCGGGCCCACAGCGACGGCGGGGCGGTATATTTTCTGTGGCACTTTCCGTCGACCGGGCTTGAACCCGGCCTCCCGGACGTTATCCGGCACACTGCCCTGCGGAGTTCGGACTTTCCTCCCTCCTTGCGGAGAGCGACCGTCCGGTCCGGCTGCCAACCCGTCCATTATATGCGATGGTTCTCCCGGCGTTTGCGATGCCGTGACCTAGTATTCTGCTTGCGGAAACTGCGTGGCTTTCTCTTCTCTCTCCGTCGCAGAAGTCGTCACCACCCCGGCATCCCTTGCCGGAATCGGCTACTACCTCGCCTGCCTGTGGGCTTCTCGAGACTATCGTCGAAGTGCGCACCCGGCGGAGACACAATTCCTCCCGCCCGTCTCAATCCTGAAGCCGCTCAAGGGTGAAGATCCGGAAATTTACGAAAGCTTTCGCAGCCATTGCCTGCAGAACTATCCGAAGTACGAGCTGATTTTCGGAGTCAGCGATCCCCATGATCCCGCGGTGCAAGCGGTGAAACAACTCCGCAGCGAGTTTCCCCAGCACTCGATTCAGCTCATCGTCTGCGGGGAGAGTCTGGGGACGAACGCAAAGGTCAGCAACCTTGTTCAGATGGCGCGCACCGCCTCCTATGATCACTTCATCGTTAGCGACAGCGACATTCGTGTGTCTCCGGACTACCTCCAGCGCGTGATGGCGCCCTTGGCGAATTCGAAGGTTGGGGTTGTCACCTGCTTGTACCGCGGTGTCACGGGCCAAACATTCAGCTCAAAGCTCGAATCCCTTGGAATCAGCACAGATTTTCTGGCGGGAGTTCTCGTGGCCCGCGTGCTTGAAGGAGTGCACTTCGCACTGGGCTCGACTATGGCGTTTCGTCGCGACGATCTTCGAGCAATTGGGGGCTTTGAAAGCATCGTCGACTTTCTCGCCGACGACTACGAACTTGGGAAGCGGATAGCAGGTCTGGGACGCGAAGTCGTCATTTCGGAAGAAATCGTGGATACGTTTCTTCCTGCCTACTCATTCGGACAATTCTTCGACCATCAGTTGCGCTGGGCACGCGGAGTCGGGGCAGCCCGTCCCGGTGGCTATGTCGGCCTGCTCTTCACATTCGGATGGCAGTGGGCTTTTCTGACTGTGTTGGTATCGAAGGGATCTTCCTGGTCTTGGGGACTTCTTGCCCTGGCTGCATCGCTCCGTATGCTAGTCGCGTGGAACGTGGGCTGGCGTGTGTTAAAAGACCGCCAAGTTCTCCGACTGCTCCCCATGCTGGCGATACGCGACCTGATTGCTCCACTGATCTGGATGGCGAGCTTCGCGAGCAATAACGTCACATGGCGAGGGGATCGCTTCACGGTGAAACGCGGCAAACTGGTCCGAACGAATTCGCCGTGAACGCTGCGCGTTAGAGGCGATCAGGAGGAACTTTCGGTCCGCCGCTGTTCCGCCGCAATTCTGCCGCCCTTGCCGAATGCATAGGTCTCGCCCCGCCAATAGAATCGGCGACTGGTGTAGCTTCCAACCCAGACGAAAAATCCTGCCAAGTCGCGCAACGGATACAGCCAGCACAACGTCAGCGAGCGCGGGTCCCGCGCAATCCCCCAACCGATGGCGATCGACTGAATCATCCGATTCAGGAAAGCCACGCCTAGAAACGCCCACGCAAGAGACCAATGCCCCAAGGCGCCTGCCGCCGCAAATCCCAAAATTCCAAAGGGCATCGCAAATGTGAGACCGGTTCCCAGATGTCCAGCCGGGCGCGAGTACCGCGTGCTTTTCATCCAGCGAAGCTGATCGCCCAGGGTTCGCACGGCAGAGCGGGGCGTAAGCACGTTCTTCACAATGTAATGCGATAGAACAACTTTGAAACCTTTGGCCCAGATACGATTCCCTAACTCGAAGTCGTCGGAATAGTAGTCCGCAGTCGCAGCAATTCCCCCAATCGCGTCAATGGCGTCGCGGCGCGCCGTCATCGCCGGACCCAGCGCAAAACGCATGCCCTCCAACATGTCGGCCACCATGACGCCCGACGACATCTCTACTGACAATCCGAGCGCCTCAAGCGTCGACCAGAAATCTGAAGAAGGAATCCCGCGATACATGCAAGTGACCAAACCCACTTTCGGATCAAGCAGCGGGGGAATCGTGTTGCGCAGGAAATCCGGCGCCACCCGCACGTCGCTGTCGCTGATGACGAAGTACGAGCGGTCCGTGGCGGCGATCATTTTGTGCAGGGAAAAAACCTTGGCGTTGGGCCACGTCGGCGGGCCCGATAGCACGACCTGGCTCTTCACTCCTGGAAATCGCGCGCGCACGCGCTCTGCAATCGCGAGCGCGGAATTTTCTGCATCGCGCGCTCCGAAGATGACCTCGTAGTCCGGATAGTCTTGCTCGAAGAAGCTCTCGAGATTCTTTTCGAGCTGCTCTTCCATGCCGTGGATGGGTTTTAGAATCGTGACCGGAGGCAATGAACCAATCGGAACCGCCAAGGCGTTTGCTCTCGCCTGCACTGCAATCGTGCGATAGCGGACGGCGCCTGCCAGCGTCATGACGAGGAAAACGGTCGAACTCAGAGTGCCGATCGCAGCCAGGACGATGGCAAGTTCCAGCACAAGACCTATCAGCGATCCGCTCAGCAGCCAGGGATTCATAGCGCGAAACAAACTATATCTTGGAAGGAGGAGAGAATTAAGATTTTAGAAATCACGGCCGACGGTTGGTAAAGATGGATTTCCCGCCATTGCGAGCGAGCAAAAATGCCGTCAGGCCATCGAGTTCTTTCGGATGTTCCTGATCGGTCCACACAAAAACGCGTGTAGGCCCATTCCACAAGATGGCAAGCGACTCTGGCGTCTCGAACACGTGAGGCGCATCCGGGAACTTCGAGCCGTACCAGAGATTCCCGCTCGGCTCGTGAAGGACGTGCAACGGATATCCCGTATAAAAATTTAAAGTCGATGCCTGGTGGTATTCACCATCCACGACGATGACATCCCCGGGTCGGTAGTGCTGCCGAATCGCCACCGCGAGCTTGTACGACGACAGAATCGGCGAGAACGTGCTGAACGAAGAGTGCACGCAGGCGAACAGCCCCACCATCATGATGGCCAGAGCCATGTTGCCCTGCACTGGGCGTCCGCGGCGGCGCAGTATCCAGTTCAGCCCAGTGCCCAGCAAGAAGGCCAGCGAAGCACCCAGCAGTGGACCGCGAAACGCGCCGAGGGCTCGGGGCGTCAGGTCCAGCACATGGCCCAACGACAGATCGTAGTCCTGTGGATTCTTCTTCAACTGCTCCGCAAGATCGGCTCCAGGCGATGGCAGGTGCGAGACTGAGAGAAGATACATTCCGGCTGCAAACGCCAGTATCCCGAAGACAAATAACACCGTCGAAGAGATTCTGCCGGATCGGCGAATCTCACTGGCTTGATCAGAACTATTTTCACGCGCGAGCCACCCGCCCACCAGCAACGCCATGCCGGGCAGCGCCGGGATGGTGTAGTACTCCTGCCTCGTGGAGAAACTGAAGAAGCCCACGATCACCAGCGCCCACAGGAAGAACAGCAGGTTCGCCTTCTGCGAAAGGCTAAGGTTTCCGCGCAACTCCCGCAGCTTTATGGGCACACTACGAAGGGACTGAGGCAGGAAAGCTGCCCAGGGCAGCAACCACGCCAGCAAGAGCCCCCAGAAAATCAGCAGCGGAACAGTATCGTAGCCGGCGGGAACTCGCTTGTTCAGGAACCGCATCAGGTGTTCATTGATGAAGTAGAACCAGAGAAATCCGCGAACAGTTCCCTGCGTAGGATTTCTGATTGCCGCCAGAATGTGCCACGGTGCGGCGATGGCCAGGAAAACCAGCATGCTCGAAACAATCCGCAACTTCAGCAGATGGCGAAGATGCCCCGTCAGGATCAGATACAGTCCGATCGCTCCCACCGGGAATACCAATCCGATCAGCCCCTTGGTAAGCACGTTCAGCGCGCAAGTGACAGCAAAGCCCCAGCACGTCGCTCTCGACGGAACTTCTTCCTCGAGCGATCGGAGAAAGAAGAAATATCCAATCGTCAGCCACAACCCTACCAGCACATCGGGGATCAGAAAGCGGGTGAAGATGTACGGCCCGATCGAAGTGGCGAGTACTACTCCCGCATACAGTCCGCCCAACTCGCCGTAGGCGAACCTTCCCAGCCTGTAGGTTGCGAAAAGCAGCGCCAAGACGCCGAGCATCAGCGGCAATCGTGTACTCCAGTCGCTGATGCCGAACAGCGTGTAACTGCTGGCCAGGCTCCAATACATGAGCGGCGCTTTTTCGAGATAGCGGACGCCGTCCGTATACATGGTGACCCAGTCGTGGCGAGTCAGCATCTCACGCGCGGCTTCGGCGTGGATCGTATCGACGTCATCCAGCAGCGCCGGCGTAAACATTCCGGCGAAATAGATGAGGCCCCACAACAATCCGATAATCAGATAGGACCGGGAAGTGGGTAGGGAGGAAGGAAGCGCGCCTGCGGAAGAATTGTCTTGCCCGGGTTTAGGGTCCCGCGCGGCTACCGACAGGCTCATGCAAGGTTCCGCAAACGCCCGATTATACGGGGCGCGGAAACACTCAATCAACCGACGCTGACTAGCGGCCGGCGCCGGCCGCCGCTGCCGTGGTTGCGTCCAGAATCTCTCTCACCTTGGCCGCCAGGGATTTCAGCGTGAAAGGCTTCTGAAGAAAATTGGCGCGCAGGCTCGCAATCTGGTGTCTCAGGACGACCTGTTCCGAGTAGCCCGACACGAAAAGAACCTTCATGTTCGGATA
>DASRDJ010000342.1:0-61480 GCA_035652655.1 Terriglobales bacterium
CGACATCGATGTTGTCCACGATGTCCTTGACGCCGGGCGTGGTGGCCGCAACGCCAAGTGCAGAGTCTCTGCTGGGATAGTCGTGGACCGTTCCGCCCAGCGTGACCACGCCATCCTTTACGTTGAGTGTGATGGCGTTGAAAGCGATCCCGTAGCCGACGCGGTCGTAGCGCAGGCGGTCGGCTAGGCTTTGACGCAGCTGCTCGTCAGGCACGTTGCTCTGGATCTGAACGTGGTTGCGGACGCCGTCCACGTTCTTCATCTTCTTGACTTTCTTTTCGAGGTTCTCGCGTTCGATATAGAGGTTGATCGTGCCATCGAGGGTGACGATCTGATCTTCGACCGCCGCCTTCACACCTTGAAATTCTTTTTTACCCTGAATGTATTTGTTTACCTCCTGCAGAATCTGCTGGTCGTACTTGGCGGCCGTCTTTTGCGGCGCCGGCGTAGCTGACAGGAAGCTGGCACACACCGCCAGAAAGAGAACCGCGGTCGTTCGGCGCATCTCAATCCCCACAATTCAAATTGGAGTGACCTGCTGGAAGAACTCGGGCCCAGAATAGAGCTAAGAGAATAACGAAAATGTTTCGGCTTGGCTAGTTCGCGGGATGCGCGAAAAAAACACTTGAACCGCAAAGAACGCAAAGACAGGCCGCGAAGTCCGCAAAGAAGAGATTTTCTTCGCGACCTTCGCGGTTAAGCTCTTCGGCTTCCCCAACTCATCCCGCCAAGAACGCCACACCGCACGCCACCAGAGCCGCCGCCATCCACCGCCGGCGATCCACTCGCTCATGCAGGAAAAATTTCGCCGCGGCTGCATTCCCGACAAATGTCAGCGAAGCTGAGGCCGGGGCGACTAGGCTGACGTCACCCCAGGAGAGCGCGAACAGCAGGCTGAAGAACGCAACTGCCATTGCCCCGATGCCGAGCAGGAAATGCGAATTCTGCAGGACGCGTCCGATGACCGCAAGCAGCCCGGAGCGCTTGCGCAGTTCATCCACATCGCCCACCTGCTTCATGGCGCGCGACAGCAGCACGTCGCCCGTGACCGAAGCGATGACGATCACGAGGATAGCTCCCCATGTATAGGCGTGCCTCATGGCTCCTCCTGCAAGGCCGCCAGTTCCGGCTCCGGCTCGCGTTGGTGCGCTTGCGTGAGCTCGGGACCGGAAGCTACGGCGCTGACTCCCACCGCAATTAGAAAAATCCCCACCCATCGCAGCATCGTGACTTGCTCGTGCAACACGAACTTGGCGATCAGTGCGAGCAGCACATAGCCGAGTGAAGTGGCGGGCAGAACATAGGTGAGATCGGCCCAAGAGAGAGCCGTCATGTAGGCGGCGAAAAAGGCGAGCAGAAAAACAATGCCGCCCACGATCCAGGGATCGCGCAGGGCGGCTAGCAGTGTATGCAGGCGGGCAAGTGAAACTCCGCCCATATCTTTCATGCCGCGGGAAAGCATCGAGTCGCCGATGGAGGCGAACACCGAAACTCCCGCCAACACCAGATATTTTCGAAACGTCACGGTTCAGCCTAAGCTTTGGCCGGTGCGGCTGCTGCGGGCGACTCTTGTTTCTC
Organism: Terriglobales bacterium; assembly: GCA_035652655.1. Classification (GTDB taxonomy): domain Bacteria; phylum Acidobacteriota; class Terriglobia; order Terriglobales; family Acidobacteriaceae; genus Gp1-AA133. Next base: position 1,579 of record DASRDJ010000342.1, read on the forward strand.
GCGCACCCACTTGTTACGCATGGCGCGCGTCTTCAGAAAAGCCTTGGCTTCTTTGTAAAGCCGCTTGCGATCAGCGCTATCGAACGCGGCCTTGCGCAGGATGCGGAATGCGGCTTTAGGGCGGAAATAGTACTCATCATAGAAGCGATGCACCATTTCCATGATGTACTCGGCGGGCAGGTCCGGATACTGGATCTGCACCATCTGGTGACCACCCTCATCGACCATCTTGGTGTCGGCCGCCAGAAAGCCGTTCTGCACGACGTGGTCATACAGCTCCGTGCCCGGATAAGCGTGCGCCACGGACACCTGAATCGTCTCGACGTCGAGCTCCTTGGCGAAGTTGATGGTGTTGCGAATGGTGTCCCGCGTTTCGCCGGGAAGTCCGAGGATAAAGTCGCCGTGGACGACCAGGCCGAGCTTGTGGCAATCCTTGGTGAACTGCCGCGCACGTTCCACGGTCGCGCCCTTCTTGATGTTCTTGAGAATCTGCGGATCGCCCGATTCGTAGCCGACAATCAGCAGGCGGCACCCAGCTTCCTTCATCGCCTTGAGCGTCTCGAAATCAGTGGTGACGCGCGAAGTGCAAGACCAGGTCAGGCCCAGCGGCTTCAGCTTGGCGCAAAGTTCGACGGTGCGTACCTTCTGGATGTTGAAGGTGTCGTCGTCAAAGAAGAATTCCTTCACATCCGGCCACAGGCGCTTCACTTCCGCCATCTCCGCGGCCACGTCGTCGGTGGAGCGCTTGCGCCAAGGGTGCCCGCTCAAAGTCTGCGGCCACAAGCAGAAGGTGCACTGCGCAGGACACCCGCGGGTCGTATAGAGAGAGACGTAGGGGTGCAGCAGGAACGGTACGTTGTAGCGCGTGACATCCAGATCACGCTTGTAGATTTTGGTGACGTGCGGGAGTCGATCCAGATCTTCGATCTGCGGCCGGTCGGGATTGTGCACGATCTGGCCGTCCTTCAAATAGGAGATGCCCGCGATTTCTTCCAACGGCTTGCCCTGCGCGTACTCGACCACCGTGTAGTCGAATTCCTTGCGCGCAACGAAGTCGATCGAAGGGCAATCGCGCATCGACTTTTCCGGCTGCACGGTGACGTGCGGCCCAACAAAACAGATCTTGATCTTCGGATTCGCTTCTTTGATGGCCTTGGCCAGGCGCATGTCGCCCGGGAAGCCCGGCGTGCTGGTGAACAGCACCAGGAATTCGTAGTCCTTGGCAATCTGGATGGTTTCCTCGCCCGAGATGTGGTGGGGCGGCGCATCGAGCAAGCGCGCTCCCTCCAGCATGCCCGTCGGGTAGGCTAGCCAAACCGGATACCAGTACGACTCGATTTCGCGCGTGGCGGGCCAGCGGGATCCGGCCCCACCGTCGAAGTTCTCAAACGAAGGTGGATTCAAAAACAGTGTTTTCAAAGGCATATGTGTGGATGGTTAATACTAACATCCTCTCTCAGTGATACGGGTGTTTCCTTGGATTCGCCCCACGGCGTTGGCGCACACGCCAGATTCGCTCCGTCGTTCGTTAAGTCTAATTTTATCAACCGCCTAGGCGGCTCCCAATGGGTTTCGGTCGAATGGTGATTGGATGCATTGAGAGGAGCAAAGGGATCGCCGGATGTGTGGAGGCCAGTTCTTGCGGAAATCCCTGAGCCGGAGGCAGTTGCATACGCCAATTTAACCACAGAGGTCTTTGGATACTCTGTGCTCCTCCGCCTCCTCGGGTGGTGGACGAATTTTGCCAAGTGAAAATGAGTGTCATTCGCTTAAAGCTTAGTATTGCGATACGGAGCCTCAGGATCGACGATCGAGCTGCAGGATGAAAACGCGAGTCACCCCGGTCCTGAACAGCGCCCGTAGGACCTGCAAGCGCGATTAACAGGCATCCTGCGAAGCGGTTGCGGGATGTTTTGAGAGCGCAAAGCTGGCCGCCGACTGAGATTACTCAATAGCAATTAGCTAACATCGGAGGTTTTTGCAAGATGCGCTCTCAGAGACCTCCGTTGATCCATTTTTCCAGTTCCCCCGTGGAGCGCAACAAGCCGATGCGGGCGCGCTGCAGTTCGAAAGTCGTATCCTGCAGCGTGATGTAGCGCTCGGTGACTTGGCCTCGGGAGTCAGCCAGGTCTTTGAGAGTGGCGGTGCCAGCGTCCATCCGGGTTTGTACGGACTCCAGATTCGATTGGGCTACCTCGTACTCTAACTGCGCCACTTCCTGAGCAGCTTCCATCTGGCGCACGGCGCGCTGCTGCTTCAGGGTTTCCTCGGAGACTTGGTTCTTTGCGGCTTCGGCTTGGCGTTTTGACTTCACCGCTTCTGCGTCGGCCGCCTGCGCGTGGGCGCGCTGCACGGAACTGAATATCGGAAATCGCATTACGACTCCTACCGTTGCGTTATTGGCCTCGAAGGTCTTGAAGAACAAGTCGTAGTTGTTGTACTGAGCCAGTCGCGCGTATTGAGCGGCGAAATCCACGCTGGGCAACAGGGCTCGATGTTCTCCGCGCGCGCGTAAGTATTGCGCACGGGCGCGTTCCTCGGCGGCTTGAATGGCTGGATTGTTCTTCACAGCCCGGTCCACGGGATCATCGTCCTGCGCCAGTGGAGCGATTGCCGGAATGGAATCCTGCACAGTTTCGATGGTCGCTGCGTTGAGTCCGGTGAGCTTCGCCAGATGTTCCCGAAGGACATCAACCGATCCTTGCGCCTCCGCGACGCGCAGTCGCACACGTGCCGCCCCGAGCCGCGCCTTGGTTTGTTCGAGCGGGCTCTCGACACCCTCTTTTACGCGCTCCGACATCGCCTGCTCCAACTTCGAGGCTGCCACTTGCTCGTCACGCAATTTACCGATGCGCTGCTCCCATTTGTTCAGCTCGGCATAACTCAGCACGGTGTCCTGAATGACCTGGGCGCGCTGATCCTTGTTCTGGATCGTCGCTGCCACCCATTCGGTTTTTGCCGCCCGCACGAACTGCTGAAGCGCCGGATTGAAAATCGCCGATTGTGCAGTCACATTGATGATGGACGGTGCGGAACCTTCAAGGCTCAGCGGAAATCCCCACGACTTGCCCAGTCCGGATCCGACTACCAGTTGCGGGATATAGTTGTTGTGGCTCTCCCGGTAGGCAGAGAACGCGTGTTGTGCATCGGCCGCTGCGATCCCCGTGGCGGTCGCATGGGTCAGCGCAAGTTCCACCGCGCGCTTCAGGGGAAGCGGTTCGGCTGCCGCGCGCACGGCTATCAAGAAGCACAACCCGGAAACGAGGAGGCCTGGGCGCAGGCCAATACGAGTGCGAGGCGTCATTGCGTCACCTTGAGAAAAGAGGAAGTCAGGGAGTACGAGAGATGCTTGGGGCAGCATGTCGCATAAAGGATAGCAGCGAGCAGTGGCCCGTGGGGCTATCGGCTCTGGGCTTTAGGCTCCAAAAAGAACGGCACAGATTCGGAGAGGTGCGAGATTTGTTTGGCCAGAGCCTAGCGCCTAAAGCCAACACCCTCTGACCACCGACCAACGGCAGCTGCCCTACTGATTCACCCTGTTCAGCGCTTCGCGCGCGCGGCCGAAGTCCTTGGCCATAGTCAGGGCGGCCTGATATTCCTTGGCGGCGCCTTGCTTGTCGCCCTGCTTTTCGAGGATGTTGCCGAGCAGATAGTGCGCTTTGAATTGAGGAGCCTGCTCGACCGTGCTCGAGGAGAGATAGCGGCGTAGCAATTGCGTTGCGAAGGGAAGATCGCGGTTGGCGCGCAGCAAAGTCGACGCGGCGTCGACCAGAACTTCCGGCTGATCCATCGGGGCGGCTGCGGCTTTTTTCAGCGCGTCTTGCATTTCGTCGAGACGGTTGTTCTTGCGATAGAAGAGCGCGAGGTTCAGCCAGGCGTTCGCGCCTCCCTGGCTGGCGTCGATGGCCGCGCGATACTCCTTTTCGGCGCTGGTCAGATCTTTGTTCTTTTCCGCAAGACGGCCCTGAATCCAGTGCGCCTTCGCGGGGTTCAACTTCGCGACCTGATCGGCCTGGGCACGCGCCTTGTCTTGCCCGCCGCCCACAATGCCCGGCGCTTCCAAATAGAACTCGGCGAGGTCGGTGCGGGCCATGACGTTTCCGGGATCAAGTTGGACGGCGCGTTCAAACTCCGTGTGGACTTTCTTGGCGAGGCCCGCGGCGGTCAGAAAATTCGAGGAATCAGCTTTCTCACCGTAGGTGCGCCCGAGCCAGAGGTGGTACTCGCCGTTGCTGGGCTCGATAGACACGGCCTTCTCGCATTCCGAGATGGCGCTGTCCCACTTCCCGACCGCGAAGTAGGCGCGGCACAGCAGGTTGTGCGAGGCAGCGTCGTTCGGCGAAGAGCTGAGCTTTCCGCTCAATGTGGAGATTGCGTCGTCGACCCGACCCGCGGCCAGCAGGTCGTTTGGAGAATCCGCGGCCGCGGCGATCGCCGGCAACACGAGCGCTGCCAGAGTAAATACTTTCGTAGCCCACTTCATGATCTACTGCACCACCTTCACGGGAATGCCGTCGCGCAGGGATTTGTTCACGGCCGTGGTGTTGAGCGCGATCTGGCTTTTGTCGGTGAGCCCCTGGCTCACTTCGACCTTGGTGAGATTGGAGGTGGCCACGGCCACATTCTGCTTGTGCAGCCTGTCGTCGACAATCTGGTAGACGTAGGGCTTGGAATCATCGAGCCGCAACGCTTCGCGGGGGATGACCAGCACATTGTCGTGTTGCGCCATCACGATGGTGACGTTCACGTTGGTGTTGGGCAGCAGCTTGAAGTCGTGGTTGTCGAGTTGGCTGACCATCTCACCCACGTTGCGCGTGCCGCGCAGTTTCACTGTCGAGGGAAGATTAGTCACGGTGCCATCCCAGATGCGGCCGGGCATCGCGTCCCAGGTCACTTCGGTCTTCTGTCCGGGAACGAGGCGGCCGATGTCGGGTTCGTCCACGTAAGCGCGCACCAAAACTTTTGATAGATCGGCCACTTGCAGCAGAAGGTCGCCGGCCTGCACGTACGCTCCCTGCTTCACGGGCAGCACATACACGACGCCATCGAAGGGAGCGGTGATGTTCGACTTGTGAAGAATGTCTTCAGCGGCCTCGTAGGCAGCCTGCGCATCGGACTGTTGCGCGGTCACGTGCTCGACTTCGGGCTTCGAATAGCGCTCTTTCTGTTTCTGAGTGAGCAGGTCAAAGTCGGCTTGCGCACGCTGCAGGGCGTTCTCAGCTTCCTTCACTTCGCCTGCCGAGGCGGCGCCCTTTTCCTGCAGACGCTTGAACGCGTCGAGATTGCGTTGCGCGGTGTCGCGATCGGTGCGCGCCTTGATGATTTGCGCTTGCAGGGTGAGAACTTCTTCCTGCGATCCGCCGTGCACGATGTTCTGCACGCCCGCTTGCGCGCCCTTGAGCTCAGCTTGCGCATGCGCGGCCTGGCTGCGGACGCTCGCGTCGTCGAGTTGAAGCAGGAGCTGGCCCTTCCTGACGTGATCGCCTTCCTTGACAAGCAGGCGGCGTACGGTGGTGTTGGTGGGGGCGTGTGCTTCGAAATTCTGCGCGGGCTCGATTTTTCCGTTCGTAGAGATGACGCTGCGGATCGATCCGCGCTCAACCATGGCGGCGCGCACCGGGATAATTTCGTCGCGCATGGAGGCGAACGACGCCAGCAGCACAACAGCAAGAATGGCGCCCACTGTGATCACCAGCCAACGGTGACGCACGTGAAAGCTCCGATCTTCCTTTGCGCCCAATGTCATGACAAGGGTTATGCAAGCAACAATTTACCACCTGCCCCCGTTTCAGGGCAGAGCAATCCAAACGTGGTCGAATGATTCATTTAGATGCACGAAGCCCGCGCCGGGCTGACCCAAGCTGCTTGATTTTGATGACGTTCGGGGTCACACCGTTACAATATCGTGCATGCCGAATCAGCCGCGTTACACACAGGAACACGCCGAAGCCGGACTTGATGCGAAATTTCCCGAAATTGAGACCTGGGCCAACCAGTTTCCCGGATACGAGATTGTGATTGACGATCCGGAGTTTACGTCGGTGTGTCCAAAAACCGGGCTGCCCGATTTCGGCACGATCACGATCCGCTACATGCCGAAGAAATCCTGCCTCGAGTTGAAGTCATTGAAGGAGTACCTGCAGAGCTACCGCAGCCTGGGGATTTTTCAGGAGAACATCGTGAACCAGGTGCTCGAGGACGTGGTGAAGTGCGCGAAGCCGGTGTGGGCCGAGGTGAAGGGGGATTTCCGGCCGCGAGGTGGAATTTCGACGGTGGTGATTGCGCGGTGGCCGAGAGGGAAGGAAAGAAAATGACAATGCGTAACCTGCTGTTGCCAGTCGCAGTTGCTGCCATGTTTTGCGGACCGATTCAGAGGGTAGCACTCGCGCAGGAGGGAAAAGAAAACAACGTGATCACGGGCCCCAACTTTCAAAAGGGCCAGCAAAGCCAACGAGAATTGACATTCGTTATTCCGCTGAACTGGGTCAAAGATGAGAAGGGTGCAAAAAAGATCGGAATGTACAGTGTTCTCGTACCGAAAGGCATGAGAATAGAGAACGCCGATCGGGTCATCGCGATCGCGTTCCAGAAGAAGGCCTACAAACCGGGCATGGAAAATCTAAAAGCTTTCTTCAAAGAAGATTTGCAGGAAACGCTTGCTCAGTTTCCCGACGCGCAGTTCGTCAGGTGGCAACCTAGAAAGCTTGATCCTGACAAGATCGACTTCGTGAGTTTAGAGATGTACGGTAAAGAGAAAAACAAACCATCTCCGCAGAGATTTCTTATATTGGACTCGGGTGATGGGTATTACAGCGTGTCAGTCACTGTGTCAGCCCGAAACGACCTGCAACTTCCATTGTATGAAGATTTCTTCGATAGCCTGAGCCTTGCACCTCAGGGTAACCACTAGTGTTTTTTCAACGGCACGGGTGGCTCTAGTTACGTTCCCCATGTTAGATTCCTCAGACCCGTGCCCGACAAAAAGCTTTACCCAAAAACTGCGCTAGCGCTGCTGACTGCGCTGAACCTGCTGAACTATATCGACCGCAACGTGCTCTATGCGGTGCAGGACATGGTGAAGGCGGAGTTTCATCGCAGCGACGCGGCCTTTGGATTCCTCACCAGCGTTTTCTTCATTTTCTACATGATTGCGGCGCCCTTCATGGGGCCGCTGTCGGTGAAGTTCTCGCGCAAGGCGGTGATCATCGTTGGGGCGCTGATCTGGAGCGGGGCTACGCTGCTGACCGCTGTTACGCGAAACTTCGATGAGCTTTTGCTGCGACACACGCTGGTCGGCGTCGGTGAGGCTAGTTTCGTGATTCTCTCGCCCACTTTTGTGGCCGACATGTTTCCCGAACGCATGCGCGGTCGCGTGATGGGAATTTTCTATCTCGCGATTCCGGTGGGTAGCGCGCTGGGGTATCTCATCGGCGGCGTGCTGGGATCGAAATATGGGTGGCGGTTTCCGTTCTACGTGGGAGCGGCGCCCGGCGTGTTGCTGGCGTTTTTGTTGTTCTTCATTCCAGAACCGCCGTTGGGCAATTTCGACGACGCGCTTCACAAAGCTCCCGAGCGTGACTCGTTAAAAGGTTTGTTCCGCAATCCGGCATTTCTCACGGCAACCCTCGGTATGGCGATGATGACCTTCGCGCTGGGTGGCCTGCAAGTCTGGATGCCGACGTTTCTGCACCGGGTACATAGCTACAGCTTGCGCGATGCCAGCATTCTGTTCGGCGCAAGCACCATTGTTTGCGGACTGACGGCTTCGATTCTTGGTGGATGGCTTTCCGATCGCCTTCTCAAGCGAACCAAAGCCGCGCACTACCTGGTATCGGCGGTCAGCCTTGGCCTCGGCATCCCGGCCATGTGCCTGGCACTCTTTGCCAGCGGAAAGCTGATGATCGGCGGAATGTTTGCGGCGGAGTTCCTGCTGCTGCTCAATACCGGGCCGCTGAATGCTGCGGTCATCAACGCGGTGGGACCGCACGTGCGTGCTATGGCTCTGGCGGTCAACATCTTTATCTTCCATCTGCTGGGTGACGTGCCGTCCGCGTACCTGATCGGGTACATGTCCGACAAGTATTCGCTGCAGTTGGCGTTCGTGGGACCGGTCATCGCCATCGCACTTTCCTCTGCCATACTGTTCTACGGGATGAGGTACGCTCCGCCGGTCAGCGCGGGGAGTTCGTCGCAACCCGTAGGAGCCCATTAGGGATGCATTATGCGTTGTTGATCGGTGGCTGGATTCTGGCCCTGGCGTGGTTCTCGCGCATTGTAGAAGCTGCGCTGGGTGTACCCGGCATCGCTGACATCTCCAAGCCGCAGTGGGACCGCTGTCCGGCTGTTCCTCCTCGCGTCAGCATCATCGTGCCTGCGCGAAATGAAGAAGAAGACATTGAACAGTGTCTGCGCGGGCTGCTTGCGCTCGACTACGACAACTACGAAGTGATCGCCGTCAACGATCGATCGACCGATCGCACCGGCGAGATCATGGAGAAGGTGGCGGCGAGCCCGGCGGCGCACGGCTGCCTGAAGATTGTTCACGTCAGCGAGTTGCCGTCGGGTTGGCTGGGCAAGACGCACGCCATGTGGAGCGCCGGTCTGCAGGCCACGGGGGAATGGCTGCTGTTCACCGACGCCGACGTGCTGTTCAAGCCTGACGTCCTGCAGCGCGCGCTGAGTTATGCCGAGTCGGAACAGGCCGATCACGTCGTCGTTTTTCCACTCATCATCATGAAGCGTCCGGGCGAGAAAATGATGATCGCCTTTTTCCAGACTCTGTTCACCTTTGGGCACCGGCCGTGGCGCGTGGCTGATCCTGATACCGACGACCACATGGGCGTGGGCGCCTTCAATATGGTGCGCCGCACGGCATATGAGACGGTCGGGACGTACAAGGCGCTGCGCATGGAAGTGCTCGATGACATGAAATTGGGGAAGGTCATCAAGAAGGCCGGGCTGCGGCAGCGGAATGTGTTTGGCGAAGATTTGATTTCCGTCCGGTGGGCCAAGGGGGCGATGGGCGTGGTCGATAACCTGACCAAGAATTTCTTTGCCGTGCTCTCGTTTCAGTGGTGGAGGACCGTGGCGTCGGCAATCGCGCTGTTTTATCTGAACATGTGGCCGTTTGTCGGCCTTTGGCTGGCGCACGGGTGGGTTCGGTTGCCCTATGCGATCGCGCTCGGATCGATGTTTCTGATTTATCTCGGGATGTCGGTGCGTTCGTCGATTCCTCCGTATTATTTCGTGCTGCATCCGGTGAGCACTGTGCTGTTTGAATACACGCTGCTGAGGTCGATGTTTCTGACGTTGCGGAATGATGGCGTGACCTGGCGGGGGACCAAGTATCCGCTTGAAGAGTTGCGCAAGGGGATGGTGTAGGGCTACGCGGCTGGCTACGCCGTGTGTCCGGTTTTCAAGATCCGACCGTTGCTTTGCTTAATGTCGGCCATAGCTGCTCCGCCTGCGCAGCGAACGGATGCTTCAGTTCCGGGCTGATGGCCGCAATTTACGCTCCCGACGACACGCCAAATGCCGTCCGTTAGCGTTGCTGTATGGCCTCTCCGACTCAATTACCCTCCTGCCATAGATTCTCGTCAGCGCTTTCTCGGCAATTTGCACGGCGGTGGTTTCGTCAGGAACGGCGACCGGCCGAATGGTAGATTGTTGCGCTGAACATCCTGCAACGAGCAGCAGTAGCCATAGGATTTGTTTCATTCGACGGAGGTACCTCATCTTTACTCACGTCAATTTACAAATCTCTATAAAGTCCAAAGCCAATTGGCAGTAGTTTTTTACGCGAGTGCCAGTTGATAAGCTGAATGTCTGTCGTGGATGATTCCTCTCGGTGGCGCATTGCTTCGATCATAGGGCAAGAGAACTTGCGGACTAAGCAGAGATGCGAAGGAGCAGCTATGAAGGGATCATTTGCTTGGTGGTTGCAGTGGCAACGGTGGCTAGCGTTATCGCATTGGTCTCAGTTTCCGGACAGGAGACTCAGAATTCCATCTACGTAGCCACAATGCCGTCAGGATACCGCGACTGGCAGTGGGTTTCCTCGGCTCACGAAGAAGGCAACCTCAACAGTCTGGGTGCCGTGCTGGGCAACGATGTAGCGATCAAGGCGTACCGTGAACGAACGCTGCCCTTTCCAGACGGCACAATCATCGCCGCTTTGCATTACCGTCACACCGCGTCGGAGGAGAACAACAAAGTGTTTGGGCGCGAACAATCTTTCGTCCCCGGTTCTCCCACAAACGTTCAGTTCATGGTCAAGGACTCGAAAAAGTACGCGGCGACGGGCGGCTGGGGGTTCGGACACTTCAACACAGATGGCAAAACTGGGGACGAGGCTTTCATGAAAACATGCTTCCCCTGCCATGAGAAGACCAAAGCAACCGACCTTGTTTTTACTCGGTAAGCACCTTGACGCTGAAAACGCAGAGCAGAATGGAACGAGACGATAGCCAGGCACAGGTTAAATCGAGTCGTGTGCCTGATTGCGTAGGATCGCTATTGCACTCGTTGACCCCAATTTTGGCGACACGATTTTGGCGAACAAATGGCGCATCAGCCACTTGCTCAGCTGCTAGAATCGCCTGATTTCGTCAACTGTCGACAGTAGGCGGTGCATTTCCCTTTGCTGCTATAACATTTGCTAGTTCCCAGAACACCAACCACCCTCTAGGATCACATCTCCTTTCTACAAGCTGCGTGAAGCCTCATCCAAGAACCTTCTTGGGCGGGGATTTTCGATCCACCCAGAACTGTATCCACTAAACGATTGAGGAGAATGTAATGAATCTGAGCGCTGAAGAACGCGAACAAGTAGTGACCGAATTGAAGCATTTCGCTAGCGAGCTGAACCTTACTGACGATCAAAAGGAAAAGCTTCGCTTCGCTCTTACGGAAGCAAGAGAAAAGATCGCAGAGTACATGCAACAGAATCCCACCACGACCAAAGCCGACATCATCAGCAAGGTGGTTGCGAATCGCGACGCGATTCGTCAGCGGGTCGTCAGCTTCCTTAGTCCCGAGCAGCTGAAGAAGTGGGACGATGAAAGAGCCAAGGCCAAGGACTTCTTGGGCCAGAAGGTCGCAGCCTAAGGATTCACTTTGAAATGAAGTTGCTACACCTGGGTGGCCGACGATCGAACACAGGCCGGCCACCCATCTTTTTGTTTGCCAGTTTAGTGGGTAGGCCCACAGGGGGAACAATGTCTGCTGGGAGCCGGTTAGTTGTCGATGTAACATCGCCATTGCACCAGCGCTGCCAATGGTAGATGTCCGAGACTGTTAACCTGCAGATCGCTGCACTAGAACCCCCAAATGTCTTGCTCCGATGCCGAGCGCTTGCAGGTCGATGAGCAGCCGTCGAGGTAACTACCGACACTTTACAGCGGCTAAAGCCGCCAATCTTGGCCTCGTCTTTTTGGCGCGGCTGAGCCGTGCCCTGATACGACACCCTCCAGATCCATTCCCTCCACTCCCGATAGCTGCGATCCCATGTTAGTCGGTTGGCGACTCGGGCAGGCTTGGTTCTTGCAGGCTCACTGGGGGCGACTGCTTCTTGCGGGATGCGCTCTTGGCTTGCTTGGGATAGCGAAACGTTCCCGCGCTGTATTTGCCGTGGCGTTCCACGTCGTAGTCTTTCGGTAAGGGCGGGATGTGGGCTGCGTCGCCGCGTAATTGGCTTGAGCGGCTAAGGATGATTTCTGCGCGGCCGTCGTAGCTTTTGATCTCGCCGTCGATTTCGATCTGGCGGCCTTCCAGACGGCGGACGTCGCCGACTTGTTTCAGATCGCTCGCAAACACGACGACCGTGAAGGGCAGCTGCGATAGTCTTCGCAGAAGTCGAAGAAGTGCGTACCCTTGCTGCCTTGCTTCACCCGCACTACTTTGCCACTCACACACTTCGTTGTGCCGATATGTTTGCTGGCGTCGGAAATGGGGATGCATGAGGAAGCCGCGAGTGCCACTAACGCGAGCATCATCAATGAGCGGCCAGTCATGTAGGAACCGAGGAGCGTCTATTAGTCGTAGATTGGGCTTGCTAATCCACCAGGGCCGTACCTCAGGCGCTAAAGCGCGACATACTCAGCGACTGATCGTCACGACTGGAGTCGCCCGCAGGCCATATGACACCAGTTCTCGTTTCATTGTAGGGAGGGACTGGCGGCGGGATGCGGCCGAAGGCAGAAAATCGTAGTGCATCTCCCCGAAACGGGAACGCAGGCAGGCGAAAGAGGCCAGCCGAGCTGGCCAGCCTCCTCGAGAAATCGTGGTCGCACCTACTTGCTGAACGACTTTACGGCGGCCGCTTCGTCGTCTTTCACGTCGAAGACGGTGTAGAGCTTGGTGATCTGCAGCAGGTCGTGGACTTTCTTGGTGAGGTTGAGCAGCTTGAGTTCGCCGCCCTGGTTTTTCACTGTGGTGTAGGCGCTGACCAGCTCGCCGATGCCTGAGCTGTCGATGTAGTTGACGTCGCCCAGGTTGAGAAGGATCTTCTTGTTGCCTTTGCTGAGCAGGTCGCGCACGGTATCGCGCAGGATTACGCTGCCTTCACCGAGGGTGATGCGGCCGCTGCAATCCACGATGGTCACGCCATCGACCTGACGAGTGCTGGTCTTCATGCTCACTGGGAAGCCTCCTTGCCGTCCGAGGCAGTGCCTTGGACGTGCTTGATGAGTTTGATTTCGGTGCCCGACGTGGTGGGGTTGATTTCAACCTCGTCCATGAACGAGCGGATAAGAAAAATGCCTCGACCCGAAGTTTTTAACAGATTTTCGGGGGCCAGCGGGTCTGGCACTTTGGCCAGGTCCAGGCCTTTGCCCTGGTCGCGAATGGTGATGACCAGGTCGCTGGCGGTGGTCTCGAAGTCTACCGTGACCTTCTTGCCGGGATCATAGGCATTGCCATGCAGTACCGCGTTTACTGCAGCTTCGCGCACGGCCATAGCGATTTTCATGACCTCTTCATCGGCGAACCCGGCCTCGGTGGCGATCTGGCTGGCCGCTTCTTCGGCGCTGTTAACAGTGTCCAGCGTCGAATCGAGCGTGTAAGACACCCGTTGTGCGCTCATGGTGGCGGCCCAGCAAGACGACCGGAGGACCCGAACTCCTTTACCGGCCCGCCCTTGGATGCACGAAGAGAAGCGTCCGGTTTAACGAATCCGGTAGTTTGCCTTTAGTGCCGGTAATTGTCAACGCAGCGTGTAAGCGGCGTTGCGTACGGGATCAGCTGGAGGCGCGCGATGCAGAAACGGTTCCGTACAAAAAATAAGTGCGGTGCGCATCTGGATTTCTTGCGCGCGGGTTGAGTATTCTCGCAGGGATGACTGCGCTTGCGCTCACGGAACTGTTAGGCGCGCCGGTCCGCGATGCCGCGGGCTTGGCCTGCGGACGTGTGCGCGAAGTGGCCTTGGCACCCCAGGAAGACCGAATCCGCATTTCTGTGCTCATCGTGAAGACCAAGAGCGGCGACCGGGTGTTGCCGCTGCAGGCGGTCGCTTCGATCAATGGCGGCGTGCGGGCGTCGACGAATTCTGCGGACTGGGGAGCGGTTAACGGGACTGAAGGGCTGTTTCTGCTGGAGCGCGACTTGCTGGATCAGCAAGTGATTGACGTACATGGGCGGAAGGTCGTGCGCGTTAACGACGTCGATTTGCAGCAGGAGTCGATGGGTGCGCGCGCCGTTCTGAAGGTTTCGTCCGTCGATGTGGGGGCGCGGGGTGCCGTCCGGCGGCTGCTGAAGGGAGTCGTGCCTCTCGGAGCCCTTCATTTGCTTTTGAGTCAAATTCCGCCGCGCAGCATTCCTTGGGATTTCGTGGACTTGATCGAGACCGATCCGGCGCGTCGGGTGAAACTAAAGATTTCGCACGACCGATTGGCCAAGCTCCATCCTGCCGATATTGCAGATATCGTGGAAGATTTGGCGCCGGATGAGCGCGAAGCGGTGTTCGAGACACTGGACGAGCAAGTGGCGGCTGGCGCGCTAGAAGAAGTCGAGCCCAAGGTGCAAAAGGCGATTCTTGAGTCGCTCGATTCCGATCGCGCGGCGGAGATTGTCGAAGAAATGCAGCCCGACGCTGCGGCCGACCTGTTGGGCGACCTGCCCGAGGAAAAGACGGAACGCATTCTGGAAGAAATGGGGGCCGAGGAGGCCGAGGAAGTCTCTGGCCTGCTCGAGTTCAAGCACGATTCGGCCGCGGGCCGGATGACAACCGAGTTGATCGCCCTGCCCGTGAATGCCAGCGCGCACGACGCGGTGGAGGCCCTGCGGCATTACGAGGGTGGTGTGGAGACGGTGAGCACGATTTTCCTGGTCGATTCACGGCAGACATTGTCGGGGATGGTGCCCTTGTCAAAATTAGTTCTGGCGGCGCCCACCACGCCTCTGTTGTCGTTGACGCAGGAGCCGTTGATTTCGTGCCATGAGAACGCGTCGGATCAGGAAGTGACGGAATTGTTCGATAAATACAATTTGTTGACCTTGCCCGTGGTGGACGATCAGAAAAAATTGACGGGCGTTATTACGTCGGATGACGTGATCAGTTTGTTGCGCGAAAAGTTGTAGGGGCTCGCGGGCTCCCGCCCGCATCGCTGTTGCGCCGCATCCTTGGGGATCGCTCTTTCCCCTTTCGCTCTGCTCCGTACCAAAGGGAAGGGCCTGACTTCAGTCGGGCCGTGAAGGTAATTCTTGAGACGGCTTTAGCCGCCGGGGTGAGCTACCGGGCGACGTCGGTCTGTTTGGTAACAAGGAGCTCGCCTCAGGCGCTGCAGCGCAAATTAAGAATCGCTCTCGGCACGACTGAAGTCGTGCCCTTCCCGTCACGTGCCTTTCCATTCATGTTTCCGAAACAAAAATTCATTTGAGGTATCCAGAATTGATGATCCACGTTTATTCTGTCAGGTCGTTGCTTGCTTCTATGTTTGTGAAATGTGCCCATGAAGTTCCTGAGACGCTGGAAGACCCAGATCCTGCTGTTCCTCGCAGTAGTTGGTCCGGGGTTTATTACCGCGAACGTCGATAATGATGCCGGCGGCATCTGGACGTACTCGTCTGCGGGCGCCCAGTTTGGACACACCCTCCTTTGGACGATGATCCCTATCACCCTGGCCCTGATCGTGGTCCAGGAAATGACAGCGCGCATGGGGGCTGTGACGGGTAAGGGCCTCAGCGACCTGATTCGCGAGGAATTCGGTTTTCGCATCACATTCTTCATGATGATCGGGATTCTGACCACAAATTTTGGAAACGTGATCGCAGAATTTGCCGGCATCGCGGGCAGCCTGGAGTTGTTCGGGTTGTCGAAATACATCACGGTACCGATCAGCTGCGTCATTGTGTGGCTGATCGTCGTGAAGGGACAGTACAAGACGGTCGAGAAGGTCTTCCTTACGGCTTCGTTCTTCTACATCACGTACATTGTGGCTGGATTCCTGGCGAAACCTGCATGGGGAGAGGCGCTGCTGGCGACCATCAAGCCGCCGCCGCGGGCGGCCTGGCTGCAGCAGGGTTATGTGTACATGGTCATCGGGTTGGTGGGCACGACCATCGCGCCCTGGATGCAGTTTTACCTGCAGTCGTCGGTGGTGGAGAAGGGCGTGACCCGGCGCCAGTACAAGGCGTCGCAGATTGACGTGATAACGGGCTGCATTTTCACGGATGTAGTGGCATGGTTCATCATCGTGGCGTGCGCGGCGACACTGTACGCGCACGGGTATCGCAATGTGCAGGACGCCAAGGACGCGGCGCAGGCGCTGCGACCGCTGGCGGGCGACTATGCCTACATTCTGTTTGCGGCCGGCCTCTTCAATGCTTCGATTTTCGCCGCGTCGATTTTGCCGCTCTCCACCGCCTATACAGTTTGTGAAGGCCTAGGGTTTGAATCCGGGGTGGGAAGGAAGTTCAGCGAGGCTCCGGTCTTCTACTGGCTTTACACGATCCTGATCGTGGCGGGGGGAGCCGTGATTCTGGTGCCCAACCTGCCCCTGGTGAAGATCACGATCCTGTCGCAGGTGGTGAATGGAGTGGTCCTGCCCTTCGTGCTGATCTTCATGCTCTTATTGATCAACAAGAAGGAACTGATGGGCGAATACGTGAATTCTGGGCTTTTCAACGTGATTGCGTGGGCGACGACCATCCTGGTCATTGGCCTGACATTCGCCCTGATGTGGCAAAGCCTGCATGGTTCCGGCGGCGTTTTGTCATTGCTGGATATCGGCCACAAAACCAGCGTAAACTGAAGGAAAGCAATGTGGTGGAGGGAAACCTTCCTCACTCCCGCCGCGTCTAATAGAAGGCGGTATTGTGTCCGTCAGGGAGAATCCCATGAAAAAATTGATTGGAACTGGGCTGGCAATCGTATTGGCTTTCGGCAGCATGGCGATGGCCGCCCCTGGGGACGATCCGCCAGCGCCGGACCCGAAGGATCTGAAGCACAACGGTGGCATTAACGACTTGGATGCGATTGGTAATCGGAACGTGGGCTGCGGACGGGGTATCGGGAACTGGTACAGCGTCGAAGGCCAAATCAACATGGGCCGCCAGTATGCCGAGCAGGTGGATAGCAGTTCGAAACTGATCAAGGATCCGGTCATTACAGAATACGTGAACCGCGTCGGGCAGAACCTGGTGCGAAATTCGGACTCGAAGGTGCCGTTCACCATCAAGGTGGTGGATGCGGATGTAATCAATGCGTTCGCGTTGCCGGGCGGGTTTTTCTACGTCAACAGCGGCCTGATTCTCGCGGCCGACAATGAAGCCGAACTGGCGGGCGTGATGGCCCACGAGATCGCGCACGTGGCCGCTTGCCATATTGCCCGGCAGAATACGCGCGGAACGCTGGCGCAGCTGGCGACGATTCCGCTGATCTTTACGACCGGAGGACTGGGAGGCTTGGCCGTGCAAGAGGCCGCCGGTCTTGCGCTGCCTACGGCAATGCTGAAGTTCAGCCGCGGCTTCGAAGCGGAGGCCGACTACCTGGGCGTGGAATACATGTACAAGAGCGGGTACGATCCGCAGGCATTTACCGCATTCTTCGAGAAGATTCAGGCGCAGGAAAAGAAGAAGCCGGGAGCGCTGTCGAAGGCATTTGAGTCGCATCCGCCGACGCCCGACCGCATTGAGAAATCGCAGGAAGAGATCGAAAGACTACTGCCTGCGCGGCCGAGTTACAAGGTTGACACTTCGGAGTTTCAGGAAGTGAAGAACCGGCTGGCGAAGTTGGAGAATCGGCGGAAGCTGGATGACAAGAAGGACAGCTCGCCGGAGTTGCGGCGCGCTTCGGCACCCGGAGATAGTGGGGAGAGTGATGACGATCATCCGGTGCTGAAGCGGGATGGATCGCAGAATTAGATTTAGTGTTGTGATGGAGCGCGGCTTTTTGCCGCGCTTTTTTTCGCGGCGGAAAAGCGGCTGCGTTCGGCTGGCGGCTCACTCCGCTCAGGATGACAGAGTGCGAGGGGGCTTGGGGAAGAGGTCCAGGTTAACGTACTTTTCAGTACATCTCAGAGCTTGAGTTTTCCGTTGGCCAGGTCGGCTACTAGTTTCAGGTCGGCTTCCAGGAAGTCGAAGGTGGGGAGGTCTTCGGGGTTGGCCCATTGCATGTCGCGGAAGATTCGGTTTTCCAGTTGGCCTTTGTATTCCCGGACTACGAAGAAGCTTAACTCGACGGAGCTGCCGCTCTTGTACGTGTGGTGGATGCGGGCTGCTTCTTCACCGATCGTGGCATAGACTCCGAGTTCTTCTTCCAACTCGCGTTCCAGGGCGGCGCGGTGTTGTTCGCCTTCTTCGATTTTGCCGCCTGGAAATTCCCACTTCAGCGGCATGGTTTGATGACGCGTCCTCTGGCAGACGAGAATTTTGCCGTCATGGACGATCAGGGCCGCGACTACGCGTTTCATCATCGGGAAGACTCGACTGCCGCGGCCGCGACGCCGTTCGGATCGATGCAACTGGTGAAGGTGAACGCGAAGGCGGCTAATCCCGCGGGACAGCGCAGTTCCAGAACGTGCTGTCCAAAATTATGGTCGTTGACCAGTGCGTACATGCGGGCCTGTTGCACCGCGATGTAGCTTTCTTCGCCGCCGCTGCCTGTGCGGAAACGGGTGTCGGAAGTTTTGTGCGAGCGGTCGAGGGGTTTGCCGTCCTGCAGGATGACCACCTCGCATACGCCGCCACGGGGCGCGGCCATCACAAGATTCACTCCGCCGGCTTCGTAGCGCAGCTTGATGCTGTGAACACCTACCTCGGCAGCTTCGACGTATTCCGCCGTTGCGGCCCAGCGGCCGCCGAGATAGAAAACGTCTTCCTGTAACACTTCCGGGAGGCTGTACTCGGCGATGGAGTCCTCCTTGAAGCCGCCATCGTTGCCGATGCGTCCACGCGATTGGCCCAGATAAAGCTCGGGGCTGGGACGGTAACACACAGCGCCTTCGCGATCTTCGGCACGGACCGGTTCCATCAAAGGCGGGAATGCAAGGGTGGAGTTCGCCTCGAGTAACAACTCGCGGATGACCTCTTCTGTCTCGCGATAGGCGCCTTCGCCGAAGTGGGCGTAGCGCAGGTAGCCGTCTTTATCGAGCAGGTACTTGGTCGGCCAGTAGCGGTTGGCGAAGGCTTTCCAGATTTCGCGATCATTATCGACAACGATGGGGTAGGTCAGTCCGAACTCGCGGACGCCTCGTTCCACGTTCGACTCGTATTGCGCAAACGTGAACTCGGGCGTGTGCACACCGATCACCGTCAGACCCTTGCCCACGTAGCGTTCGTGCCACGCCTGCACGTAGGGCAGCGTGCGAATGCAGTTGACGCAGGTGTAGTCCCAGAAGTCGACCAGCACGACGCGCCCGCGCAGCTGGCGGAAACTGAGGGGAGGCGAGTTAAGCCACGGGCGCCCGATTTCGGGCGCGCGGACTTTACCTTTTTCTACTCTCATGCGGGGGAGCTTTCGAGTTTCTTACCCACCAAGGCAGCGCAATATTCCACGAACTCGCGGTCCTGCGGCGAGAAGGCTGCGGGGAAGTGGCTGTCGATGTCGATTTCGCCGGCAACTTTGCCTTTCCTGAACACGGGCGCGACGATTTCAGACTTGGTCTCGAGCGAGCAGGCCAGGTAGCGCGGGTCTTTGGCGACGTCATCGACGATTACGGTCTTGCCTGTTGAAGCGGCGGCTCCGCAGATGCCTTGATGGAGGGGGATGCGCGTGTGCGGCGTCATGGCGCCTTGAAACGGGCCGAGCACGAGCACAGGCGGCTGCGCGGCTTCGTCGAGCATGTAGAAGCCGACCCAGTTGTACTTGAGCATCTGCTCGTGAAGCAGGGCGACCATCTTCGTCATGAGCTCATGAGCCGATTTCGCGTTGGTTGCCAGACGCGCAACTTCGTCGCGCACGGTATCGATGGTTGGAGAGGGCATAACGACAATCTTAAACTACAGGCTCGCCCGGGGATCGTGCCTCGCGCGATACATCGGCAATCGATCGCAATCCATTCACTCGCGGAAAAAGTTCGGGATGAATGGCGGCGGCGAGAGCGCGAAGCCCTTGGATCAATGTCGGTGCGGGAGTGTTCAGCAATTCGTCGCGCAGGCAGTAAACACGTCTGTTTCGCACCGCGACGAGATCCGTCCACTGGCGATCGCGAACGATTTTTTCAAGCGGGACGCGGTCGCCCGCGCCGCACCAGGCTGCAACGATCACATCAGGATTGGCTGCGAAGACGGATTCCGCTGTCGTTTGCTTCCCGGGAGCGCCGATGAACTCGCCACCCGCGGCTTCCACTAACTCGGCCACCCACGCTTGTGAGGAGATCAGGGGCTTTCCCCACTCCTCGCAAAATACCCGAAGGCGAGGCAACGATGACGTTTGCTTGCGTACCTCATCGGTCGCGGAGGCCATCTGATCGCAGACCTGCTGTCCGCGGTCGGGAACTCCGACGATGCCGGCGATGCAAGCGATATCGGTGTAGATGTCGGCCAGAGTTTTCGGAGCGAAGCCTAGGAAACGCGCGCCCGTCTTCAGAATTTCGCTGACGGACGTCTCGCGGTACGGAACGGCGGCGATCACGAGGTCGGGCTTGGCCGCGCGGATCTGCTCGGCGTCGGCACTCCAGGAGTCGTCGACGACGATGCGACCCGAGGCGGCTTCTGGACAGACGTCCACGCAATAGCGTGTGCATGCGACCAGACGATCCAGTTGGCCGATCGCTTGCAGGATCACCGTAGCACTGGGCTGAAGGCTGACGATCCGGCGCGGCGTGTGAAGCAGGGGCACGACGCTGATCTTAAACGGTTCGTGGGGGCGTGGCGAGGAGCGCGCAGGACTGGGTATCACGCGGCTGGTTACAATATGAGTGAATGTACTCCCCTCAGTTGCTCGACCACTTTCAGAATCCGCGCAATCCCGGTGTGATTCCAGATGCCGATGCGCGCGTGGAAATTGAAAATCCGGCCTGCGGCGACGTGCTGGAACTCACCGCGAAAATCGCAAACGGACGCCTCGAGGAGATCCGTTTTCGCGCGAAGGGCTGCGTGGCCGCGATGGCATGCGCCTCGGCACTGACAGAAATTGTTTCCGGCATACTGGTGAGCGATGCGCGGCAGGTCCAGCGAGAAGAAGTGTTGCAGAAGGTGGGCGGATTGCCGGAAGCGTCGGGACACGCGGCTTACCTGGCGATTGATGCGCTGAAAGAACTGTTGAAGAAGGCGTGAAGTTGGCGAGGTGCCAGCGACAAGATTACGCGCCAGCGACTATGCGAACAGCGGATGCGGCTTAAAATTCGGCTGCGAGCCCATCTGAAAGCGGAGCAGGTCGGCGGGATCGTAGGTGTTTTCCTCGCCACACTCATCGCAGCGGATGGTCAGGTTGAAGTCGATTTCCGGAGGCGGAGCGAACGCGTCGGTTTCGCCCAAGGGAATCTTGTGCCCGCTGAACATGTTCTGATGGCGATGGAATTTCTGATTCTTGCAGATCACCACCCACCAGTAAGGTTCGTCCTCACCCCAACTGTTCCATGTGGTCATGAATCCGTCCCTCGTGTTTCCCCGGGTGGGAATCGCGCCCTGCTTGGGGGGAAGATATGTCAGTTTCTCGGGGAGGGTCAAGTAACCACTCCGGAGGGGCAAGCGATTCTTACAATTCCATTACAACTACAGTGACCAATTCCTGACTTTTGTATCTATTTTCGAACGGCCGTCGGGAAGTACAAGCCCCAACCGCGCTCCTCGGCTAACTTCTCGAGGTCGAGATTCGGGTTAATCGCGTAGGGGTGAGTGGCCAGTTTCAACAGGTCGACGTCCCATCGGGAATTTCCGAAGGCGGCGTCCGGCTTTTTCTTCACGACGTCCAAAATCGCTTGCGGCTTGCCCGGGCCGCTGGGAATCCGAATCAGGCGGTCTGTAATCCGCATGTCTTCAATTTCGACGGAGGCGGCCAGCACATGATCACGGGGGATGCCGAAGTGCCGCATGCCCGCGCGGATGACCCAGTCGTTGGTGGATGAAACGGCCCAGACGTCGCATTCTTGCGCGATGAGTTGCCGAACCAGCAACTGCATTTCCGGGAAAATCTGTTCTACGAAATAGAGATCAAAAAATCTCGTGGCCGCGCGCTGCACGTCGGCTTCGATCATGCCGCGGTGCATGGTGACCATTTCGCCGCACATCACATCTTCAGGAACGTTGCCGTCCTTGTACTCCGCGTAGCGAGCGGTCATGGCCCGGGCTACGTCGTCCGGAACCAGTTTTTCTTCCAGTTCCCATGCGAAGAAGCGCTCTCCGCCGTCACCGCTCCAGAGCGTGCCGTCGCAGTCGAAGGCAGCGACGCGCGGTTCAAGGCGCAAGATGGACTCGACAAAGGCCTGCGAGCGGTGAGTCACCGGAGTTGCGGTCAAGTGTGCTCTCTATAGTGGGATTTGTCGCGCAAGCGGTAGCCTGGGTAATTCCGCAGCGCGAGACCTAAATTGTAACGGATGATTTCAGAGTCCGAAGACAAACGGCGTGGTGGCGTTCAGCGCGGCATACTCTTGCGGAGTATTGACATTGATTGCGATGGCCGGATCCTCGATCGGCACGTAGTCAATGTGCTCGACGTACTCGTGCTCAAGGTCGCGGGCGGTCGCGGTGGCGGGCGCCCTGAGAAAGACCTCGATCATTTCGCGGCCCAGGACGATGGGATGTCCGTGCCTGCCGTGCATCTCGGGTATCACCGCCCACTTCGAGGACTCGATCGCCGACGAGAAGGCCTGGCACAGATGGGCGATCGTTTTGGCATGTACGGGAGGCCGGTCCACCAGCGTAACGATCGCGGCGTCGCGCCCATGGTTGAGAACCTCGTGCAAGCCGATCTGCAGGGAACTGAATTGTCCACGATCAGGTTCCTGATTCTCCGCCAGTGACGCGCCTGCGGCATAAACAAAGGGCGCGATGCGCGATGCGTTCCTGCCGCCCACCACGATTACCATTTCACTGACGGCTCCCAGAGACTCAATCGCTGCCGAAAGGAATGTTCCTCGCGGAGGCTGGCCGGAGGGAACCGGGGGCCAGGGAAGCAGAGCCTTGTCGGTGCCCATGCGCGTGGACTCACCCGCCGCCAGAATCACGCCAAACAAACTGGGAGCCCGACTCATCACGCGAAGATAGCAGAAAGAGATTGGGAAGTCAGTGCAAGGCTGAACTCGCGGAAACCCGGCGCCCACGGCAGACTAAGCTGATTTGTCGTCGCCCTGGGCGGGCACTTCGTCCTCGGCATCGGTGGTGTTGCGGCTGGGGCGATGGAACCAACTCATGTGCGGTAACTCGCGTTCGGATTTCCGGCGGACGGCGATCAGCTCTGCCGTTATCGATACGGCGATCTCGTCCGGAGTGACCGCCCCGATATCGAGTCCGATGGGGGCATGCACGCGATCGAAGAGTTCGGCGCGCAGACCTTCTTTCTGAAGTTCGCGAAAAATGGTGATGGTCTTCCGCTTCGACCCGATCATCCCGATGTACCGCGCCGGACTCTGCACGGCCCAGCGCAGCACGCGCATGTCGTCACGATGGCCACGCGTGACGATGACGATGTAGGCGGAATCGGTCGGCGTCAGGCGCGACATCGCCCTGTCGAAGTCTTCGGCAATCACCTCGCGGGCCTGTGGGAAACGCTCGCGGTTGGCATAGGACTCACGGTCATCGACCACCGTGATGTCGAAGCCGGCCGCCAGTGCGGCCTTGTAAAGTGCTGTCGATACGTGGCCTGCGCCGAAAACATAAAGTAATGCTGGAGGCAGGATTGGCTCGATAAATACGTCGAGCGTTCCGCCGCAAACCAGGCCTGTATCGTATTTTGGATTTTGGTTGAGGTCGAATGTGAGGGTACGAGGCTTTTCTTCTTGCATCACCTCGCGGGCCGCGCGCCATACGTCCGCCTCGACGCAGCCTCCGCCGATGGTTCCGAAGATCGAGCCGTCATCGCGCACGAGCATTTTGGCGGTTTCGAACGAGGGGATTGAACCGCGCACGTTGACGATCGTGGCCACCGCCCCGTGTCGGCCGGCTTGGCGAAGCTTGACGATCTCCTCGTAGATGTCCATGCCTGAATGATTATTCGGCCTGCGCGAGGGCAAGTCAAACGCGACATTTCTGGACCCAAGGCATGGAACGGCGGAAGGCCTGTTGTGCTAGGGTCTATGGTTTCGATTTGCAGATTGCTTTTGGGGAGTCGTCATGAAGGCGGCGATCATTCACGAATTCGGTGGTCCTGAAGTTCTTCGGTATGAAGACGTTCCCGATCCGAAGCCGCGTAAGGACCAGGTGCTGGTCCGGGTGAAGGCGTGCGCGCTGAATCATCTGGATTTGTGGGTGCGGCAGAAGCTTCCCGATGTTAAGTTGCCGCACATTCTGGGAAGCGATGTTGCCGGGGAGATTGTCGAAGTCGGCGAATACATTACCGGCTTTCAGATCGGACAGCGCGTGTTGCTGGCGCCGATGCACTTCTGCCATCGATGTGAGCAGTGCGTTTCGGGACGGCAGAATCTTTGCCCGGAATTTACCGTGCTGGGCAACGCTGTTGACGGCGGTAACTGCGAGTTGATCGCTGTTCCGGCAGTGAATGTGATCCCGATTCCCAACAGCATGACCTTCATCGATGCGGCGAGTGTGCCGCTGGTATTTCTTACGGCGTTCCACATGCTGACGGGCAGGGCGGCGATCCGGCCCGGACAGACCGTGCTGGTGCTGGGCGCAAATTCTGGGGTCGGGATTGCCGCGATCCAGCTAGCGAAGCTGTATCACGCTACGGTGATCGCGACCGCGGGGGATGATCGCAAGGCGGAGCTGGCGAAGAAGCTGGGGGCCGACTACGTGGTGAATCACTACCAGCAGAAGATTGGCGATGAAGCGCGCAAGATCACGGGGCGTGTCGGGGTGGATATCGTTGTCGAGCACGTGGGAGCGGCGACATGGAACGAGAGCATGAAAGCGCTGCGACCCGGAGGGACCTTGGTGACCTGCGGGGCGACGTCCGGACCGGAAGCGAGCTTCGATCTGCGGTTTCTGTTTGCGCGCCAACTAGCGCTGCTTGGGTCGTACATGGGGACGATGGGGGAACTGCATGAAGTGTTGCGGCTGGTGTTCAGCGGGAAATTGAAGCCGGTGGTGGACCGGACGTTTCCCTTGAGCGAAGTGCGGGCCGCGCATGAGTATTTGGCGGAGAGCAAGATGTTTGGGAAGGTTGTGTTGGTTCCGTAATGCGTTTGATCGAATTCTGCGAGGGCGGGACGCCCTCGCGACTGCCGGCGAGACGCCGACGCTACGAAAGCAGCGCACGGATGCGGGGCAAGAAACCTTCCTAGCTGTTTGGTAAAATACCTATCATGAGCGGCGAGCTGAATTTCGGGCCTTACGTCACCCTCGAAGATGGCAAACGGGTCGTCAAAGACCTGACCTACGGCAATCCCACGCCCGAGGGCGTGGTGCTGACCACGCTGGATTCTGCCGTCAACTGGATGCGCAAGAATTCCATCTGGCCGATGACGTTCGGGCTGGCTTGCTGCGCGATTGAGATGATGTCGATGGGCGCGTCGCGCTTCGACATCGCTCGCTTCGGAGCGGAAGTCTTCCGGCCCTCGCCGCGCCAGTCAGATCTGATCATCATCGCGGGACGCGTCTCGAACAAGATGGCCCCCGTCATCCGACTTCTCTGGGAGCAGATGCCCGAACCCAAGTGGGTAATCTCGATGGGAGCGTGCGCGACGTCAGGCGGCGTGTTCAACAACTACGCGCTGGTGCAAAGCGTGAACCAGGTGATCCCGGTCGACGTCTATGTGCCCGGCTGCCCGCCGCGGCCCGAGCAGCTGATCTACGCGATCACGCTGTTGCAGGAAAAGATCCAGAAGTCGCGCGGCACCGTTCGCCAGGTTTTGAATCTCTCCTGACGCCGGATTTCTCTACGGCAACTTGAACTGAATTGTAATTTGGTTGTGCATGGATACCGGCTTTCCATTGAGTTGGAAGGGCTGGTAGTGCCACTGCTTCACAGCCTGCGCGGCTGCCTTGGCAAGCAGCGGCGGACCGCTTGTAACCGTCACCTCGTGCACGTTCCCGTCTTCCCCCACCAAAGCGTCGAGTTTGACCGCGCCTTCGATGTGCTGCGAGCGCGCTTCCACCGGATAGGTTGGATCGACTTTGCGTGTGAGGCGGCCGCCCGTCACCCCTTGCGAAACGGGGAGCGCGACAAACGGGAAAATGGGCGTTGGATTGGCGATCGCCTGCGGAACCGGTGCGGCGCTGTTCTTCAAGACCTCGGCCGGGTCGGGAGCGGCAAGGTCGGCCTCGGCAACAGTGGTGGGGCGAGGTACGTCTTTCGTGACAGGTTCTATCGCGTTCTTGGCCGCCCCAGCTGAGCCCCGCTCGGTCACGGTTGAGCGCGAAGCGCGTTGCACGAGGTCCTTGGCTACTGGGTCGGCGTTGGCTTTGGGCGCGAGCGTGAGATTGATCGTGCTCGGGCCCTTCGCGGAGTTGCCCGATGTGGTGGAATCCATCTTGGATGTATCCAGCGCGTTGGCGCCCAGGGCTGTAGGCAGGGTTTGCGCCGATGCCGCATGCACCGGTTGACCGGCGCGCGTACTGCGCGAGCGGCTGATAGCCCATCCTGCGACGGCGAGCAGCAGCAGTAACGCGGCGGCTGCAGCCAGGCGCAGAGGCTGACCTTCTTCCCCGCGCATGCGCGCAGGCAGGAACGCGAGCCAATCGCGCGTGGCGGTCTGGGTGAGGGGCGCCACAGGTTTTTGCTCCGCACGTTCCGGCGTGGTTTCAAAGGACCGGGTCGCCGGGAGAGTTACGGACTGTTCCCGACCCGCGGCAGCGATCTTCGCGAGCTTTTTCAGCAGCGTGATGTGCGCGTCGGAAAAAGCATTCGGCTTGTCGGAAAAAACTTCGAGGATTCCGATCACCCCTTGCGCGCCACGCAGGGGCACGGCCGCCAGTGAGCGGATCTCCATCTCCTTGCACACTTCCGCATTCACGCGCGGATCGGTGAGGGAATCATTGCAGCGCTGCGAGCGCCCGCTGCGCAGACACTCGCCCGAGATGCCGGCATCGACATCGAGCTTGGCGCCGAGCGGCGGCGCGGTGTCGCCCGAGCGCGCGCGGCAAATCACCACGCCCTGGCTCCAGAGGGCGAGGGCGGCTCCGGTGGCATCCGTGAAATAACGCGCTGCGTGCGTGGCTTCGGAGAGGATGCTGCTCAGATCCATCCGTCCGGACACCGCGTCTTCGCGCAGACGGTCGATGAGCAAGTAGTCGTCGGGTCCCTGGGTTCGTTCCAATGCAGGCTTTGAATTGTTTTCAGGCCGAGAGGGAACTCCAGAATCCGGGGGACCTGGGGAGGTAGGCCTAACCCATGAATCTGCCATGCGCAAACTCCTAGCGAACGGCCAGAGTGGAATGTGGAATCATTTGGAAACTGCCGTCAGAAAACTCTCTTTCGCGAATATCCGACAAATGTTGGGTGTTGTCAACGGAAGATCGCA
Organism: Terriglobales bacterium; assembly: GCA_035652655.1. GTDB lineage: Bacteria > Acidobacteriota > Terriglobia > Terriglobales > Acidobacteriaceae > Gp1-AA133. The sequence continues at coordinate 28,590 of DASRDJ010000342.1, forward strand.
TGCCTGCCCTCGAAAAAGTGTTTCGCGCAAAGTTCTTGCGACCGCTCTCCTCACGATTTAGTTGAGCATCGCGTGCGACGTGATGTTATTGAGATGGTACCCACAGTAACCTGGTTACTCGAATCCAGCGAAGCGCATGGTGCGGCGTGGTACAACCACTGTCATGGAAGCGTCCTGGACTTCGTCACGAGCGGCAACCATCATGGCACAGGCACCGTGCCGCGCTGATCTTGCCGGCGGCACCATCGACCTGTGGCCTCTCTACCTGTTTCACCCCGGCGCTTTGACTCTGAACTTCGCTGTGAATATCCTCACGACCTGCCGGATCACGCGGATGAAGGGTAGACGCATTCATCTGCGATCGCTCGACACCAAGAAGGAAGAGATTTTCGCGAGCTTCGACGAGTTGCGGCGGGCTAAACGGTTTCGCCTGCCGCTGGCCGCGCGGTTGCTGCAGTTCTTCGCTCCCAAGGAAGGCTTGCTGATGGAAACTGACTCGGAGTCGCCAGCGGGTGCAGGAATTTCAGGATCCTCGGCACTGATGGTGGCGACTTCGGCGGCGCTCGCTCGATTTACGGATCGCCACTTGACGGCGGAGCAGATCCGCGTGATCGCGCAGAACATCGAGGCGCAGGTGATCAATGTGCCGACCGGCTGCCAAGATTACTACCCGGCGCTTTACGGCGGCGTGAGCGCGATTCATCTGAATGCTGATGGAATTCATCGCGAGTCGGTGCCGGTGCTGCCGGAGGAAATCGAGTCACGTTTCGTGCTGGCATACACCGGAGCCCCGCGGCAATCGGGGATCAATAACTGGGAAGTGTTCAAGGCGCACATTAACGGCGACAAGCGCGTCTTCCGGAATTTCGAGCGGATCGCCGAGATCGCCCGCCAGATGTATCAGGGACTGTCGCGCGCCGATTGGGATGAAGTTGCGCGCCTGCTGCGGGAGGAGTGGAAACTTCGGCGGACGAACGCGCCGGGAATCACCACGCCGCTGATCGATAAGTTGATCGCGGTGGCGGGAAAGAACGGCGGGAAGGCTGCCAAAGTCTGCGGAGCCGGCGGCGGGGGATGCGTGATTTTCCTGGTCGAAAAAGGCGCGGCCAGCCGGGTCGCCACGGCTATCGGAGACACTGGTGGGAGGGTGTTGCCTTTGCAGGTCGCGCGGGACGGGCTGCGGATGGTGGGGTAGAGAACAGCAGTCAGCGTTCGACCCTTGGCATTTAACAATTGGCATTTTGGCACTTAGCAATTACGGATTCTGGTGCCAGAGCTGCTTCTTACGACGTCATTCAAGAAAAAGGTCATGACATGTGTCAAGAGGGGGCTTCGGGGCCAAGTGCTAAGTGCCAAGTGCTAGATGCCGAGCATCCAAAATGCTGAAGGTCTGAATCCCGGGCGCGTAATGATAAGTGCCGGTTTCCGGCCCTTCCTACGCGTTTTCCCCGGTATCGTCGCCGCCAAGGCGGTCTATAATAGACGTCAGATCGGCCCTCGGGGTGTTCCATGAAGTACCGTCGTCTGGCAGCCTTGTTAGCACTGTGTGTTCTTCTTGCGGTTGCCTCCGCCGCCGGCCAGGAGGCCGCCGCGAGCTCGCAAAACGCAAAGGCTCCCAAGATTTCGAAACAGACTCGTATGGACTTGGTCCGGCTAATAAACGCCGAGCTCGTGTACGTGCGTTCGCCGTTTCCCATGGGCAAGGATGGATTGAAATTGCGGGACGGTGTGGTGACACCTAGCGGTGCGGAACTCGCGGCAAAAATGGCCATGTGGGGGCCGGCGGCCAAGAACGGGGATGCGGTACGCATCACGAATGTGATCTTCAAAGACAACATGGTCCACGTTGAGATTAATGGCGGGCCTGTGAAGAAGACCAAGTGGTACCAGCGCATCAGCGTGGGCGGCGCCGGCGGCGAGACCCCGGTCGCTCCTTCTGATTCGAATGCAAACGCGCGCGGGTCGTTCGTGGACGTTTATTTTGATCCCTACATTCCAGAGATGACCGGACAGGCTTTCAAGAAAGTGCTGCGGCCCGTCCTCGATTTCGATTCGAAGTCCACGGAGGAGGCTTATCTTGAGACCATTCCTCCCAAGGCCAAAGAGGCGATTGAGAATCACAAAGTGTTGGTCGGAATGAATCGCGAGATGGTGACGTACGCGAAGGGGCGTCCGCCGAAAAAAGTTCGCGAACACGAAGAGGACGTCGAATACGAAGAATGGATCTATGGCGAGCCGCCACAGGACGTCGAGTTCGTGCGCTTCGTGGGCGACGAAGTCGTGAAAATCGAGACCATGAAAGTCGATGGCACGAAGCTCGTGAAAGTCGATAAGGAAATCAGCCTCGAGCCTGTCACCAAGATTGCGAAAGACGAGGATACCGGCAAGCCGCCGAACGCTCCTACCCTACGCCGCGCGGGTGAAGAGACCGATGACAGCCTGCCAGGAACTTCGAAGCAGGGCACTGCGCCGCGTGATAATCGTCCGACCAACGTGCCGAATCCAGGGACAACTTCACCACCGAACTTCCGCCCGTACCTGTCCCAAAACTTGGCGACTTCCGGCACGCGGCTTTAGACTGGAAGGGTGAAGATTGCCCTTGGCCAGATCAATCCCACGGTTGGGGACTTCTCCGGAAACGCAAACAAGATGATCGATTTTGCGCGCCGCGCGAAAGCGGTGGGCGCGGGTCTGATCCTATTTCCGGAGCTAGCTGTGTGCGGCTATCCGCCACGCGACCTGGTGGAGCGACCGACATTCGTTTCGAAAAACCGTGAGTCGGTGGAGCGCATCGCCGCCGAGACCAAGGGCATCAGTGTGATTTGCGGGCTGGTCACGCCTGCGCTTGCTGAGACCGGCAAGTCTGTGATGAATTCCGCCGTCCTTCTGCAGGACGGCAAGCAAGCCTTTCTCCAGTCAAAAATGCTTTTGCCCACCTACGATGTCTTTGACGAGATGCGGAACTTCGCGCCGTCGCGGCACCAGGAGTTGTTTGACTTCTGCGGCAACCGCATGGCGCTGACGATCTGCGAAGACGCCTGGAACGACAAGCATTTCTGGAACAAGCGGCTGTACGGGTTTGATCCGGTGGATGCGCTGGTGCGGGCAGGCGGGAATTTTGTGCTGAATATTTCGGCTTCGCCTTTTTGGCTGCGCAAACGGGAACTGCGGCGCGACATGCTGGCCACCATCGCGCGAACCGACAAAGTCCCGGTCGTGATGGTGAACCAGGTGGGCGGCAACGACAGCCTGTTGTTCGACGGCTCCAGTCTTGTGTTGGACCGCGAGGGCAAAGTCATCGCCCAGGGGAAGTCGTTCGAGGAGGACATCGTCTACTTCGACTCGGTCACGCTCGAAGGAGAGATGCACGAGCAGGTGGAGGGCGATGACGCCAGTGCGTACTGGGCGTTGGTGCTGGGGACGCGCGACTACGTTCGCAAATGCGGCTTCGGGAAAGTGATTATTGGACTGAGCGGAGGAATTGACTCTGCGCTGACGGCGGCCATTGCCGCCGACGCGGTCGGAGCGGAGAACGTGATTGGCGTCGGCATGCCCGGACCGTATTCTTCGCCGGGATCGATTGAAGATGCGCGTGCGTTGGCCAAGAATCTCGGCATACGTTTCGAGTTGTTGCCCATCGGTGACATTTGCAAGAGCGCGCAGGCTACGCTGCACGATGTTTTTCGTGGCATGCCCGAAGACGTCACGGAAGAAAACATCCAGGCGCGCTCTCGTGGCTTGTTGCTGATGGCCATGTCGAACAAGCTGAACGCTATCGTGCTCTCGACCGGCAACAAGAGCGAGATCGCGGTGGGCTACTGTACGTTGTATGGAGACATGGTGGGCGGCTTGGCGGTGATTTCTGACGTGCCCAAGACCATGGTGTACCGCATCAGCCGCTACGTGAATTCCCTGCGCCCGGTGATTCCCGAGGCCACCCTGGAGAAGCCGCCATCGGCGGAGTTGCGACCGGATCAAAAGGACAGCGACACGCTGCCGCCCTACGATGTGCTCGATGCGATCCTCGAAGACTACGTGGAGGAGTTGCATTCGGCGGAACAGATTGCGAAGGAGCGCGGTTTCGAACTCGGCTTGATTCGGCGTGTGCTGCGCATGGTGGATCGCGCGGAGTATAAGAGGCAGCAGGCTGCGCCCGGCATCAAGATTTCGGAAAAAGCTTTTGGATACGGCAGGCGCTTTCCGATAGCAGCAAAGTCGGAGGCCTGACGGCATCCCGCCCGCGGGATGTTTGCATCTCAACCCATTTGAAAGGAACGCATGCACCGTAGACCGCTACTTGTCGCCATAGTTCTTTTTGCCGGAATGGCTCTCTCGGCCCAGGAGAAAGCAGCCAATCTGCCTTCGGAGGAGACCGTCAACGCATTTCTGCAGCAGACGTTTGGATACGACTCGACAGTCACCTGGAAAATCACGGCCATCAAGCCGTCGATCGCTGAAGGTCTGGCCGAAGTGAACGTCACGCTGACCAACGCCCAAGGCCAGAGCGGGACCACGTTGTACGTGACACCGGACGGGAAGCATGCGCTGACGGGCGAGATCATGCCTTTCGGAGCCAAGCCCTATGAGCCGGCCAAGGAGGCACTGCTGAAGGGAATCAACGGGCCGGGGCGCGGCCCGGAAAAATCAGCAGTGACAATTGTGGAGTTTAGCGACCTGCAATGCCCGCATTGCAAGGATGCGCAGCCGGTGATCGACAAATTGCTGGCTGAAGAACCCAACGCCAGGTTTGTGTTTCAGAACTATCCGTTGCCGATGCACAACTGGGCCGCGAAGGCGGCGTACTACGCCGACTGCGTGGGTCGCAGTTCGAACGAAGCATTCTGGAAGTTTGTGCAGGGAACTTTCGATCAGCAGGCGAACCTGACGGAATCGAATGCCGACGAGAAACTGACGGCAATCGCAGATGCGGCCGGAGTGAAGGGCGCGGATATGGCAGTCTGCGCGGCCAAGCCGGATACCAAGAGCCGTGTGGACAAGTCGGTGGCGCTGGGAACGTCCGTTGGAGTTACCGGTACGCCGACGGTTTACGTGAACGGTCGTCGCATCGGCAACGTGGTGGGCGTGCCGCCTGAGGTGTTGAAGGGCTTGGTGGAGTTCGCAGGCAAGCAGTAGTCCGGGATGAACCCAGGTTAACGTCCAAAGCGCGGACGCGAACCTGGGGCAACGAAAACAAGTAAACTCCTGTCCTTCCCGTTATTAGTGAGTCGATGGAGCGACGGGTGTCCCCGCCTGTCGTCTGCTGGAGAGGACGCCTGCAGTTCAACAATCAGGTGAGTTCCTGCTTTTACTTTATCCCGGTCATCCAGATCTCTGAGCTGCTTTGGCCTTCGGCCATGCTGATGATGTGCGGCGTGACGATGATCAACATCTCGCTCTCATCTTTTTCGTTTGAGTTCGATGCGGCGGCACGACTGAGCACCGGGAATTGTCCGATTCCCGGAATCCCGCTAAGGCTGCGCTGCTCAGTACTGGTGATCTGACCGGCGACGACAGCAGCCTGGTCGTTTCTGACGTTGATGCTGCCCGTGTATTCGCGGTTTCCGATCACCGGCACGCCGTTGGTGCTGGCGCCCGTCAGCGATCTCACCTTTATTTCCATATTCATGCTGACATCCGAATCGCCATGCACGGACGGCTTGACCTTGAGGTTCAGTCCGATGTCTTCGTAGGTGAAAGAAGGGATCGGTGCGATGTAAGAGCCGTTGCCGATGGCTTGCGAAATGGCCGAGGTGTTGAAGATGGGAGCAAAACTTGCATTGATGATCGGGATGCGTGAGCCCAGGTTGACGGTGGCATCTTTACCCTGAGCGGCGCGTAGCGTGACGTGCTCTAGAGATCGAAGCATGCCTTCGTTCATCGAAAATTCCGCGGTGAGTGTTCCCAGGGAAACGCCGAACAACGTGATGCCGTTGCCGAACGTGGCTAGGGGCTGGCTGAGGATGGAAGAAGCGTTGCCGCCAAGAAGCTGACCGAGCAACCCGGCCAGGGCGGAAGAGTTGCCCTGGTTGATCGCGCCGCTGGCTATGAGCTGGTTGATGGCGTCCTGAATACTCTGGCCGCCCGCCAGCGTCAGCCCCAAGGCGCCAATCGGAATGTTGAACAGGTTGAATTGATTGGGGATCTGCAATCCGAATTTGTGCATCAGCGTTTTGCTGATTTCAAAGACGTGCACATCGAGCATCACTTCGGGATGCGACGTTCCCATCCCTTGCAGAAAGCGGCTTGCCGGATCGAGAACGTTGATGGGAGCGCGAACGGTGATCGTCCCTTTTTGGGTGTTCGAGCTGACGAACTTGATCTCAAACACCGTACGCAAAACGTTGACGATGTCCTGAAGTTCCTGCTGGGTGCTCGCATCGGGCACGTAGAACGTGCGTAGCCCCATGCGGTCGTAGAGCCGGCGGTTTTCCGCCGAGTCGGCCGCAACGATGACTTGTTTTTCCTGCAACGGCGCCCAGAAGGTCTTGGTGACCGCTCCGGCCAGCTGCATGGCCTGATAGAAGCCGACGTCGTCCACATTGAAGCGCACTCGGCGACTGACCACAGAATCGTCCATGGTCACCGTGACCCCGTAGGCATTCGCGACTTGTGTCAGCAACTGGCGAGAATCTCCACGGTAGTGGAAGCTCTGCGCCAGGTCCTTCGGGATCACGCGGATCTCGTCGGACTGTTCTATCAAGCGAGGACCGCTCACAGGAGTGGTGCGGCGGACAGCGTCGTTCAGGCGTTCCTGGGCGAAATCGTTGTGCGGATCAAAATGCAGTGCGTTGCGGAATTCGCCCAGCGCTTCGATCTCACGGCCATCGGCCAAGGCGGTGTTGCCTCGTTTGAGGTGGTCGCTGACCACCATCTGACGAGCCAACTCGCGGAGCGTAGCGTACTGCAGATCCTGTGGAACCAGGTTCGCGGCAGTTTCGAATTCGAGGAACGCATCTTCGAGCCGGTTCTGTTTCTGCAACTTCAAGCCGTGTTCGAAAGCCTTGTGTGCGTCTTGGCGGGCCTGTGGGCTGGCGATGCAGGCGGGCGCGCCCGGCACTCCGTTGGCGCACAGAGTCGTTGGTGGAGGGGTCGGTGGCTGGTTGGCTGCCCACGTGAGGGACGCCACCAGGCACACCGCTACCAGGAATCGCCAACGCAGCATGGGCACGATTGTATCCGGGAAGGGAACGATCGGAACTGGGAATCTTTCAGGAGTAGCACTTTGGTGTGGGAGGCACGTTCTGGGTCTTGGGTGTTAGGTCTTAGGTTCGAACGGCGTGCGGTGGAGTTGTCACTATGCGCCGAAGACCCAACACTCATCACCCAACACCTGACTCGTGGTCCCGGAAGGCTATAGCGTCAACAATTCTGCGCAGGTGAGGACCGCGGCATCGGGACCATGAGTGGCCAGGTCTTCGACCTTAAAAATGCCGGTGCCGACAGCGATAATGTGGCCGCCGGCGCCCTGCGCGGCACGGACGTCTTCGGGCGTGTCACCGATGAAACAGACCTTGGCACCGGGGCCGAGACGCTTTGCCACTTCCTGCATCCCTTTGCGGAATACGTCGACGCGCAATTCGCACTCGTCGGCGAAGCATCCGAACTCAAAATAGTCGGCGAGACCCGCGGCCTTCAGCTTCAGCCAGGCCACGGCTTCCAGATTGCCGGAGCAGATGCCTAGCAGCTTTCCGGAATTGTTCAGCAGATCTATAAGGTCGCGAATGCCGGGCAGCACGTTGGGCCGAAAGCGGTCGGCTTTTTCGGCGGCGTCCCGTCGTACCACGTCGAGAGCGGCAGGCATTTTTTGATCGATGAGATCCGCGGGGATGTTCAATCGTTCCAATGCCGCGCGCAGAATGCCGGGATCGGTCTTGCCGTGATAGGGGATTCCGTCGATGGTGGTCTCGACGCCATACACATCGAGCAGGGCACGATGCAGCGCGTAACGATGCGTGCGATCAGGCGAGAGCATCAGCGTGCCATCGATGTCGAACAGGTAAGCGTCGGCCTCGCGCCATCGAAAGCAATTGCCCTGGATGGTTTGTTTGTTCGAACGGGCCTGCGTGGTTTCTTCCATGTCGCGCTACGTGACCATCAGTCTCTGAATGCTGCGAGCGTGGCCAGTGGAGTCATCGGCGTCCACCACCACAGCGCAAAGCCGCACATCACCGGTGGCGGCTTCGAAGCGCACCGGCATGTTGTTGAGGAATTTCGAGACGACCAGTTCTTTCTTTACGCCAATCACGCCGTCGAATGGCCCGGTCATGCCTACATCGGTGATGTAGGCGGTGCCCCCGGGGAGAACTCGTTCGTCCGCGGTGGGAACATGCGTGTGAGTGCCCACGATCGCTGTGACGCGTCCGTCGAGATACCAGCCCAGTGAAATTTTTTCGGACGTCGCTTCAGCGTGCATGTCGACGAAGATGATTTTCGCTTCGACTTCTTTCAGGAGTTGGTCGGCCGTCCGAAAAGGATCTTCGTTCGACGCCATGAATACACGCCCCTGCAGATTCATGACGGCATACGGGACCTTACCTTTGCGGCCCACGTAGAGTCCGTGGCCGGGCAGGTCGGGTGCGAAGTTCGCCGGACGAAGCAGCCGGTGGGACGGGCTGTGCGCGTTGCCGTCGGCCATCTTGAAGAAGTCGACGATCTCACGCTTGTCCCAGACATGGTTCCCGGTGGTGATGACGTCGATGCCGAAATCAAAAAGCTCCTCCGCGAGCTGCGGCGTGATGCCGAAACCTGCGGCAGAATTTTCGCCGTTTGCGATGATGAGGTCGATAGAGTGATCTTTAACCAGCGCCGGCAGCTTTTCCTTGACGATGGTTCGGCCCGGCCGCCCAAAGATGTCGCCGATGAAGAGTATTCGCAATGATGGCCCCAGAGAGAACTTTCGAGGATAACACGCACGAAGAGACGCTCTGGCAGAGGGCGCTACTCAGTTGGACGCAATCTGTGCGGTGCGCAGAAAATCGTAGTTGCCTGGCGGATTGAGGGACAGGTTTGTCACACGCCGCGAGTGAACGAGAACGTTGTCGAGATACCAGAGATTGATGGAGGGCAGGTCTTCCGCCAGAATGCGCTGAAGTTGCGCATAAAGCTGCTTGCGTTTTTGTTCGTCAGGCCCGGAACGCGCTTGATTGATGAGCGCGTCGACCTTCGGATTGGAATAGAAACTGCGGTTGGCGCCGTTGGGTGTGAACTTGCTTGAGTGAAATGCGTACTCGAAGATGTCGGGATCTTCGTTGCCGCCAATCCAGCGCAACGAGTAGAACTGGAACGCTCCGCGGCTGATGTCGGCAAAGAAGGTGCCGAATTCGTAGGTGCGCACGTCGAGCTGGATCTGCACCTGCCGTAATTGCTGCTGCAGGACGGCAACCATGAGGCGCGTGTTCTCGTCGGTGGAAGTCTTCATCATCATGTGGAAGCGGATGCCGCTGGCCGCAGGATAGCCAGCAGAGTCCAAAAGCTGTCGCGCACGCTCGGGATCGTAGTTGTAGATGGGCACATCGGCTGAGTACGCCCAACTCTGCGGGGGCAAGATGCTGGCAGCTGGCTGCGCAAATCCGCGCCACAGATATTCGAGCATGGGGCGGCGATCGATCGCATAAGCAAGCGCCTGACGCACGCGAACATCTTTCAGGATGGGATCGCGGTAGTTGAATCCCATGTACTGCAACACGGTGCCCGGGCCGCGCAGGATGGCGAGGCGAGGCTCCTGCTCGAGCGTCACGACCATATCGGGGGTGAGCGAGTTGATGGCGATGTCGGCGCTGCCCTTGCGCAGTTCGAGGGCGCGCGTGGTCATGTCGGGTACGACCGCAAAGCGGACACGATCGAGTCGTGCCTTCGCGCCCCAGTAATTGTCGTTGCGCTCGAGGACGACCTCCTTGTCGGGCTCTGCGCTGACGAAGCGGAACGGCCCTGATCCGATTGGATGATCGCTCATCTCGCTGAGCGTTCCATCGGGCACGATTCCGATGGCACCGTCTGAAAGATTCCACAGCAGAGTCGCGACGGCTTCCTTCATGTGGAAGACGACGGTGAGGTCGTCGGGCGCATCGATGTGGTCCACCCGGTTGTAGGCTGCCGACTTCGTGCTGCGGATTTTGCCGGCCAGCAGAGAGTCGAATGTCCACTTCACATCGCGAGAAGTGAGTGCCGCGCCATTATGAAACTTGACGCCCGGATGCAGATGGAAAACGTAAGTTAGAGGATCGGGAATTTCCCACTTGTCGGCGAGGCCGGGTTTAACGTTCAAGTGTTCGTCGCGGTCAAGGAGGTCGTCGAAGATCAGGTTATCGATGCGTTCCGACTGGCCGTCGAGCCCGACTCGGGGATCGAGGTTGGTCGGACTGCTCTCGATGAGCATGACCAGCGTCTTGGAATCGGGATGGGAGGAGCAAGATATAGAGAGAATCAGGACGAGCATCAATGCCGCAAACTCGAATTTCCGCCAGAGGATCATGCTACGCATAGGAAATCTTCCCGAGAATGGCGGCACGTCGGGCTCCTGTAGCTGAGGGGACATTTGAAGGCCGTCGGTGCCACGTCTCGTAGGCGAGCAGCGCGAAGGCGGCGGCTTCTTTCGCGGCGGCGGGCAGGCCGAACTCGTCCGAGAGGCGCAGGCTCAGCCCGAGTGGTTTGACTTCATTGGCGAGCATGGCGAGCAGAGTGGAATTTTTCGCGCCGCCGCCGGAGACGACGAGTTCGCGATAACTCTCGTTGCTCGGCAGAACGAATTTGCGGACGGATGCGGCAATCGATCGCGCGGTGAGCGCCGTGGCGGTCGCAACGATGTCCTGTTTCGCAGCGCGTCTGCACAACTTAATGAAGGCTTGCGAAAATTCTCGGCCGAACTCTTCGCGGCCTGCGGTCTTGGGCGGTTGCTTCTGGAAGAAGCGCTCGCGCAGCAGGCGAGAGAGCACTTGTTCAAGGACCACGCCCGAACTGGCTACCTGGCCATCGCGATCAAAGGGCTTCCTGTACAGGCGCTCCATGACGGCATCCATCACCATGTTGCCCGGGCCGGTATCGAACGCAGTCACCTGCTGCGTGCTGGCACCGGCTGGAACGGCCGTCAGGTTTGCGATGCCGCCGATATTCTGCACGATGCGCCCGATGCGTGGATCGCGATACAGCATGTAGTCGAGATACGGAACAAGCGGTGCGCCTTTTCCGTCAGCCGCCATGTCAGCCGGACGGAAGTCCGAAACCACCGATACGCCGACGCGCGCCGCAATGACTGAGCCTTCTCCAGTCTGCCAAGTGACGGCAATGTTGCGGCCAAGGTAGCGCTGTCGCTCTCCTTGATGAAAAAGTGTTTGCCCGTGACAGCCCACCAGTTCGGCACGAGTGCGGAACTGACGTTGAGTTGCCAGCACGGCGTTGGCATACAACTCGGCGAGTAGAAAGTTGAGGCGGGCGAGATCGGCGACGCTCGCCGCAGGCGCGTTCATGAACGACAAGACAGCCTCCCGCACCCGTTTGGGATAAGCGAACGACGCGTGTCCCAGAAGTCTGAATCGCCGAGCGGAGCCACCTGACGACTTCACGCGCTTACCGGTCCGGGAAGAAAGAGGCTCTGAGATCCGCACCAGTGCCACCTCAATGCCGTCGGCGGAGGTTCCGCTCATGATGCCCGCGACGATCAAGCGGTCTCCTGGTTGTGAATGGTGTCGAGGCGAACCTGCTCGTTGAATTCCCAGAGCCGCCGGGAAAGGGCTTGCACTTTCTCGTTGGTGGGTGGCGGCGCCCAACGCGCCAGTTGCGGATTCTTTTTCTTGAACGCGAGAACATGCGCGATCGATTCGTTGGCGCGGCGCGCGAATGACCGATCCGTCTCGACCGTTCGGATGAGCTCTTCGTAAGTGCGGGTAACGAATTCTTCCTTATGGCAGATCAGGCACAGATCTCCACCCGCGCGGATGTGGCCGACGGCGGCCTGCTCGATCGGCGCGGCCGCGAGCACGCCACCCATCTCCAGATCGTCAGATGCGATCAGGCCACGGTAGCCGATCTTCTTGCGAAGGATGTCGGTGATCCACTTCTTCGACAACGATGCCGGAGTTGCTTCTTTGGTGACCGCGGGGTAGGCGGCGTGGGAAACCATCACGAAGGGAAGCTGCGAGCGAAGCGTTCGGTAGGGAACGAGATCTTCCGCCCACAATCTCTTCCACGACTTTTCGATCACAGGCAAGTCGTGGTGGCTGTCGAGTTTGCCTTCCCCGAGTCCCGGATAGTGCTTGCCGTTGCCGAATACGCCCGCCGTGCTTAATCCGGCGAGAAATTCCCGAACGTAGACAATGGCCTCATTAGGATCGTCGGACACCAGCCTTGACTCCATTACTGTGCGGGATGCTTCGAACGCTAGGTCGAGGGCGGGTGCGAAATCGACGTTGAAACCAAGGGCGCGGCAGTTTGAGCCGATCACTCGGCCATGCAGCCGGAACAGTTTGCGGGCACCTGACGCATACACTTCTGCCGCCGAAGGAGCCGGGCCGATCACCTTGCGCAAGCGGTCAACCTTGCCGCCTTCGAGATCGACGCAGCGGAATAGGGGAGTCGAGACGTGTTGCTGGCACTCCTTTAGAAGTTTGTAAGTCTGCTGGGCGGTGACGATGTTGCGCGCGAACAGGATCACACCGGCTGGTTGAACGCGTTCGAGGAGGGAAGCGAGGCCAGCGGACATCTCGGTGCCGTCGAAGCCGATGATCAGCAGCTGGCCGACGCGCTCGCGAATCGACGACTCGTCTTTGCGCCTGGATGTTTTGCGGCTTGCGATCGCGCTCTCCCGTGTTCTTCCTGTGATTAGCGGTTAGATTTGCGACTTCAATTCCGCCAGCAGATTCAAGGCTTCGAGAGGCGTCAGGCGATTCAGATCGACCTCGCGCAGCTTTTCCAGAACCGGCTGCGAAATTGGCGTGAAGATGGTCAACTGCGCGGCCGGGGCTGGGCGCGACTGGTCGCTAGCCAGCTGCCCGGTGAGCTGATGCTCGGCACTCTCGTGTTCGATGAGCACCTCGCGGGCGCGCTCGATCACTTCGTTCGGCAATCCAGCGAGTTTGGCGACCTCGATGCCATAGCTGCGATCCGCGGCGCCCGGGTCCACCTTCCTGAGAAACACGATTCCGCCGCCGGTTTCTTTCACCGATACGTGATAGTTCTTCACCCCTGAGAGCTGTCCGGCCAGTTCGGTCAGTTCAAAATAGTGGGTTGCGAATAGAGTCTTCGCCCGCGTGCGCGCGTGCAGGTATTCGATGGCGGCCCATGCGATCGCGAGGCCGTCGTAGGTGGAAGTGCCGCGACCGACTTCATCCAGCAGCACAAGGGATTTCGGCGTTGCGGTATGCAGAATCGCGGCGGTCTCGGTCATTTCGACCATGAAGGTGGAACGCCCGCGCGCCAGATTGTCGCTGGCGCCGATGCGCGTAAACACGCGATCGACCAAACCCATGCGCACGGAGCGTGCGGGCACGAACGATCCCATTTGCGCCAGGATGACAATTAGCGCCGCCTGACGCAGATACGTCGACTTTCCGCCCATATTCGGCCCGGTCAGCACGAGAATCGTGTGCGTGGTTGAGTTGAGATAGAGATCGTTGGGAACGAAGCGCTCGCCGCCCACCGCCGTTGCCTGTTCTTCGATTACCGGATGGCGCCCACCGACGATCTCCAGGTCTCCAGAGTCTTCGAGGGTGGGCCGGCAGTAGTTGCGCTGCGCTGCAATGTGCGCGAGGCCTGACAGGACATCGACTTCGGCAAGAGCCAACGCGGTCTGGCGGATGCGTTTGGCTTCGGCCGCTATCGAGGACCGGAGATCGGCGAACAGGCGACGCTCGATTTCGACGATTTTTTCCTGTGCGTCGAGAATCTTGGCTTCGTATTCCTTGAGCTCCGGCGTGGTAAACCGTTCGGCGTTAACCAGGGTCTGCTTGCGCTCGTAGTCCGTCGGAACCAGGTGCAGGTTGGGCTTCGAGACTTCGAGGTAATACCCGAAGATGGAATTGAACTTCACCTTGAGAGAACTGATGCCCGTGCGCTGGCGCTCGCGTTGCTCGATTTGCGCCAGGTACTGCTTGCTGTTGCGGCTCAGGTCGCGGAGTTCATCGAGTTCGGTGTCAACGTTCGCGGAAATGACGCCGCCATCGCTGAGCGAGATGGGTGGCTCGGCAATGATGGTCTTATCAATGCGCGCACGGAGATCTGCGAGTTCGTCGACGGAATCGAGCAGAGTCAGGAACCTTGCGCTGGAAAAATGCGGCATCGCCTTGCGCACAGCCGGAATGTGGCCAAGTGACGAAGCCAGCGCCAGCACATCGCGGGGATTGGCCGTTTCAAGCGTGACCCGGCTCAGCAATCTTTCCAGATCGAGAATGCCTTCGAGCGCGCGGCGCAACTCTTCGCGAGCCATCAGATTCAAAACCTGTGCTCCGACGGCTTCCTGACGGGCTTCAATTTCGCCGCGATCAATGGATGGCCGCAGCATCCAGGCTCGCAGAAGTCGTTTGCCCATGGGCGTGACGGTGGCGTCGATCGCGCGGAACAAAGTTATCCCCGCGTCACTTCCGGCGAACAGAGGTTCAATTAACTCGAGGTTGCGAACGGTCACCACGTCGAGCACCAGGCAGTTCTGGCGCTCGTAGAAGCCGATGCGATCGACGTGATCGAGGGTGCCGCGTTGAGTCGAACGGACGTAGTGCAGGATGGCTCCGGCCGCTGACGCTGCCGCAGGCTTGCCAGCCAAGCCAAAGCCTTCGAGCGATAACACGCCAAAATGATTTTCAAGCATTGGAATAGCGTGGTCCGGAGCGAAGATCCAGTCGTCAAGCGCTGTCTCGGCGTAGCCCTGCTTGATCGACGGCCGGGCGTCGGGTGCATTTTTCGCAGTGGCCGGCCCTCCTGATGTTGCGGAGGCCTCAAACAAGGGAGCCGCCGAGGCGTACAGCAATTCCTTCGGCCTGAGCTGCGACAGCTCTTCCTGAATACGTCGGGCCGCGTCGGTTCCCTGAAATTCGGTGGCACGAAATTCTCCCGTCGACAGATCGAGCGCCGCGAAGCCGACGCGATCACCGACCTGAGCCAGAGCTCCAAGAAAATTATTTTCTTCTGAACTCAATGAAGGGTCGGCCGAAGTGCCGGGCGTGACCACACGAGTCACTTCTCGGCGCACTAGTTTTTTCGCGACCCTGGGATCTTCCACTTGCTCGCAGATGGCGACCTTGAATCCCTTGCGTATGAGCTTGGCGATGTAGCCTTCGGCGGCGTGGTAGGGAACTCCGCACATTGGGACCGCGATGCCTTTTTCTTTATTTCGGGAAGTCAGCGTGATTTGCAGTTCGCGCGCGGCAACGACCGCGTCGTCAAAGAAAAGCTCGTAGAAATCGCCCAGCCGAAAGAACAGCAGAGCGTTGGGATGCTCTTTCTTGATGGCAGCGTACTGCCGCATCAACGGCGTGGACGTCTCGGTCATGTCGAGCGGGTTCGTGCGCGGATTATAACAAAGCGCGTCACCGTGCCCGGCGGTGGAAATCGCAGTTGACGCATGCGCGAAGCGGATGTTTTCCTTACGCATGGAACTTCGCAAAGATCCGATTACGCGTTCCTGGGTCATCACCGGGGACGACGTTCAAGAACCTACGCCGCGCGCTACGGGTTGTCCGTTCTGTGCCGACTCCACGCAACCCGTTCAGGTGGTCGCCACGCGCACCGAATCCGAGGGCAGGCCCTGGTCGGCGCGCTCGGTGGTTCATCCCACGCCGTTGTATCGCATTGAAGGCGACCCGTCGCGCCGCGCCGACGGCCTGTACGATCGGATGCGCTCCATCGGCGCGCACGAAGTTCTGGTGGAAAACGCTCGCCACGACCGCGAGTTGTGGGATGCCAGCGACGGCGAGATCGAGCAGTTCCTTCGCCTGGCAGCGCAGAGGATTTCTGATCTTAAGGGCGATGCACGCATCAAGTACATCAGCATTTTTAAGAACTACGGGACGAATGCGGGGCAGGAGTTCGAGCATCCGAATGCGCAGTTGACAGCCACCACATTTGTTCCGCGCCGCGTGCTTTATGAACTACGCGCGGGGCGAGATTATTATCAGCAGAAAGAACGCTGCGTTTTTTGCGACATCATCGGGCAGGAAGAGCGGCAGGGGCAGCGCGTGGTGGAATTGCGGGGCGACTATATCGCGTTGTGCCCGTACGCGCCACGGGTTCCGTATGAAACCTGGATTTTGCCGCGGGTGCACGAGTCGTCGTTCGAGCGGTCGGGTCTCTCCAAAACCGGCGGTATTCGCGACCTGGCCAGTTTGGTACGACGGACGCTGCAGCGCATCCGCACCATCACTAAGGAATTCCACATGGTGCTGCACACTTCCCCGAACACCCTGCACGGGTCGAACAGTCTCGGGTACTGGAAGACACTCGATGAGGACTATCACTGGCACTTTGAGATTCTTCCCATCCTCGGTGCGAAGGCGAAGTCCTATACCTTCAAAGAGGTTTACTACTCGCCCGTGACGTCGGAGACGGCAGTCAAACGACTGCGCGACGCGAAAATCGATTCCTGATCAAGAATGCTCCCCTGAAGCTTAAGACGGCCATCTTCCCAATTGGGAAGCAAGCTACACCGAGCTGGAGACTTCCAAAACCTCACGAATATCGCCGTGCTATGCTATAAAATCGATTTTGCCTCTCCGTTGCTGAAGGGAAACCATGAAAAAATCCTCGTCGTCAAAGACCTCTGCCGGGAGACCGGGGGCGTGGATTCTGGCTGCGCTTTGCGCGTGCTCGTGTGCGTTCGCGCAGACCGCTTCTGGCAGCAAGTCCGTGCAGCATCCGTGGATGAATACCAGCCTTTCTGCGGATGAACGCGCGAGTCTAGTTGTGAAGGAGATGACGCTCGATGAGAAGATCTCGCTTCTGCATGGAACCGGCATGGTCGGGCTCAGCCCGATGAGTCCGCTGTCTATTCATGCGAACGGCGGAGCTGGTTACGTGGTCGGTGTTCCCCGGCTCGGTATTCCTGATATCCAGATGTCGGATGCCGCTTACGGCGTACGGGCGAGCGGCGAGAACGGGCGATACTCCACGGCGCTGCCCTCCGATGTGGCGGGCGCCGCGAGTTGGGATACGAAAGCGGCTTACGAGTATGGCGCTCTGATTGGGCGTGAGTTGCGGGCGCAGGGCTTCAACATGTCGCTCGGCGGCGGCGTGAACCTGACCCGCGAGCCGCGCAATGGCCGCAACTTCGAGTACATGGGAGAAGACCCGGTTCTTGCGGGCACGATGGTGGGCCACGTCATGAAGGGCTTGCAAGCGCAGCACGTGATCGGAGACATCAAGCACTACGCCATGAACGATCAGGAGAGCGGGCGCAACGCCGTGAACGTGAATGTTGGCGAGCGTGCCATGCGCGAGACGGATCTACTGGCTTTTGAGATCGGCCTCCGCACGGGAGACGTGTCGGCGGTGATGTGCGCGTACAACCGCGTCAATGGCGACTACTCTTGCGAGAACAAGCACCTGCTCACCGATGTCCTGAAAAAAGACTGGAAGTTTCCCGGCTTCGTTCTTTCAGACTGGCAGGGCACGCACAGCACGGAGAAAGCCTCGTCCGCTGGACTGGATCATGAAGAACCCGGCGAGATTTTCTATGGTTCCGCGTTCAAGAAAGCAGTGGAGGCCGGGAAAATCTCCAAGGCGGAACTTGACGATCACGTGCAACGCATTCTGCGTTCGATGTTCGCCAGCGGCGTGGTCGACGACCCACCCCAGAAGAGCGTGGTCGATGTACAGAACGGATTCGACGTCGCGCAGAAGATTGCCGAGCAAAGCATCGTGCTCCTGCGAAATGAAGGCAACCTGCTGCCGCTCGACGCTTCGAAGCTCAAGACCATCGCCGTGATTGGCGCGCACGCCGATGTGGGCATGATCTCCGGCGGCGGATCCGCGCAAGTCGATCCGCCGGTCGGCAACGCGATCCTGCCGCCCGGGAAAGGCCAGACTCGGTGGCTGGAACCGATGTGGTTCCCAACCGCGCCTCTGAAGACGATTCGCGCCAAGGCTCCTCACGCCAACGTGCAGTACGACGCGGGCAGCGATCCCCCGAAGGCCGCAGCCTTGGCCCAACAAGCCGATATCGCAATCGTGTTTGCTTACTGCTGGGAAAGTGAAGGCATGGATCTCGAAAGCCTGACGCTGCCCGAGCATCAAGACGAACTGATCGCGAAAGTTGCTGCGGCCAATCCGCACACGGTTGTGGTGCTTGAGACGGGAGGCCCGGCGACCATGCCGTGGGCTCAGCAGGTCGGCGGAATTCTGGAAGCATGGTATGCGGGATCTCGCGGCGCCGACGCTGTTGCCAATGTGCTCTTTGGCGATGTAAATCCCAGTGCCAAGCTCCCACAGACGTTCCCGTTGAAAGACGCTGATATCCCCCATCCAAATCTGGTCAAGCCGCCCGAGGCATCAACGACGAAGGACGATGACAAGGAAGCGTGGAAGAAAATTGCGGCCGGTTTGCCGCCATTTCAAATCTCCTACGACGAAGGGTTGAAGGTCGGCTACAAGTGGTACGACGCCGAAAAGAAGCCGGTGCTGTTCCCGTTTGGCTTCGGTCTCTCCTACACCACCTACGCGTACTCGGATCTCAAGATCGATCCGGGTCAACCGATGCACGTGAGCTTTACGGTGAAAAACAGCGGAACGCACGATGGTGCCGAGGTCGCGCAGGTGTATGCATCCTTGCCTGCGAGCGCTGGGGAGCCGCCCAAGCGCCTAGTGGGTTTTAGCAAAATCAACCTGGCCTCCGGCGAGAGTAAAGCGGTGAGCGTAGACGTTCCGGCGCAATATCTGTCCATTTTCGATGAGAAAAAGAACGGCTGGCAGTTGGTGCCGGGCGACTACACGATCATGGTTGGCGGATCGTCGCAGGATCTGCCACTGCATCAATCCGCCACGCTGCCCTAGCGACTGCGGGAACGGCTCCTGTTAGAGTAGGCAGGATCTATGACCGTTCGGCGCATGAAGACGTACACCGGAGGGCAGGGGTACGTCTACCAGTACTACTTTGTTGGCAAGCGAGCCGCCGTTGATGCAAGCACGCCGGCAACCGAGTACATCTTCGACGTCACCTCCGACCGAAGAGTGACCTACGCGGTCAGCGTTCTGGTCGAATCTGCAGCCCTGAAAGCCTGGGCCGAAGCTCACGGGCGCACCCCTACCGAAGCCGAGGAATACGGTGCCGCCAAAATGCGGCTTTTCCGCGCATTCGACGAAATCGAGGACATGATGGCCTCCGGCCGCCAGCTTCGCGTGGGTCTCGTCGAGCTGGAAGAGGCCTTCGGGACGCTCGGCGTCGAGTAAATCCGCGTAAGGTTCCATTCCGTATTCCAAGGTTGTAAGACCTTGTGACCTAAGTCACAAGCACCTGTGATCTGCCCAACTGCTTCTGCCCTTTGAGCAGGGCAGACTATAATCACGTTGGCGCGGAGGGTGGGGGTCGGCCTTCGGCTAAACTACGCTATGTCAATCTTTTGGCTTCGAGTTGCGTTGGGTCTGTACGGGGTGGGCCTGCTGTACGCCCTGGTGGCATTGACCCGCACGAGCGATCTGCTCAACAAGGTCGCTTTGCACGCCTCCTATCTTGGTATGGTGTTTCACTTCGTTTCGCTGACCGAGGGCCTGTTCATCAGCGGGCACGTGACCCAGGCGATGGTGCACAACTCCGAGTCGCTGCTGGCCTTCCTGATCATGGCCGTGTTCATGATCACGTACCTCATCTACAAGACGACGTCGCCGGGCATCATCGTGTTCCCGCTGGTCTTTCTGCTTACGTTCATGGCTGCGACCCGGCAACAGCCGTTCATCACGATGTCGGGCACCTTGCGGACGAGCTGGTTGTTCGCGCACATCGGTCTTATCTTCATCGGTTATGCAGCCCTGGTCCTGAGTTTTTGCGCGAGCGTGCTGTACCTGATTCAGCAACACTCTTTGAAAGCGAAACGCGCCAGCGGGATCCTTTCGCGTCTGCCGGCGCTTGAGGACATTGACCAGATCGGCTACCGCTCGCTCCTGATGGGCTTTCCGTTCATGACGCTCGGCCTGATCGCGGGCTCGGTGGTGGCGGAGAGTACTTACGGGCGCATTGACTTCCAGGATCCCAAGATTTTGCTGTCCCTGTTGATGTGGGCGGTCTACCTGCTGATGGTGTACACGCGCTGGATCGCAGGCTGGCGCGGGCGCAAGGCAGCAGTCATGGCGAGCGTGGCTTTTGCCGCCGCCGTAGTGGCCTGGGCGGCCAACTACTTCAGCTCGATTCACAGGTTCGTAGCCTCATGAGATTCCAGCTCATTGGCGTGAACCACAACACGGCTCCGGTGGAGGTCCGCGAAAGGTTGGCCATTCCTGAGTCGCGTCTGCCCGAAGCTTGCAAGCGACTCACGGAGTTTCCGGGAATCGACGAAGGCATGATCTTGTCCACCTGCAACCGGGTGGAGATCCTGGCCAACACGAAGAATGGTTCGGGTGCCGACCTGCGCGGATTTATTCAGAACTTTTTCCAGATCGATGGCTCAGACCTCGACAAGCACCTGTACGAGTACCACGAGCAGGAAGCGGTGCGACATGTGTTTCGCGTTGCATCCAGCCTGGATTCGATGGTCGTGGGCGAGCCCCAAATTCTGGGCCAGGTGAAAGAGGCGTACGCGACGGCGCGGGCCGTTGGGTCGATCCGCGCGCAGCTTGACCAGCTAGTGACTCGTGCCTTCGCAGTGGCTAAGCGGGTGCGTACCGAGACCGCGGTCGGATCATCGTCGGTTTCCATCGCGTCGGTAGCGGTCGACTTGGCGAAGAAGATTTTCGGCAATCTGCATGGCAAGCACGTCTTCCTCGTCGGAGCCGGGAAGATGAGCGAACTGGCTGCGCGTCACCTGATGGCGCATGGCTGCGCGTCGATTTTTGTTGCGAATCGCACTTACGATCGCGCGGTGAGCCTGGCATACAAGTTCAAAGGGCAAGCGATCCACTTCGAAGATCTGCACAATACCTGCGATCGCGCCGACATCGTGATCACGTCGACCGGAGCG
This sequence comes from Terriglobales bacterium, assembly GCA_035652655.1. Lineage (GTDB taxonomy): Bacteria > Acidobacteriota > Terriglobia > Terriglobales > Acidobacteriaceae > Gp1-AA133. The sequence goes on from DASRDJ010000342.1 coordinate 49,676, forward strand.
CCGCACGCCATCTTCCGCCGCGAACACGGCGAGGTCTTCCTGAGCCGCCGCAAGAACCGGCCGATGTTCTTCATCGATATTGCCGTGCCGCGGGATGTCGACGCGGCCATGAACAAGCTCGACGGAATTTTCGTCTACGACATCGACGATCTGCAGCAGGCCGTCAGCAGCCACGTCGCAGACCGCCGCAAGGAAGCCGAGCGCGCGGAGGCCATTGTGGCCACCGAGGTGGAACGCTTCCATGCCCGCCTGCAGACGCTCGATGTGGTGCCGACCATCGTCTCGTTGCAGGATCATCTGGAGACGATTCGACAGGCGGAGATTGACCGCGTGCGCGGGCGGTTGGGCCCACTGAGTCCAGACCAGGAACTGGCGGTGGAAGCCCTCACTCGCGGCATTGTAAACAAGATCATGCACACCCCGATCAGCACGCTGAAGTCGGCCGCGCGCGATCCGGAGGCAACCACCGTGATCGACCTGGTGCGGCGCCTCTTCAATCTGCAGGAGCGGCGTACCGCGAAATCGGGATCGGGAGAGAACGACTGATGGCACGTCTCCGCATCGGTTCCCGCGGCTCGCAACTGGCACTCTGGCAGGCGCACCACATCTCCGACCTGCTGCGCGCGCACGGGCACGAGATTGAACTGGAAATCATCAAGACCACTGGGGACAAAATCCTCGACGTCGCGCTAGCCAAGGTCGGCACCAAGGGAATGTTCACCAAGGAGATTGAAGAGGCGCTGGCCGAAGGGCGCGTCGATCTGGCGGTGCACAGCCTGAAAGATCTTCCAACGGAGCTGTCGCCTGGATTTGAAATCGCGGCCATCACCCAGCGCGAAAATTCACAGGATGTTTTCTGCTCAAGCAAGTACGCGAGTATCGAAGATCTTCCTCGCGGCGCCCGCGTGGGAACGAGCAGCTTGCGCCGGCAAGCGCAGATTAAGGCACTGCGTCCGGATCTTGAGATCATCCCGTTGCGGGGCAATGTTGATACCCGACTGCGCAAGCTGGCCGAAGGCGAATACGATGCGATCATTCTGGCGGCCGCCGGCTTGAACCGCCTCGGCAAGACCGAACTGGTCAAACAGGTGATCCCGAAAGATGTGATGTGTCCCGCGGCCGGCCAGGGGGCCCTGGGCATCGAAATCCGCACTGGCGATTCCGGTACGCGCAAGCATCTCGCCTTTCTCGATGACGCGGCCGCACGTGCCTCCACCACCTGCGAGCGAGCGCTGCTGAACAAGCTGGGCGGAGGCTGTCAGGTACCGATCGGCGCCGCCGCCGAAATGCGGGATGGCCGCCTGCATCTCGACGCTATCGTTGCGAATCCTGACGGTTCGAAAATTCTCCGCGAGTCACGCGACGGTGACGACCCTGAAAAACTGGGCAGTGCAGTGGGCGAGACCCTGCTGCAGCGCGGCGGGGATGCGATTCTGGAAGAAGTGTATGGAAGCGGGATCGCAGTCCCGCAACAACCGTGAAACGTGGGGCGCGGACACTACTGTCCGGGAAATCGCGGGGAGCTAGCAAATCCGCCAAGCCACTTGCAGGCACGCGTGTCCTGGTGGGCCGCGCACGGCATCAGGCCGGGTCGCTCTCCAAAGAGTTGCGCAAACTTGGCGCGGAAGTACTGGAAATCCCCTTCATTGAAATTCGAAGGCCGCGTTCTTTCCGTCCGCTCGACAGTGCTCTGAAAAATCTAGCGTCCTACGACTGGCTGATCCTCACCAGCGTGAATGGCGTTGAGGCCATGTGGGAACGCTTCGGGAAGCTTCGGCTCACGAAGAAGAGTCTTGCGCACTTGGAAATTGCTGCCATCGGTCCGGCCACGCAGAAAGCCATTGAGAAGCGAGGCGCTTCCGTGGATGTCGTTCCGGAAGAATACGTGGCCGAGTCGGTGGTGAAGAGCTTGCGGCGACAAGTGAAGGGAAAGCGGATACTGCTGGTGCGCGCGAAGGTCGCACGCGACGTGATTCCCGATGAGCTTCGCGAGGCCGGAGCGCACGTGAATGTCGTGGAAGCGTACGAGACGATCGTGCCGAAATCTTCGCGCACGCGTTTGCGGGCTGCGCTCAAGAATCGAAAGCGCCATCTCGATGTCATCACGTTCACCAGTTCGTCGACGGTAAAGAACTTCGTCGCTTTACTGGGCATGCGTGCAAAAGGTCCGGCGTCGCTGGAAAGAACGACCTTGGCCTCGATCGGGCCGGTGACTTCGGCTACGTTGCGGGAACTCGGCCTTGGGGTCGATGTGGAAGCCAAGCAATACACGATCCCGGGATTGGTGAAGGCGATCGTCGTCAGCCGAACGTAGCTCCATTCCTGGCTACATCGGTTTGATCTCACAGCTACAGTCGGCCGGCGGCACGTGCGCTTTCAGAAAGTCTGAAACACGCTTGAATGCGTCGATCTGGTTATCGACCCGCGAGAAGCCGTGGCCTTCGTTTTCATAGACCTTGTAGTCCACTACTCCGTTCCGCTTCTTAATGGCGTCGACTACCTGCTGTGCTTCTGACTTCGGGCAACGCGGGTCGTTTCCGCCTGCTAGCAACAGCAGAGGTGCCTTGATCTGATCGACGAAGAAAATCGGCGAGCGGTCTTTGTAGAGGTCTTTGTTCTTTTCCGGATCGCCCATCTGCGCCAGGTCGATTTCGCGGAGCACCGGGTCTTCGTTCTCGATCTCGGTGAAGTAATTGACGAACGGCACGATAGGCACTCCCGCCGCCCAAACCTCCGGCGCCTTGGTGACGGCCATCATGCTCATGTAGCCACCGTAACTGCCACCCATCACGATCAGCTTCTTTGGATCGACATATCCCGACTGCTTGATCCAGTCGGCCGCGCCCAGCACATCCTCTAGATCGCCGCCGCCCATGTCGAATAGGTTCGCCTGCTCGAATTCCTTGCCGTAGCCCGTGGAACCGCGGTAATTCGGCGCAATCACGATGTAGCCCTGGTTGGCCATGTGCTGCACGAAGCGGTTAAAGGCGTTGACGGTTTGCGAAGCCGGCCCTCCGTGCACAAATACGATGGCGGGGTGCTGCCCGTTCCGCGGCAGGTTGTAGGGCATGTACACAAACGCCGAGATCTTCCATTTGCCGTCTTTGCTGGGGTAGTGCACGAGGAAGGGTTCGACCATGTCCTCGGCGCGCATTCCCGCCACCAGTGAATGTGTGACCTGGTGCGATTTTCCGGTCGCCGTCGAGTGCACCCACAAATCATTCGGGGCCGTCGGACCGTTGTGGTAGTAGAGGAGGCGAGATCCATCTTTGGTAAAGCTCGACGACCTGCCTGCAAGGTCGTTTACGCCTTTCGGTAACGGAAGGGGCGCGGTTTTTCCAGTGACCAGATCGTGGACATAGATGTCCGTATTGCCGTCGACATTGGCGGTCCAGGTGATGTGCTTGCCGTCGGGAGAAAATCCGCCGCCTTGGATTTCCCATTTGTCCTTGGTTAGCCACGTGATCTTTTTGCTCGCGACATCGATCCATCCGACATTCTGATAGCCGTTGTCGGCGTTGGAGGTGATCAGCACTTTCTTGCCGTCGGGAGAAATATCGTCAGCGGTGTAAAGATGTTCGCCCTCATGCGGTGTCAGCACTGTGCTTTTGCCGGTCGTGGGGTCCGCGATCAGAATGTTCGAGTCCGTTCCCTTGGCCTGCGATTGTGTGTAAACGATCCACTTGCCGTCTTTCGACCAAACTGGCCGGCCGTTCCGCTTTTCCTTTGCGGTGTCGCTTGTGATGTGCTGCACCTTGCGCATCACCATGTCGTACACGTCAATCTCCACGGCCGACGAAGTCTTCGGCTTCACCGTGTACGCGAGGTAACGGCTGTCGGGCGACCACGTGGGTCCCATTTCCGCGATTTCGCGCGTGTTGGTCAGGTTGACGACCTGCCCGGTCTTCGGCGACACGATGGAGATGTCCCACTGCTCGTCGCCGTCGTAGTCCGATTGATAAGCGATCCACTTGCCGTCGGGCGACCAGGCCGGCGACGTCTGCCGTTGATCGCTCACAGTGAGCTGTGTCGGCCAACCGCTCTCGGCTGCGACCAGCCAAAGATTGTTCTTGCCGCTGATGTTCGACACGAAGACGATCTGCTTGGCATCGGAGGACCAATCGGCCGCGCCAACCTGCTTGGTCATGTAGAGCTTTTCAATGGAGAGGTTTTTCTCCACCTGCGCATTCGGCTTGCTGGCAATCTGCTTGGGATCGGTGATGACCTGGGGAGTGGGGAGCGTTTGGGAAACAGCAACCGTACTGATGATCATGAGGGTCGCAAATGCGTTCAACGCGGGCATGGAACTCCTTGCCAAGCAAATTCAAAAACTTCACAAAACTTAAAATTTCAGAGATCTAAAACTCTTGCCATCCTGAGCGTAGCGAAGGACCTTTGTATTTTGCGAACTAAGCCTTTGCACCCTTGTGCACTTCCACCGTCGTCCAGGTCTTATCCTCCGCGTGACACATCGGCTCAATCGGGCAATCGGCGCACTTCGGCTTGCGCGCCACGCACAAGCTCCGCCCATGATGGATGACCTGATGGGAATAAAGAATCCAGCGATCTTGCGGGATGATTTTCATCAAGTCCTGCTCGATCTTCTGCGGGTCGTTGTTCTTGGTAAATTCCCAACGCCGCGAAATGCGGTGCACGTGCGTGTCGACCACGACGCCGATCGCTTTCTTGAACCACGATCCGAGCACCACGTTGGCGGTCTTGCGGGCAACGCCGGGCAACGTCAGCAATTGATCCATTTCCTGCGGAACTTCGCCGCCGAAGTCGGCCACGATTTTCTTGGCAGCTCCCACCACGGATCTGGATTTATTCCGGAAGAATCCGGTCGAGCGCACGTCGGGCTCAAGTTGCTCGGGGTTCAGCGCGGCGAACGCCCGTACGGTGGGATATTTCGCGAACAGCCCGGGCGTGACGCGATTCACGTTCGCGTCGGTAGATTGCGCGGAGAGGATCGTCGCGACCAGCAGCTCCCATGCGGTGTTGTGGTGCAGGGCGCACACGACGTCCGGGTAAAGTGCGTCCAGGTGTTTGAGAATTGCTTGTACACGTTCAGGTGCGACGGGATTGTAGTCTTTGGGAACCGGGCTCTTGGAACGTGCAGTTTTGGCTTTGGTCGCAGCCTTCTTCACCGGCTTCGGCGCGATTCGCCGATCGTCTGACCTTTTCCGCACTGGAATTTGTGCCGCGCCACCGCGAACCACACGGGTTCCTTCCTGTTTTCCGGACTTTGCAGGTTGTCGCGGACTTACGCCTCGTGCCATCGCCACGCTCCTGGAAGGTAGATGGTAGCAAAAGCTTAACGTGGCTGGGCGAACGTGCCAGGCGTCTATGGAAAGCAAAAGCCTTTAACCGCTAAGGACGCTAAGAAATTTCCGCGAAGTTCGCGAAGAAGGGACAGTGCGTTCTTCTTTGCGACCTCGCGGTACTTCGCGATCTTTGCGGTTAAAGCTTTTCCAGGCCTGCATTCACAACGTTGAACCGATTTGTCCGCGTCCTATCACTTTGTCATGACGCTGCAATCACGAAGGTTTTACCTACTGCAGACACAGTAGTGACAACCGCTGCTGCTGCTATCGCTACGCTCTATTCACCTTAAGACATACCCGTCGCCCCGGGGCTTCGAAATTGAATCGGAGGAGATGCGGTGAGAAAGATTACTTGGATATTAATTCTGGGATTGTTGTCGCTAGCGGTGGCGACGGCTTCCTTTGCGCAGACCAGTTACACACAAGCAAATCTGGTCGGTGATCAGGCTGGCGCCGGCGCGCACACGGACGCACAGCTCTCGAACCCCTGGGGAATCTCGTTCATCCCGGGAGATGTTTTCTGGATTGCGAACAATAACGGCGGCACTTCGACCACTTACGACGCGGCTGGAAACAAACAGGCGATCACCACCGGCATTCCGGTAGCTGCGCACAATCCGTGCGCCGTCGGCTGCCCGACCGGCACCGTCGCCAACCCGGTCGCGACCGATTTTGGCGGCGCGACTTTCATTTTCGACACGGAAGACGGAATCATTGCCAGCTGGAACGGCACGCTGAACGCGAAAACTCAGGTGGACAATTCCGCCAACGGCGCGGTCTACAAAGGGCTCGCGCTCGTGAACAGCGCCGGCGGAAATTTTCTGCTGGCCGCGAACTTCAATAGCGGCGCTATCGACGTTTTCGATAGCAGGTTCAGTGCCGCGACTCTGAGTGGCGGATCGTTTCGCGATCCGGACCTGCCAGCTGGATATGCCCCGCACGGCGTGCACGTCATCAACAACCTGGTTTTCATTGCCTACGCGCAGCAGGACGCGGCCAAGCATGATCCCGTGCTCGGTGCAGGACTCGGACTAGTCGATGTATTTCATACCGACGGCAGCTTCCTTCGCCGTGGCATGACTGGCGGAACCCTAAACGCGCCCTGGGGCGTGGTGATGGCCTCGGCGAACTTCGGCACGTTCTCGAATGACTTGCTGGTCGGCAACTTTGGCGATGGCACCATCAATGCCTTCGACACAGCCGGCACTTTTAAAGGCCAGATGAAAAACGAGAACAGCCAGCTGATTGCGATTCCGGGATTGTGGGACATGGTGTACGGCGCCGGCGGCACGGGCGATCCGAACACGCTCTACATCACGGCGGGCGGCTCTTCGCAAACGCACGGCTTGTTCGCGACCCTGGTGCCGACTCCGGCCGCGGGGAAAGACTTCGCCCTGCAATTGTCGGCGCCCTCGGCGACCGTGACGCGCGGTGGATCGACGACCGTGAATATTGCGTCGACGGCTTCGGGTGGGTTCACTGGGCCAGTCAACCTCTCGTGCACCGGATTACCTGCGGGCGTAACGTGCGCGTTCAATCCGGCAACGATTGATCCGAGCGTGGCAGGAGCGAGTTCGCAACTGACCATCGCTGTGGGCACGACTTACATTCCGCCGAATCCATACATTGCCGGATCGTTCCTGATGCTGGGTACGGTCGGGATGTTCTGGGGAACGCGGCGCCGGGCCGAGGGCACGCGGTCGAAGAAGGCCTGGGCGCTGGGCGGTCTGGTGCTGCTGGTGGCTTTGATGATGGCTGCTGTCGGATGTGGAAGCTACTCGTCGAAGGGGCGGACGGGAGGCGGTACGACTGTGATGGTGGTCGGCACGTCGGGCGGCGTCTCGCACGCTGACCCGCTGGCGCTAACAATTCAGTAGTCGATGTTCGTTGGGGTGTAACTCTCTCCTAAGGTCCGGGTTGAAAGACTCGGACCATTTTTTTTGGCCAGTCGCCAGTCGCTGATCGCTAGCGAGGAACGTGGAGGGACGGGCGCCTCGCCCGTCCGGCGGAGGGGGACGAATGCCGCTCCATCGGCAGGGCACATGTGTTTTCGGGAGTATGAATTCGCACGAGCGGCAAGGTATCTTTGCTGAAGACTAGCGACTGACGACTAGAGACGGACCTACCGTTTTCGTCCCCGCGCCACGGCTTCGCGAGCTTCCTTATCGGCGGTGCGGCGGCGTTCGGTTTCTCGCTTGTCCCAGAGTTGCTTGCCTTTGGCTAGGGCAAGTTCGACTTTCACGCGGCCGCCTTTGAAGTACATGCGCGTCGGGATCAGGGTGAGGCCCTTCTGCTGGGTTTTGCCGATGAGTTTGCGGACTTCGTCTTTGTGCACCAGCAGTTTGCGGGTACGCAACGGGGCGTGGTTGAAGATGTTACCGTGATCGTAGGGACCGATGTGAGCGTTCAGCAGCCAGAGCTCCCCGTCTTTCACTAAGCCGTAGGAATCCTTTAGGTTGGCGTGGCCTCCGCGAACGGACTTGACCTCGGTGCCAGTCAGAACGATGCCGGTCTCAAATTTTTCCAGCAAGAAGTAGTTATGCGAAGCGATCCTATTAACGGCGGCGTCTCTTTGCCCGGAGGCGGTCGGATCGCGGCGGGGATTCTTCTCCGGATTGGGGTTCGTCTGATGGGTTTGCGAGCGCGCCATTCTAGAAAAACGTTATCACATGGCGGGAGGCGCTGGTTTGGAGCACAACCCGCCATCGGCTCTTGGGTTTAGTGGGGAAATGAGAGTTCGGCGAAGCTCGCCGGGGCAGACTGCGTCTTTCTCCTTCAATAGAGGGACGGGCGTCTCGCCCGTCCGGCGGGCAAGGACGCTCGCCGCTCCATCGAGCGTCGCGCGGGTGCTCTTGGGACTACGACTAAAGAGTGTAACTGCCGATGAAACAGTGACTTCGGAACTGCGGAGGCGCGATGCTATAATCACGCAGCTTCCCGTGAATTTCAGCCTATACCAAGGCGATGAACTCCCCCAAGGGGCGATTGCCGTCCCGGATTCCGCTTGCATACGAGGAATGAGTCAATGAGACGTTTCTGGAGCCTGGCGGCAATGGCGATTGTCGTCCTGGCCGTAGCCCTTCCTTTGGGAGCCGAAAGCGCCCACTCCAACTACAACAAAGGGGTTGATGCCGAGAAACGGCAGGACTACGAGCGCGCCTTCGAGTACTTCCAGGAAGCTTTCCGGCAGAAGCCAAAGGAATTGCGTTACCGGACGGCTTACGAACACACCAAGTTCCTGGCCTCGGCGGCGCACGTGCATCGCGGGCAACTACTGCGGGACGGCGGCAAACTCGACGAAGCCATCGTGGAATTCCAGAAAGCGTCGGCCATTGATCCGTCGAGCTTCATCGCACAGCAGGAATTGCGCCGCACGCAGGACATGATCAACCAGGCGACGAATCCTCCGCAGGCGGTCGCTCCCTTACCGAACGCGCTCCGCAAGCGGCTCGCCGAGGCTTCGGGGCCGGTGGAGTTGACGGCGATTTCCAACGTGCCGATCACCTTGAAGTCGACCGAAGATACAAAGGTGATCTACGAGATCGTCGGCAAGCTGGCGGGGATCAACGTGCTGTTCGATCCCGACTACACCTCGCGCAAGATCCGCATTGATTTGAACGGAGTCACGCTAGAAGAAGCGCTTGGAATCATTGCGCTGGAGTCAAAAACGTTTTGGCGTCCGGTTACGCCCAACACGATTTTTGTGGCCGCCGACAATCCGGCCAAGCGGAAAGAACTTGATCAGAGCGTCATCAAGACTTTTTATCTTTCGAACTTATCGCAAGCGACCGAACTGCAGGACGTTGTGAACGCCATGCGCACGCTGCTGGAAGTGCAGCGCATCCAGCAACTGCAATCGCAGAACGCCATCATCGTTCGAGGGACGCCCGACCAGATTGCGCTGGCGCAGAAGTTTGTTGACGATCTCGACAAGGCGAAGCCGGAAGTCATCATCGACGTAGTCGTGATGCAAGTGAGCAAAGACCGGAACCGCACGTTGGGCATCACGCCGCCCACCAGCACCAGCATTTCGCTGAACAACAACATCAACAGCACGACGGTGACCGGTCCGAATGGTGGAACCGGGAGCGTGAGCAGTGGAAACGGCGGCATCAACCTGAACCGCATCGGCAACCTGAACGCCACGGACTTCACAATCACGGTTCCAGGCATCACGGCCTCGGCCATCATGGGGGACAGCAGCACGAAGATCATTCAGAATCCGCAGATCCGCGCGCTGGATGGACAGAAAGCGACGCTCAAGATCGGCGACCGCGTCCCGGTGGCGACCGGTTCCTTCCAGCCGGGCATCGGCGGCGTCGGCATCAACCCGCTGGTCAACACTCAGTTTCAGTATCTCGATGTCGGTGTGAATATTGACATCACGCCGCGTGTGCATGCGGGACGCGAAGTGACGTTGAAGGTCAGCCTCGACATTTCTTCAGTTACGGGCAATTCGAACATCGGCGGCATCAGCCAGCCGGTGATCGGACAGCGCAAGATCGAGCATGAAATCCGTCTGAAAGAAGGTGAAGTCAATCTTCTGGGCGGCATGATGGAGGAAGATCAGACGCAATCGATGAGCGGGTACCCGGTTCTGGCGACCATCCCATTTCTGAAGTACTTCTTTGGATCCGAAACCAAGGACCACCGCGAAAACGAACTTGTGTTCGCACTGATTCCGCACATCGTGCGCGGACCGGACGTCAACGACTCCAACCAGCGGCTGATTGACGTGGGCACGGCGAACTCGCTGCAGTTGCGGCATGTTTCTAAATCGGAAGCGGCACCCGCAGGGGGCGTGGCCGCCGCTGGAGCAGCGCAAGGCGCGGTCCAGGGCGGACAGGCTCGCCCGGCGACGCCAACCCCAGCTACTCCCACCCCGACGCCCGCCCCAGTCACCGCGCCTGGCGCAGGAGCCAGTTTCCTGTTTGATCCGGGAACGATCGCGCAGGCGAAGGGCGCGACCTTCACGGTCAATATTCTGATTTCCGGTGCGCAGAACGTGTACTCGGTGCCGCTGCAGTTGAATTACGATCCGAGCAAGTTGCAGTTGATGAACGTGTCGAACGGCGGTTTCCTCTCGCAGGACGGTCAGACTGTGGCGCTCGTGCATCGCGAGGATGAGGCCAGCGGCACGCTGCAGATCACGGCCACGCGTCCTCCAAATACGGGCGGCGTGTCAGGGCAGGGATCGGTGGTGACGCTTACATTCATGGCGAAGGCCTCCGGCCAATCGCCCCTGACCATTACGCGTGGCGGGGCCCGCGATCCGGCGATGCAGCCGATCACGGTGAACGGCGCGCAGGCGGTTGTTACGATTCAGTAGTTTTGAAGGAGCAGTGTTTCGAATGAAGTTGCAGTTGCCAATTCGACGACGGCGCGGGTGGCACGGGTTCACGCTGATGGAGTTGATCGTCGCGACCACGATCATGTGCATCCTGGTGGCGATGGCGGTGCCGGTCACGACCAAGGTGATCAAGCGCGAGCGGGAACGCGAACTGCGCAATGACCTGTGGATGATTCGCGACGCAATCGATCGCTATAAAGACGCGGCCGACCAGGCGAAGTTTCAGATCAAGCTGGGCAGCGAAGGTTATCCGCCAGATTTGGATACGCTGGTGCAGGGCGTGGATTCGAACGGGAAGAAAATAAAATTTTTGCGCCGGATCCCGGTTGATCCGATGACCGGGAAAGCAGAATGGGGCATGCGCTCCATGCAAGACGATCCGACGTCGGATTCCTGGGGCGGCGAGAGCGTGTTCGACGTGTACACCCAGTCCGACGGCACGGCGCTCGACGGCACGAAGTACAAGGACTGGTAGATGAGACGCGGGAGGTCAAACCGGCGAAATCGAGGATTCACGCTGATCGAGATGATGATCGTGATCAGCCTGATTCTGATCCTGATCTCGATCGCCCTGCCAGTTTATAACCGAGCCATTCTGCGCGCCAAAGAAGGCGTGCTGAAGCAGGATTTGTTTACGCTGCGCCAAGTCATCGATCAGTACACGATGGATAAAAAGAAGGCGCCACAAGCGCTTGATGACATTGTTACCGCCGGATACCTCAAGGTTGTTCCCAAAGACCCTTTCACCAACGAAGCCAACTGGACGCTTGAGCAGGAAGATGCAACTCAGGCCGCGGACCAGCAGGAGCCCGGGATTATCGACGTGCACAGCTCGTCGAATCTGACGGCTACGGATGGGACGGCGTATTCGTCCTGGTAGGACAGTCATCAGTCCTCGGTCGCTAGTTTGCCAGCAAAATCCCAATCATCGGCATCCCCATCACATCATGAACTTTCCTGCTCGACGTAACCTCCTCATCCTGTCAGTTTTATTCCTGGGACTCGTGGCGCTGTCTACTTGCGATCGCATCGTCGGTGTCGATAGCGTGAAGGAAGAGGTGCTCAAGCACGACTTGTTCAGCTTTCGGCAGATTGTCGATCAATACACGCTGGATCACCAAAAAACTCCCA
>DASRDJ010000343.1:0-2329 GCA_035652655.1 Terriglobales bacterium
GCTATCTGGCCAATGGGCGCAGACCGATGAAACCGGAAACTGGCAGGCCAATGCGTATGTGATCAAGAGCACGCTAAATTTGTTCAATAACTTTCCCGCTAAGCCTCCGGCTCTGCCGGAGCGAATAGAGGCAGTTCTACAGCTTCGGGAGTTGGATCACGAGTAGCGGTAGGGATGCTCATTACTGAGCACCCCCCGCGCGGATCCGTACGTGCAGCTTTCCCGCATACGGCTCTTACCTCAGGTATGAAACGGCCAGACGCTTGTTGGGCCAGGGGTGGAGAATACGCGGTTTTGGGAGCCAGTCGTCAATCAGCCGATTCATCTGATCCCAGTTGAGGCCACCCTTCTGGCTGCGTCGGGAGAGGACCCTTCGCCAGCGTTTGGTGATCTCTGCCCGGAATACCTTGAGTGCGTCAAAGTTCGTCGGCACTGCATGGTAGTTGAAGTAGCCACGTACGACCTGCCGCAACCAGCCTCCCTGTTCGGGAATTGATTGGTGCATGCGCCGTCGCATCGCCTCCTTCATCATCCGTAGTTTCGTCCTCATGCGGTCACGTCGGGTCTTCCGGTAGAGCTGGAATTTGCCCTGGCGTGTTGTTCCGCAGATGAAGGTGAACCCCAGAAAATTGAAGGTCTCCGGTTTGCCGAGCCCACGCTGCTCGCGATTGGCCGCCGCGTGGCGGCCGAACTCGATCAGGCGGGTCTTGTCCGGATGAAGCGTCAGCGCAAACTCCTGCATCCGCGCACGCATCTCATCCAGGAAGCGCCGGGCATCGACCTCATGCTGAAAGCCCACGATGTAGTCGTCGGCATACCTCACGATGATCATGTCGCCCGTGGCCTCACGCCGTCGCCAGCGTGCGGCCCAGAGATCGAGCACGTAGTGCAGGTAGATATTGGCCAGCAACGGTGAGATCACCGCCCCTTGCCCGGTTCCCCTGTCACTGACCGTCACGATCCCGTCTTCTAGGATGCCCACCTTGAGCCATTTCTGGATCAAGCGGATGATGCGTCGATCACCGATCCGATGTTCTAAGAAACGCACCAGCCATTGCTGACTGAGTTCGTCGAAAAACGATCGGACGTCGGCGTCAATTATCCAGTTCACGTTCGTGCTGTCGATTCCAACCGCAAGCGCATCCAGCGCATTGTGCGTGCTGCGTTCGGGTCGGAAACCGTACGAGAACCCGAGGAAGTCTTCCTCGTAGATCGCGTTGAGCACCGCGACCGTCGCCCGTTGGACGATCTTGTCCTCCAGCGCGGCAATCGCGAGCGGACGCTGTTTTCCATCAGCCTTCAGTATGTACCTGCGGCGTGACGGCAGCGCCCGGTAGGCTCCTCGATGAACCCGCTCATGCAGATCAGTGAGGTTTCGGTCAAGGTCTGCTTCGTAGGTCCGCCACGTCAGTCCATCGACTCCCGGCGCGGCGTCTTTCTTGAGTTCGAAGAACGCCTCGCCAAGTAAATCGATGCTGATGTGGTGGAGGAGCGCGGTGAACCTCTCCTTCTTCCTTTCCCTCGCGACTTTCCGTATGCGTTCCAGCGCTTGGGACACGCTCGCCCGGCTCTGCGCCCGGTGCGTGCTTTGCTGGTTCGCATTCCCCTTGGTCCCCACCCTTTGCTCCACCGGCTCCGCAGCGGCTGTCTCCACTACGGATTGCTCCGCAGCGGGTGGGTCCGCTTTGTTCGCCGGCTTCGCCGCTAATATGGCGGAGTCCGACTTCCCACGCCCGTGCATCATCGGCTACGGCTCCTCACCTTCCCGATGCGGACCAGGTCGGCACATGCCTGTGGTCAGACGTGGGATCTCCCAGCTTCCGACGCGATCCATTTGCGCGTGATGTGCTCTTTGACCCCGGCGGGACGACAATGCCTCGCATAACGGCACTGCACATGTTGCGTTCGACCATGACTACGATCTCCGCTCCCGCGGTTTCATCATTTCGTGGCTCAATCACACACCCCACGCAACCGCTGTGTACGCTTCGTGTTCGGCGTTACCGCCGGCTCACGCAACACTCGCTTCCAGGCGGCCCGCTACGACCTTACCTGGGCCGGACTTGCACCGGCTGATCGCGCCAGCTTTTGCTGGCGCCTTCAGTCATACGATCTCCGGGGAAGCCGCGAGGCCCTCAAGGAGATCGCAATGTCACAGGATCGTAATCACCTGAACCGCGCGACATGGGAGTGCAAGTACCATATCGCGTTCACGCCGCAGTACCGCAAGAAGGTGCTGTTCGGACAAATCAGGCGGGCACTTGGGCACTGTATTCCGCGAGCTTGCCCAGCGTCTGGATTGCGCAGAATGTGGAACGCAGGCTGCGCA
>DASRDJ010000344.1:0-2820 GCA_035652655.1 Terriglobales bacterium
TCCGGTTCGATGAGCGGGAACAGGAACCAGAACCAAGTCAAACCGGACTGCGGAGACGAGGCGAAAGCCAACTTAATTATCCACCGGGAGACTACAGTCACTGCGCCTGTTCTCGACTCTACTCCCCATCCCACTCATTGACCTTTCGCAGCGGAGCTGGCCCCCAAGAACTAGAATGTCAGCAGAGTACGTATGCGTTCCGAACTACCTGAGCTTTCGGAATATCAGCTAGATTGCCTTCAACACATTGGACGGTCCTGCTACCCATCAAGCAGTGGAGTACTCTGCTGGCATTCCGAAGAATCCTGTCAAGGTGACACGCGCAGACATCGATTTCGCATCAAAAAGGCGAGAACTGGCAAAGTTATTCAGCGCCAGTTGCAGCAGTGGGCAAGCATGCTCCTCCTTAACAACGCTTTCGATTGGTCTGGGGAAGACGAGGATGCCATTGCGGACCGTTGGGTTCTTTCCTAGCATTTTTCGCCTCCAGTGGAGTGAGAGGTTGACAAACGTACAGGCGGAGATAAGCTTACGAGAATTGCGCTTTCGTTGTTGGAGGTCGCTCATGAAGCGATCGTGGTTTCTTGCGATTCTTTCCTGCCTAATTGCTCTTCTCGTATGCGCCCAGGTCGAGGGGCAAGGGATTCCGCCATACCGAGGCGCTTTCACTGATCGAGAAGTCCGCCATGCAACGCCAGTGTTTCCGCCTCCGGTGAATACAACGTTTAGTGATCCGGATTTTGGAAGCTCCATAGTTCGTGTGACAGACGAGAATACCGATCTAGCTCGGTCCGGAAGCTTCTTTATGAGCCCTGAAGGGCCGGTGAATGCCTGGAGTGCGGACGGGCGGAAGTTCTACCTCACTCGGGAAGGCGGGATTAATTTTGCTTTCGCCTTTGATCCAGCAACGTTTAGCTTCAGTTCGTTGCCCGGAGCATCGCTGCAACAAGGTCTGCGAATCCCCCTGCGAACGGGTCCGACATTTAGTTCAAGAAATCCGGACTTGATCTATGGAACACTCCCCAGTGCTCCGCTTTCCATTGTTGCATATCGTTTCTCAACTGGATCCATACTGCCGCTGCTTGACACGAAGACCTGCGGGACCAATCCGCCACTTGCAACCAATATGACGAGCGACTACATCATAACGGCCTCTGCCGGTGACAATCGCGTGGTCATATCAGAGGGTGCCAAGGCGTTTGGTGCCCATATGTTCGTAACTGTCTATGACAAGCGCCTTGGGTGCAGATGGTACAACACACAAACCGGTCAAATTGGCGGGCGATGGGGAATCGTAGGCCACGCGTCGATTGGCGACCGCTATCTGATTCGGCATGCAGCCATTTCAGGTAACGGCCGATACGTGAAGATTTCGGTCGATCATTTCGGATTTTACGTGTGGGATATCGCTACTTTGAAAGTTACGGCATGTCCGAGTGAAGGGGGGCCAAACTGTGCCGGTTACGGAGCCCTGGGCTATTCAAGCTACATCAATGCGGCTGGAACAATTGATGAGATGAATACAATCAAACGCTCATTGGGGAACCTGGCGGCTAGGTATGAGCTAGTGCATCCCCTGGAGCTTCCGCATTTTTGGGAAATGGAGAAACGATTTGCATGGAGCAACGGCCGCTTGAACAACAATGCTCCAGTCTGTGGCGCGACCTATAGCTACGACGGAGACACAGTGATTGCGCGACCGTACGATGGTGAGATTTTCTGTATCGAAACTGACGGATTGCAATCAACTATCTGGCGGTTCGCACACAACCGCGCGGCGTGGGATCCAAAGTACTACTACAGTGCTCCTTTCGTCAGCATCTCGCCGGACGGGCGCTTCTTGCTCTTTACCTCATCTTGGGACAATCAGTTGGGACCTGGGCGAAATGGTGGGCCACGTACCGATGTGTGGATTATCAGCTTAGACTAAGAAAATTATTCGGTCGCCGAAGTGCATGTTGAAAGATGTTCATCGAAGGAGCACGTGCAGCGGTCCTTCCACCTATAATGATCACGTTCGGCTCCTTTCTCCCGAGCCTGTTGGTTGGCTTCTGCACCATCAACTTTGCTCGGGCCGGGGAGCCGACATTGTTATGGAATCATTACACTCATTGACTGCGTAGTTGATCCAAACGTCTCTTAGTGAGAGCACTGCCCCAGAGATACCGTCCTAAGCGAACGAGTTGTCGAAACGAAGGCAGTACCGGAGCTGCAATGAGAACCACAATTGAAGGGTTCGCAAATCTGTGGCCGAGGAAGTCGCCCAATGGAGGCACAAATACCAGAGCAAGACCCAGCAGGACAAAGCCCAACATCCCGAGAAGCCCGTCTTCCAAGGGGCCAGACGTAGGCATTCCCAAAAGAGCGGATGCTAATTTTCCGCTAAGCGCTCCCGTCAGCCCGGCACTGAGCGCGTAAACCAAAAGCAGCAAGATCGTGATGAATACAGAAGGAAACACCCAGGTATTCTAGTGCCGTTGCAACTAGGTTGAGCTAATCGGTGGTACCTTGGCCATCCGGCAAAACGTTAGCATGAAGCGCGATTTGACCGGAGTCGAGCGGTAACGGCCCGGCAATTGGCGATAAATCGCGATTACACTCGTTGACTTCGAAAAAGGCGAACAGACGCCGCAAGCTGGTGTAATCGCCTGTGTGTGTCGAAAAAGTCCCGTCGGCGCGGTGGTTTTCCTTCGGTACTTTCCTCTGTGTGTTTCTAGTTCTTTGGTGACTTCCGACTCACGCGGTAACGGTTTGGAGTTCAGGTCTATGGGTGAGGAACCGCACCAACCGCTTGAGGTTCTGCACGGTTGCCGCAAGATA
>DASRDJ010000345.1:0-31484 GCA_035652655.1 Terriglobales bacterium
CAAGAAGTTGTAGGCCAATTCGTATCCGCGATTGAGCAGGTCGTTCTTGCTCATTCCAATCCACGCACGGGCCAAAAGTTCCCGCCCTGTCAAACCACCCATATCCCAGATCGACTTGACCTGTTCGCCCGCGCTTAGTACTGATTCCGACACGTTCGCACCAAACGGCTTTCGAAGGATTAGCGATCTGCGGCATTGACCGTAGGGCTTTCTACAGAAGCCCCAAAGCATGTTGCACAACGTCACGAAGTGGAAGGCAAATCGCAACTTCTCTGATGCCATCCAGCTCGCTGTTGTTGGTCGCAGTGATTCGAGAGATCGCGGACGAAAAAGTAAGGGGGCAACCTGAGACTGAGTGCGACAGTAAAAATCAGGAGCAGCCCGTGAGCTGCTCCTTAATTAACTTAATAGTTAACTTAATCGTGCAGATGCGTGCCACTTCACTGGCAGGGTGAACCCGCGTTCGTGAGGAACGTGCCATTGTATCTCCTAAGCCTCATCGCATTAGTGAGCTTCGTGTGGGCCAAGACCGACCGACCCGTTTCAGTTGTCTCGAAACCCGCGCCCAGAGCGCGTTTCCGCGCCTCCCGTTAAAAGAAAAGTTTGGACGTTATCGCGCCATCGATGCCACCTCGCTTTAAACCCGTTCCCAAAAAGTCGATTACAGCAGATCGAGTGTGAGAGTGGTTTGATGTCTACCTGTTATGTCTAGACACGATGTATTTGAGGCGGGAGGGGCCAGATTATTTTGATTTGTTCCCGCTGAAACTCCTGCCCCCGCGAATGGCGTCGATTGAGATGGGCCCCGCACCGAAGAAAATCAATACGAACGCCATCGTCGCCAGGGCGAGAGGAAATTCGTAGCCGCCACTGCCCATGAGTCCGTGCTTCCAGTGCACCTCAGCGATTGCCACAATCATGTCGATAAGGAGGGCGAACGCCGCAACCCGGGTGAGCGATCCAAGAATCAGCAGAATGCCACCGAGAAATTCGGTGAAAGCCGAAACATATCCGAGCCACGCGGGCACACCGAGACTGCCGATGAACCTGGCATAGTCGTGCAGACCCCCGTAGACCTTATGGGAGCTATGGGCGATGAAGATGATACCGCGCGTAAGGCGCAGTGCCACCAGCGCCAATGGTTGCATGCGATCGAGGTAGCGCAAGAATCCTCCGTGCTAGGGAAGGGTAGCTTTCGGGACCTGCGTTAGAGAAGTGTACAAGTCGATGCGGGTTTCGTGATAGGTCACAGCAAACAGGTTCGTCGCATCTCTGAATGGGTCGGCGGCGTGGTGTCCAGAATCCCTGCAGTGTCGTTGCTTAACATGGCCATTATTGAATCGAGTACTGTATGCGGATGCCACGCTTCTCCATTTCCGCCAGAAACAAATCCGCGGGAACGTCGCGTTCCTGCAGAACGGCGCCCCGCTTGGCAATCGCTCCCGAGGCCAGCATTTGGACCACGATGGAGGCAGGGAAAGCTGTTGTGCGCATCATTGCGCTCATGTCGGTTTTGGGGTCGTAGTGATCGACCAGGATGAAGGTGGCGACCCGCCCCTGCAGGCGCGCGCCCAGAAGTCCGCGCACGCCGGGTGTGCGAACGGATTCGTGGGCTTCGAGTCGCATGATGCAGACGTCCGGCCCCTTGCTGGCGAATTTTCCTTCGAAGATTTTCGACATCAGCGCGCGCGGAGCAATCTGGCTCCCGTTCACTTGCATCTTCTGGCTGGAAAATAATCCCAGCTCCTTCAACTCGCAGAGCAAGTCGAAGTGTCCCGGATAGCGTAGAGTCTTCTCGAAGCATTCCCCGACCCGCCCCTCGAACGTTTCCGGCAGAGTCGACGTTCCCCCTGAAGTGTGAAAGGCGACCAGAGGGGCGAATCCAGCCATGTGAAATTCTTCCGGCTCCGTGAGCGGTTCGACAGTCAACATTTTTCCGTTACGCAGGATGCGCGCCGGTTCCACGTACTCGTTGATCAGGCCTTCCACCGAAAAGACCAGCTGGTAGTGGAACGGTGGCATCGGCTTTTCGGGCAAGCCGCCGACGTAGAGTTTCAGAGCGTCGGCGCGGCCGTCCAGACGGTGAACTAGTTCTCCCCCAAGAATCGAAGCCATGCCGGGAGACAGGCCGCAATCGGGCGCGATGGCAACGCCGCGCTTCTCGGCCTTCGAAGCAAGCGCAAGCTCTTGCCGCACGACTGTGTTATTGCCGCCGAGATCTGCAAAGTGACAGCGCGCCTCGATTGCGCCTTTTGCCAAACCCAGATTCAGGAAATACGGCACCGCAGACAAGGCGGCAACGTGACCCTTCATCAAACGGGAGGCGGCACCCTCATTCGACGCGTCAAGCGCGACCGCTTTCACTTTTTTGCCGCCGTGAATGTGATTGATGCGAGCGGCCGCTTCGCGAGCGCGCTTCAGGTCGTTGTCAGCGAGCGTGACGGAGTCGACGTCCGCGTGGCGGCACATGTCAAAGGCCGCCGCCGATCCCATCATGCCAGAACCAATTACGAGCAGTTTCAAGAGGGCACCTCAAAGGATGATGTCGAACTCCAGACGCTAGCAAAGCAATGCGACCAGCGAAGTGATGCGGCGCACATCCGGGGCAAGATTCATGCGGTTTTTTGCGGGGACCGCTGATGGCGGTTCAAGGCACCTTAGAAAACAGGGAACGAAAGGGTCAATTTTGGGCAATTCCGGAACCATGACGAAACGCAAGGAGGGGTTACGAGGCGGCTCGCCATCGCCATATCGAATCTCAGATTAGTTCATTGATTTGTTGAACTTATCGCGCGTCTTACTACCTTCGTACCGTCGTTAGTACTTTGGTTATGTTAAACGTGGCCGGGGTGCGTCCAGCGTATAACTACCCCTCCTAATTGTGGTCACTAAGTCGTCTGCCACTACCAGTAGCAGTAATCTGCAACTACACGAAAGTAATTTTCCAGGAAACAGGTATAAAACCCAGTAAAACGCGGAGATTTGGCTTGAACTCGTGTTTTCCGGGGTTGAGATATGCTCTGCACACCGAAATCCGCTCGAACACGAAGTTGAACGAAGGATTTCCTCCCCAGGTTTGCCTTAGCGGCCGGAGATGCCGGCAGGCAGGGCTTGATTCTGTGGAAGGGACGTGAACTCTATGGCCGACTCGCGAGAAGTGATGAACATTCGCCAGGCTTCGCAGTACCTGGGAGTGAGTCCGGACACGCTCTACAAGTACGTCAATGAGCAGAAGATTCCGGCCTTCAAATTGGGGAACCGCTGGCGCTTCAAGAAGTCGAAGCTGGACCAGTGGATGGAAGAGAAGTCGAACCAGATGGAAGTACGCACGAAACGGAAACCGAAAGCGGCAGTGAAGGCCGCCGGATCGTTGTAGGAAACAAACAGCCTGAGGGCGAGATGCTCTCGGAACGGCCGGCGAGAGGCCGGCGCTACAAACAGGCGTTACCAAAAAGGCGGGCACATGTTTGGATTCGGATCGAAGACGATTGTTGGTCTCGATGTGGGCTCCTCCAGCATCAAGGCGGTTGAACTCAGGCGGAAGGGCCGCGACATCGAGGTGGCACACCTAGGGCTCGAGCCGCTGGCTCCGGATATCGTGGTCGATTCCATGATCGTGGACTCGGGCACAGTGTCGAGCGCGATCTCGAAGTTGTTTACCGACCACCAGATCAAGGCCAAGAGTGTGGCCACGGCGGTGAGCGGTCACTCGGTGATCGTGAAGAAGATCTCGCTGCCTTCGATGAGCGATCAGGAACTCGCTGAAACGATCCAGAAGGAAGCCGCCCAGCACATTCCCTTTGATCTGGGTGACGTGAATCTTGATTACCAGATCCTGTCCGAAGACGCCGGCAACCCGCAGATGGACGTGTTACTGGTTGCGGTCAAGAAGGACAAGATTTTGAACTACACCAACGTACTCTCGATGGCGGGCCGAACCCCGGCTATTGTGGATATCGATGCTCTGGCCCTGCAGAACTGCTACGAGTACAACTACGAGCCCGCTTCCGGGCAGGTGGTGGCGCTTTTGAACCTGGGCGCCAGCGTCATGAACATCAACATCGTGAAGGGTACGACGCCTTTGTTCCCGCGCGACGTCAGCGTGGGAGGGCACCAGTACACCGATTCGTTGCAGAAGGAACTGGACCTGAGCTTCGAAGACGCGGAAGCGTTGAAGCTGGGGCAAAAGGTGGGCACGGTCAGCGAAGACGCCAAGACGCCCATCCTGCAACAGGTGACCGAAATCATCGTGCTGGAAATTCAGAAGACGTTTGACTTCTTCCGCGCCAGCGCGGCGGGCGAGCACATCGAGAAGATCTATCTCGCGGGCGGCTCGTCGAGGGTGCCGGGGTTGGTGGAAGGGTTGCGCCAGGAGTTCTCGATGCCGGTGGAACTGTTCGATCCGTTCCAACGCATTGCGCCTCCGGCCGAAGGAATGGGAGCGGAACTGATCGAGCAGAACGCGGGCCAGCTAGCGGTTGCGGTGGGCTTGGCTTTGAGGAGTTTTAGCGACCTATGATCCGAATCAATCTGCTGGAAGCACCGAAACCGAAGAACAAGCGCTCGGCCATGCCGTCGATGCCGACCATGGAAGTCGGCGACGTTGGCTCGCCCAGGCTGAAGGTCCTGATCGCTTTTGGATTGGCGGCCGCGTTCAATCTGTACACCTGGTATCACCTGGACGCGCAGAAGAAAGACATCGCAACCAAGATGACGCAGGCCGAACAGAAAAATCGCGAGCTTGCCGATGTGAAGCAGCGCTACATGGCGCGGCAACGCGAAGCGGAAAACTACAAGCGGCGCGTGGATGTTATTGACCAGTTGCGCAACGCCAACAACCAGGGTGGCCCGGTGAACCTGATGGCGATGGTGGGCGAGACCGTCAACAACACGGAAGCCGTCTGGTTGAACAACTTGAAGGATCAGGGCGCGAGCGTCGATATCGAAGGTATGGCGCTGAGCACCGATGCGGTAGCCAACTTGATGTCGAACCTCCAGAAGACGGGCTATTTCCGCAACGTGGAGATCAAGGAAAGCATTCAGGACGAGACGATCAAAGACATGCAGGCGTTTCAATTCACGCTGAGCTGCGAGAAGACGAAGTCCTAAAGGCAGGAACTATGGCGAATTTCGGGGAAATGTCGGGCATCAAGCAGTGGGCGGTGGTCCTGGGGGGAGCTGCTCTGGTCACGGCGGGTCTGTACTTCACCGTGTTCAAGAGCGAGCGCGACCAGAACACGGCGGCGCAAACCCAGCTCGAGTCCAAGCGGAAGGAAAACGCCGAGTTAGAGGCGTACCGGCCGAAGCTGGCGGAGATGGAGCGCCAGCTGGCCAGCCTAAAGCAACAGCTGGATATCGAGCGGCGCATCGTGCCGGATGAGAAGGAAGTCGACGGCTTTATGCGCATGCTGGATGCGGAAGCTTCCAAGGCGGGCATCGAGATCCGGCGCTACACGGCGCAGCCGGTGGCGCAGAAGGATTTCTATACCGAGGTTCCATTCGAAATGGAACTCGACGGCCCCTACTATTCGATGCTGGGTTTCTTCGATCGCGTGGGCAAGCTCGAACGCATCGTGAACGTCTCGAACCTGCTGGTGTCGACCACCCGCAAGCCCGCAGACGCGAAGGCGAAGAAAACTTATCAGTACGCACCGAATGAGAGCATCGTGGCGACGGTGAAAGCGACGACGTTCTTCAGCCATGACCTGGATCCGGCGGGCGCCGGCAAACCTGGCCAGCCTGCGGTGAAGAAGTAGGAGAGCTTATGAAGCTGACCACTGGCATCGTTGTGTTGGCACTTTCGGCGGGCGCCTGCTGGGCGCAAAGTTCCGCCAACAATTCGGATACGAAGACAACGCAGCCGACGGCGAGCACGCCAGCGGCAAAAGCGAAGCCTTCTGCGGCGACCGTGCAAACGGGCCCGAAGCCGGCGGTGATTTCGATCAGCCCGGTGGCCATGCAGGCGAAACCGGCGGCGACTCCGGCGAAGACCGCGAGCACGAGCTCGAAGCCCGCTCCGGCAAAGCCCACGATCGTTCCGGCCACCGCGACCACGACTGCCAAGCCAGCAGTGGTTCCGGCGAAGGCGACGCCAGCCGCGAAGCCTACGGTGATTCCGGCAAAAGGGATCACGGCATCGGCGAAGCCTTCAGTTGCGCCTACAAAGGCGACGGTTGCGAAGCCGGACGTGAAGGTCGTGCCGGCCAAAACAGCAACTCCGGCGACCAAGCCCACGCCCGCAACTGCTAAGACGCAAGCGGCAGCGGTGCCGGCCAAGACTTCCACGAAACCGGCGACTAAGATCGCGGCGACTCCGGCGAGCCCGTCGAAAGACACCAACGCGGCGAGCGGCGAAAAGGAAGTAGCCAAGAACGAGAAGCCGGAAGACAAGAAGTACTCGATGACCGGGAAGCGGGATCCGTTCATCAGCCCGGTAGTGAACCGCTCCATGGGTTCGGGCTGCAGCACGGGAAAGAAATGCCTGGACATCGAGCAGATCGCGCTGCACGGAGTCGTGAAGTCCGACAACGGAATGATCGCGGTCGTGACCAACGGCTTGAACAAAGCTTATTTTCTGCGGGAGAACGATCCCGTGTTCAACGGGTACGTAGTAAAGATCACGGTCGATTCGATCGTGTTCAAGCAAACAGTTCAAGACCGGCTGGGAAAACCGTTTACGAAAGATGTAGTGAAACGGATTCTGACGCCGGCTGTATAGATTGGCGAGTCCTAAATTGGAAGCGAGCTTGACGAAGACACGGGCTGTGCCGAGTGGCCGGCGCGTGTGGGGGAGAAGCGAAATGCGAAAGCAACTGCTGGGTGTGGTTCTACCGCTGGTCGTCCTGGTGATGATGACCGCAGCGGCACAGACACAGAACTCGGGCACCGCCGCCGCAGAGCATGCTGCCTTACAGCATGTGAACGTGGTGCATGGCGACGGCACGATCAGCGTGGAATTCTCGGCTCGTGGGTCAGTGACCCCCAAGCTGAGCACGCTGAGCTCGCCGGCCCGGGTCGTGATCGATCTGCCGAACACGGTCGCCGTGACCGGTCAGCACCAGATCGCGGTCGACAGCGACGGCGTGAAGGGCGTGCGCGTTGGCATGAATGGCCAAACGCCGCCGAGCACACGGGTCGTGGTCGATCTCGACCAGGCTTGCAAGTTCGAGCTCGTTCCCGGCAGCGACAATCAGTTTGCCGTGAAGTTGTATCCCGGCGTGGCGCCTGTAAAGGCGGTCAAGGCGACGAAGAGCGTTGTGGTCGTGGCCAAGTCGGCCGCGCCCGCAGCCCCCAAGCTCACAACGGTTTCGATGGTGATGACGCCCGCCATTCCGGAAAAGACTTCGACGCCCCAGAAAAAGGACGTCGCCGTCACCCAGCCCGTCGTGACGCCAGCGGCGCCGACGGCTGCGAAGTCGGCCACCGATTATGTCTTCGTTGAGCCTTCGTACAAACCGAAGGATGAGACCAAGACCACCGAGCCGACCGAAGCGAAAACTGCTCCGGTTGAGCCTGCTCAGCGCGCGCTCGAAGCCGCGGCCAAGTTCAATGACAAGCCGGCATCCGCACTCCTCCCGGTCAATGCCAGCTCGTCAGCGATGCAGCCGCAAGCGGCGCAGGCAGCCTCGACGGCGATTCAGCCCGCGGTCAATCTCGCAGCCGAACAGAAGACCCAGATGTCGCAGACCCCCGCGACCAGCGGTCCGAAGTACACGGGCGAGCCGATCTCGGTCAATCTTAAAGACGTCGACCTCAAAGATTTCTTCCGTCTGATTCACGAAATCAGCGGACTGAACGTTGTGCTCGATCCTAACGTCCACGGAACCCTGACCATCGTTCTGGATGACGTGCCGTGGGATCAGGCGCTCGACATCGTACTCAAGAACAACGACCTGGCACGCGAGCTGGAAGGCAACGTTCTGCGCATCGCCACGGTCGACACGCTGAAGAAGGAAGCCGACGCGCGGCGCGCCCAGCAGGAATCGGAAGCGCTGGCGGTCGAGAAAGTCACAGTCACCCGCTTCCTCAGCTACGCGCACTCGAAGGATGTGGTTCCGACCATCAAGAAGTTCCTCTCGCAGCGCGGCGACGTAATCTCTGACGATCGCACCAACGCCGTGATCATTTCGGATATTCCGAATGTCATTCCGGCGCTCGACCGGTTGCTCACGCAGCTGGACCGCAAGACACAGGAAGTTGAGATTGAAGCGCGTGTCGTGGCTGCTACCCGCAGCTTCGCGCGTGACATCGGTACGCAGTTCGGTTTTGGATGGGGCAACGGACACACGGCAGTGGGTGGCGCAGCGGCGAACTCTCCGCTGTTCACCAACGGCCTGAACCCGACCTACATCACGGCTGGCGGATCTTCGACCGGACAGATTATTCCTCTGTTCTCGAACCTGCCGGTCACCAGCCCGACGAGCGGTCTGAGCTTCATCAATGCCAGCAACAATGTGCGTATCGACACCATTCTGACGCTGGCCGAGTCTCGCGGCTTGTTGAAGATTCTGTCTCGTCCGCGCGTTGTCACGCAGAACAACATCCAGGCGCTGGTTCGCCAGGGCGTGCGCGTGCCGATCGTGACGCAGGCGCAGTTGGGCGGTCCGCCTACCGTGACCTACGTCGATGCGTTCCTGCGGCTTACCGTCGTTCCGCAGATCACGTCGGAAGGAACGATCTTCCTGAACGTCGACGTCGAGAACACGACGCCTGACTTCGGCCGCACCGTGCAGGGCAACCCCACATTGATCACGCAGCAGGCAACCACGCAAGTCCTCGTGACCGATGGTGGCACGGTGGTGATCGGTGGCGTTATCCAGACCAACAACTCGCTGAACATTACACAGGTTCCGCTGCTGGGCGACATTCCGGCTCTCGGCAACCTGTTCAAGCGTCGCAGCGTGACCACCTCGAACCAGGAATTGATTTTCTTCATCACTCCGCGCATCATTCAGACATAAACGCGGGTTGTTGAAGTAAAAGTCTCCGCCGGCTCAGGCAATTCCGAGCCGGCGGTTTTGTTTTAGGGGATAGCCGATCTGGGTTCGATCCTGGCGCACCTCCTGATACACTCGCTCGCAATGGACTACTTTGGCCGACAGGCGCGTCTGCGCGAGGCATTGTCTCGCGCGCGATACGACGCCCTTCTGGTATCGCACCTTCTGAACATTCATTATTTATGTGGCTTTACTGGCAGCGCGGGCGCCTTACTGCTCGGAGCGAGTGGCAGTATCTTCTTTACAGACAGCCGCTACGCCGAGCAAGCTAAGGCTCAGGTCAGCGCGCACAAAATTGTCATTACAAAGAAGGCACCGGCGATCGCAGCGGCTGAGTGGATGAGTCGCGGGCCGCGCCGCAACCACAGCACGAAAGCTCGCACGCTGGGGATCGAAGCTCAGTACGTCTCGGTGCTTTCGCGAAAAAACCTCGCCGCGGCGCTTCCCAAAAACGTCCGGCTGCGCGAAGCGCCCCCACTCGTCGAGCAGGCGCGCATGGTAAAGGATGCCGATGAGATCGCGGCAATCCGGTTGGCAGTGGAACTTGGGGCCGGACTCTTCAATCAGGCACTGCACACCATCCGTCCGGGAGTATCCGAGATCGAGGTGGCAGCCGAGATGGAGTACGCGGCCCGCAGGAGCAACGCCGAGGGAATGTCATTCGAGACTATTATTGCTTCTGGACCGAGAGCCGCACTCCCTCACGGCCGCGCATCCGCCGCTGCCATCCCGGCCGGGGGATTCGTAGTCTGCGACTTCGGTGTTATACTCCACGGTTATTGTTCGGACCGCACCCGCACTGTATACGTGGGCGCTGCGACTGCGGAAGCCCGCCGGATTTATGATGCGGTGCTCACGTCGCAGCAGGAAGCGATTGCCGCTGTTCGGCCGGGAGTTAAGGTCGAGCAGGTGGATCGTGCCGCCCGTAAGACTCTGCAAAAGAAGGGCTTAGAAAAGTATTTTACGCATTCGACTGGGCACGGAGTGGGGCTCGAAATTCATGAGGCTCCCCGCGTGGCGAAAGGCCAGCAGGAAATCCTGCAACCGGGAATGGTAATTACGATTGAGCCTGGAGTTTATCTTTCCGGGCAATGGGGTGTGCGCATCGAAGACATGGTGGTCGTGACCGAGCAGGGCTGTGAGGTGTTGAGTCCGACGCAGAAAGATTTCATAGAAGTTGGCTAAGTGAGTCCCAGCGCAGCATGTTTTTCGGAAGTCTTCCGCGCTTCCGGTCATTCTGGCGGGTAGAGAGCAGTCCCACCGCAGACGATGAATCAAAAAGAGCTTAAAGAACTCATAGAATTTTTAATTGAGAAGGACATTGCCGAGTTCGAACTCGAACGCGGGGATGTAAAAGTGCGCATCAAGCGCGCCGCCGAACCTGGGTCGGCGCCGCTTGCGGATACTCGCTACTTTGCTGTACCGAGCGCGACGCCTCCTGGGGGTCCGGCTGGAGCCGTACCTGTTGCAGCTCCTGCGAGTCCCGCTCCGCCAGCAACGCCGGCGCCAGAACCGGAAGAGGAGTTGCACATGGTGCGATCGCCAATTGTGGGGACGTTCTACGAGTCTCCCTCGCCGGGTTCGCCGCCATTCGTGAAACCGGGCGACACGATTACCACCGGACAAGTGCTCTGCATCGTGGAAGCGATGAAGCTGATGAACGAGATCGAGTCGGACGTCGCGGGTGAGCTAGTGAAACGGCTTGTCGCGAATGGACAGCCGATTGAATACGGGCAGGAGTTGTTTGCCGTCCGGCCGACCAAGTGAGAGCGTGAAAATTCCTGGGAGCTCACGGAGCTCCCTTTCTGTCGCGAGCAAAACTTCGTGACGACACTTTTGAAACCGCATGTTCAAGAAGATCCTGATTGCGAATCGCGGGGAAATCGCCCTGCGCATCATCTGTGCCTGCAAAGAGCTGGGCATCCGCACAGTCGCGATTTACAGTGAAGCCGATCGAAATTCCCTCCACGTGCGCTTCGCCGATGAAGCCATCTGTATCGGGCCCCCGCAGCTCGCGCAAAGCTACCTGAACATTCCCGGCGTCATCAGCGCGGCAGAAATTGCGAATGCGGATGCGATCCATCCGGGCTACGGACTGCTGTCCGAAAACGCGAACTTCGCTGAAGTGTGTGAGACGAGCGGCCTGAAGTTTATTGGTCCTTCGCCGGACCTGATCCGCCTGATGGGCGAAAAAGAAAAGGCTCGCGCGGCGATGAAACGACACGGTGTGCCGATTTTGCCCGGCTCGGATGGGGTGATTGCTTCAGAAGAAGAAGCAGCCGAGTGGGGCCGGCAGGTAGGATACCCGGTCATTATCAAAGCATCGGCCGGAGGCGGCGGGCGCGGCATGCGCATCGTTCGCAGCGAGCCGGAGTTGGCCGCGCTCTACCGGCAGGCGCAACAGGAAGCGGCAGCGGCTTTCGGCAACGGTGACCTGTACATGGAGAAGTATGTCGAGCACCCGCGCCACATCGAGTTCCAGATTCTTGGGGACGAGCATGGAAACGTGATCAGTTTGGGCGAGCGCGAATGCTCGATCCAGCGGCGGCACCAGAAGCTGCTTGAGGAGTCCCCCTCGCTGCAGGTGAGTGCGGAGTTGCGAGCGCAGATTGGCGAGGTTCTCGGCAAGACGCTTAGCTCGGTGGGATATCAGAATGCCGGCACGATCGAATTTCTGATGGATCAAGACAAGCGGCTCTACTTCATCGAGATGAATACGCGCATCCAGGTCGAGCATCCAGTCACGGAAATGGTCACGGACGTGGACCTGGTGAAGAGCCAGATCATGATTGCGGGCGGCGCGAAACTGAAAGACGTGCTGCAAGGTCCGGTGGTACATCGCGGCCACGCCATCGAATGCCGCATCAACGCAGAGCATCCGGAGAAGTTCACCCCATCCGCGGGGAAGATAACAGCGTTCCATCCGCCGGGTGGGACGGGCGTGCGCATCGATACCGCCGCCTATGCCGAGGGGGTCATTCCGCCCTACTACGATTCGCTGATCGCCAAGCTGGTCGTGCGTGGGAAAGATCGCAACGAAGCTTGCCAGCGCATGAGCCGGGCACTCGGGATGTTTATTGTGGAAGGGATTTACACCACGATCCCGTTGCATCGGCGAATCCTGTCGGATCCGGATTTTCTCGCGGGAAATTTTGATACCGGCTTCATTGAGCGCTTCCTCGAAAAGAAGAAAGCCGAGCCCGCCGCCTGACGACAATCCTGGACGCGTTAATTCTTGAGCAGAATCCTCCAGCTTCCGCGGCTTTACCCGATTCTGGATTCTTCCCAGTTTTCGAATCGCGAGTCTCTATTTGCGGCCGCCGAAGATTTGGCTGCCGGCGGCGTCACGCTACTGCAGTATCGGAATAAGATCAGCACTGCCCAGCAGACGCTCGAAGATGCGCGCGAATTGAGACGGCGACTCGGGAGACCGGTCCGGCTCATCATGAATGACCGCGCTGATCTCTGCCTTGCTGCGGGATACGACGGGCTGCACGTCGGGCAGGACGATCTCTCACCGGAAGGTGCGCGGCGAGTGATCGGGCCAGATCCTTGGCTCGGTGTCTCGACTCACAATCCTGAGCAAGTGCAGGCAGCGGACGCAACAACCGCGGACTACATTGCCATCGGTCCCGTGTTTGTTACGAGCAGTAAGGAGCGGCCAGATCCCGTGATTGGGGTAGAGGGAGTGCGCCAGGCGCGTCAGTTAACCCGCAAGCTACTGGTAGCGATCGGCGGGGTCACCCGGGCAAATGCCTTAGAGGTCATTCAAGCGGGTGCAGACAGCGTGGCCGTGATATCCGACTTGGTACGGGAGCCCCGCAAATCAGCAGAGGAATTTTTCCGCATTCTGGGGTAAAGTGGCCGCTGTCTTTTACCACTCTTTAGCAGCTTCGACGGGCGAGGAAGCCCGTCGCTCCATCAACCAGGGAGGGACGTGAGTACCCAGACCAGTTCATCGACCCCGGAGCCCGCTAGCGATTGGGACATTCACTCTCATCAAGATAAAGAACTCGTCAAAGCCCTCGGGCTCACCAGCGCGACCATGCTGGTGATGGGCTCGATGATCGGCTCGGGCATCTTTATTGTGTCGGCAGAGATCGCGCGCGAGGTGAACTCGCCCGCCCTGCTACTGGGCGCGTGGCTCGTCACTGGGTTCATGACGATCGTTGGAGCATTGAGCTACGGCGAACTGGCAGCCATGATGCCGCGAGCTGGCGGGCAATATGTCTACCTGCGAGAAGCCCTCGGGCCGCTCTGGGGATTCCTGTACGGCTGGACACTGTTCCTTGTGATCCAGACAGGAACGATCGCGGCCGTAGGTGTAGCGTTCGGCAAGTTCCTCGGCATTTTCTTTCCTTCGATTTCTTCAACGCACTGGGTCCTTCACCTCTGGAAGGTGCCGCAGATTCCGATTGGTCCCATGGTGCTGGGCAACATGGATGTCGGACTCAGCACACAGAATCTCGTCGCGATTCTTGTGGTAGTCGCGCTCTCGATCATCAACATTTTCGGCGTAAGAACTGGTGCGATCATCCAAAACATCTTTACCGCGGCCAAGGTCTCGGCGCTGGCTGCACTGGTGTTATTCGGATTGTTCATTGGACGAAACGCGCAGGCGCTCGCAGCCAATTTCAATGGCCACTTCTGGCAGAACGCGGGCCTGGGCGCACAACACTCCGTGCAGGTCGGGGTCGGTGGGCCGATGGTGCTGGTGGGGACGCTGACGATCCTGGCGGTCGCGCAGACCGGATCGCTGTTCTCGGCCGACGCGTGGAACAACGTTACCTTCACTGCCGGCGAAGTGAAGAATCCGCAACGCAACCTGCCTTTGTCGCTCGCGATGGGTACAGGCGTTGTAATTCTTTTGTATCTGCTGTGTAACGTCATCTACCTGAACGTCCTGCCGCTTGATGGCAGTGCCACCGGTGCAAGCATCCTCGAGCGAGGAATCAAGTACGCTTCCGAAGACCGGGTCGGTACGGCGGTGATGACGCAGATTTTCGGAGCTGCAGGCGGAGCGCTGATGGCGATCGCCATCATGATTTCGAGCTTCGGATGCAACAACGGGCTGATTCTTTCGGGCGCGCGCGTGTACTACGCGATGGCCAAAGACGGGCTGTTTTTCCGAAGTGTGGCCAAACTGCACCCCACGTATAAAACTCCCGCGGTCTCGCTGATGGTGCAGATGGTGTGGACCTGCATCCTGTGCATCTCGGGCAGCTACGGCCAGTTGCTGGACTACATCGTATTCGCTGTCCTGGTCTTCTATATCCTCACAATCGCCGCTTTGTTTGTTCTGCGACGGACGCATCCGGACGCGGACAGGCCCTACCGGGCAATTGGTTACCCGGTACTTCCAGCAATATATATTCTGATGGCATTGTTTATTGATGTCGTACTATTGCGCTACAAGCCGCAATACACGTGGCCCGGCCTGATTATCGTCCTGCTGGGCATCCCCGTGTACTACCTGTGGAATCGGAATCAAAAGACGTCTGCGAGTGCGGTTTGAACTGCGGCGCAAGCAAATACGAGGTAACAGGAGAACCGAATGGCTAATGTGATGGCCAAAAAACCACTGCCCGTGATCATGGCGGAAGCCTCCGAAACGGGCGAGCACAGCCTGAAGCGCGCGCTCGGTCCCGGCAACCTGATTTCGCTGGGTATCGGCGCAATCATCGGCACGGGTATTTTTGTGCTCACTGGGACGGCGACTGCCAATCATGCTGGTCCTGCCATCATTCTCTCCTTTACTTTGGCAGCCGTCGCGTGCGTCTTTGCCGGGTTGTGCTATGCCGAGTTTGCCTCCATGATCCCGATTGCGGGGTCCGCATACACCTATGGTTATGCGACCTTGGGAGAGTTGATCGCCTGGATTATCGGCTGGGACCTCATCTTGGAGTACGCGCTGGGCGCGGCAACTGTTGCGAGCGGCTGGAGCGGCTACGTTCTCAGTTTCCTGGGAGAATTCGGCATCAGGCTTTCACCCAAGCTCGCTGGCTCGCCGGGAACAACTTTCGTCATGTACAACGGGCACTGGGAACGCCTGACAGCGCAGTTTCAGAAAGTGCTTGCGCTGAAGCAGATCGATCCCGCAACCCTTCCGCATCAGTCTTCCATTTTTAACCTGTTTGGCTTCCTCGGCATCATGATGGTGACCGTGGTTCTGGTCATCGGTATCAAGGAATCGGCGAATTTGAACTCGCTGATCGTTGTGGTCAAAGTTTGCGTACTCATTGTCTTCCTGATTCTAGGTGGTAACTACATCCTCGGACATCGCGCCGAAGCGGTCGCGAACTGGACGCCGTTTCTTCCGGCGAACACGGGACACTATGGGGACTTCGGGTGGTCGGGCATTGCGACTGCCGCAGGAGTAATTTTCTTCGCCTACATTGGGTTTGACGCCGTCTCGACGGCGGCGCAAGAAGCGAAGAATCCCAAGCGCGATATGCCCATCGGCATTCTCGGATCGCTCGTCATCTGTACGATTCTCTACATCCTGGTGGCAGCAGTGTTGACGGGTCTGGTGAAATACACTGCGCTCGACGTGCCGGATCCAATTGCCATCGGCATCGACATCACGGGCGTGAGTTGGGGCAGCATCCTGGTGAAACTGGGAGCAATCTGCGGCCTGAGTTCCACCATGGTGGTCATGCTGCTGGGACAGTCGCGCGTGTTCTTCTCGATGTCGCGAGACGGCCTGCTTCCTCCGTGGGCGTGCAAGATCCACCCCCGGTTCCGCACGCCATACATCTCGACCATCCTGGTGGGCTTCTGCGTGGCGACGGTAGCGGCGCTCACGCCCATCAACGTGCTGGGCGAACTGGTTTCGATTGGCACGCTGCTGGCATTTGTCATTGTGTGCGCCGGAGTGTGGATTCTCCGTAAGCGGGGAACCGATGTGCCGCGTGCTTTCGTGGCGCCGTGGATTCCGTTCACTCCGATCATGGGTATCGTAGTATCGCTACTAATGATGGTCAGTCTGGGCAAGGAAACCTGGGCGCGACTCATCATCTGGCTGGCGATTGGGCTGTGTATCTATTTCTTCTACGGCAAGAAGCACAGCCGGGTGCAGCGCGGAGAGTACAACGCGCCGAAACCCAACCTCGACCGCACCCCAACGATGGCGGACTAGTCGAAGTTCGAGTTCCCGTTGCCAAAGGCCTTCCGCACTGCGCGGAGGGCCTTTGTGTTCTATAGTCGTCGGGATCTAGTCGCCGGCACAATGCTGACGGCTGATGGCTGGTCGCTGATGGCTAGTCGCTGGCCAGCTTTGGTATCGGCCACCCGCTACCAGCCATCAACTGACTGGCGACTAGCGACTGCCCTTATGAAAGCTCTCCACAACCTTCGCCTGATTGGCCTCGCGTTGGCGCTCGTGGTCGTCGCGGGAACGACAGGCTTTCATTTCATCGAAGGCTGGTCGTGGTTCGACGGTTTCTACATGGTCGTGACGACGCTCACGACGATCGGGTACCAGGAGACACATCCTCTGTCGCATGCGGGGCGCGTGTTCAACGTCTGCGTGATCGTCGCCGGAGTTTCGCTGGTGTTTCTGGCGATCGGGGCGCTCACGCAAGCTTTGCTAGAATTCGAGCTGCGCAGCTTTTTTGGCAGGCGAAGAATGGAACGCGACATCGACCGCCTCAATGGCCACTACATCATCTGTGGCGCCGGACGTGTCGGACGTAGCGCGGCTCGGGAACTGGCGCGCCGGCCGGTGCCGTTCGTGATCATTGAGAACAACGAGACGAAAGCGGCGCGGTACAACAACGAAAAATGGCTGGTGCTGATCGGCGATGCCACCAAAGAGCCGACACTGCGTGCAGCACACATCGAACAGGCTCGCGGTCTCGTGGCTGC
Organism: Terriglobales bacterium; assembly: GCA_035652655.1. Taxonomy (GTDB): domain Bacteria; phylum Acidobacteriota; class Terriglobia; order Terriglobales; family Acidobacteriaceae; genus Gp1-AA133. Next base: position 16,863 of record DASRDJ010000345.1, read on the forward strand.
GACCACCACCGATGCCACCAACCTCTATATCATTCTCACAGCACGCGCCTTGAATCCGAAGTTGAAAATCATTGCCCGCGCCAGCGAAGAGGATGCGGAGAAGCATCTGGTGACGGCAGGCGCCGACTCGGTCGTCTCACCCTACTCTTTTGCCGGACAACGGATTGCGCAGACATTCTTGAGTCCGCACGTAGTGAGTTTCCTCGACACAGCCACTACCCATCTCGGCATCGATCTCGAGATCGGGGAAATCTCCGTGGGCCCGCAATCCAGTTTTGCTGGAAAGACGATCGAGACTTCCCGCATTCGCCAGGAGCGCGGCGTCATAGTTCTAGCCATCAAGCGCAGCCAAGGCATGCATTTTAACCCCGCGCCCGACGATCGCATTGAGGCCGGAGACTTCCTGATTGCCATGGGCGAACCCGCTCAACTCCGCCAGGTCGAACAGATGGCGGCTTCCCAGTCATGAAAATTGTCAGCGCTGCCGAGATGCGAGAAATCGATCGTGTCACCACCGAACGATTTGACGTGCCTTCGCTCACGCTGATGGAAAATGCTGGGTCGGGGGTGGCGGATTTCGTGCTGCAGAATTTTCCGGATGCGAACCGCGTTAACGTTGTATGCGGGAAAGGCAACAACGGTGGCGACGGCTTCGTCGCGGCTCGCAAGCTGCGCGAAGCGGGCAGGAAAGTGATTGTTGTTCTACTAGCAAATCCGAATGAGTTGCGCGGTGATGCGGCCGAGATGTTGAAGCGCATGGGATTCGCCCCCGAGGTGGCATCGACTTCCGTGGAATTCGTCAAAGCCCGTGCAAGGCTTGGCGAAGACGATCTGCTGTTGGATGCAATTCTCGGTACCGGTTTCCGGCCGCCCGTGAGCGGACTGTACGCTGAGGCGATCGCGGCAATGAACGCCACAGAAACTCCCATTGTTGCGGTAGATATTCCCTCCGGCGCTGATGCCGACGCGATGGGCCCGCAGGTCGGCGCCGTCGCGCGCGCGGACGCGGTCGTCACGTTCACGGCTCCGCGCCCTGCACACGTGTTCGGCGATCTGACGGATGGGCCAACCGTGGCGATTCCGATCGGCTCTCCAAACGGCGCGATTACTTCCACGCTGCAGCTAAATCTCATCACCGCGGAAGAAGTTGCCCGGCTGATCGGGCCGCGACCTCGCGACGCAAATAAAGGCAGCTTCGGTCACGTGCTGGTGATCGGAGGATCTGTCGGCAAAGCGGGAGCAGCAGCCATGGCTGGCATGTCGGCTCTGCGCACCGGCGCGGGACTTTCGACAGTGGCAACGCCGAAGTCCGTGCTGGCCACCGTGGCCGGATTCCATCCGGAACTCATGACAGAGCCCTGCGAAGAAACGGAAGCTGGAACAATCTCTTTACGCGCCCTCGAGTACGCACATATCGACAACCTAGTAAAAGGCAAGACAGTCCTGGCGGTGGGGCCGGGAATTTCGCGCGACGATGAAACTTCGGAGTTTGTCCGGACGGTAGTGGAAAAGTACCCGATGTCAATTGTCCTGGATGCTGATGGATTGAACGCCTTCGACGGCACGGCGGATAAGCTGAGCGGAAAAGGGCGCGGGCTCGTGATTACACCGCACCCAGGCGAGATGGCGCGGTTGACGGGCCTATCGATTCCCGAAGTTCAGCGGGATCGCATCGGTGTTGCTCGTTCATTCGCGCGTGAGCACGAAGTCATCGTCGTGCTGAAGGGTCATAGAACGCTCATCGCACAGCCTGACGGCGAAGTCTGGGTAAACACCACGGGAAATCCGGGGATGGCGACCGGCGGCACGGGTGATGTCCTGACCGGCATGGTGGCGGGCATGCTTGCTCAGAATCCACAGAAAATCATCGAGGCCGTTACGGCAGCCGTACACCTGCATGGCTTGGCCGGCGACATCGCGTGCGAAACGATGGGCGAGCAGTCGCTGGTCGCGACTGACCTGATCGAAGCCCTGCCGGAAGCTTTTCAACGAGTCCGAGGACTCTAAACAAAAGCAGATCCCCATTCATTTCACACATAGGCGTGCGCAATGAATGGGGACTCGCCGAATCGACTCTGCAACCTGCCCAGGAGAGAGTCGAAGCCGAACTACTTCACGTCGACCGTCATGCGCATCCAGGGATGGATGCAGCACTCGAACTTGTGCTCTCCCTTGGACAGGCCGTTTACTTGTAGCTGGCTGCCCTGCAGGATGCGGGTTCTTGCAACGTCTATGTTCTTGAAGCCACCAGCACACTCGGGCACCGTTTCCTCGCCGGCATTCAGATCGGTGATGAAGCCTCCGCCGAACTTCTTCACTTCGGTGAAGGTGTGAGGCTCGCCGCCCTGGTCGGTTACGACAAGTGGAGTTCCTTTGCGGATGTGTAAAAGATCCGGCTCAAAGTCCCAGCCGGGGTCCGGAGTTCCGGCCTTGGCTTTGGCAAACAGATCGTTGAATGTGGTGGCAGCTCCCAGAGCAACGTTCTTGCAGAAGTCCGGGCCAATTGCCGCGTTAAAAGTGGATGGGTCGCATTCGTCGAGCGCGACGACCTGGGCTGGCACGGCCGGAGCTTGCTCTTTCTCCCGCTCTTGCGCCAACGCTGCCGTCCCCATTAAAGACATCAAACATCCAGCTAGCAGACCGAACTTCATAGTGATTCTCATACTGCTCTCCTTCTATTGTGGTTCAGGAATTGCGTCCGACGATCCGGCTGCGTGCCAACTACAGGTTCGCCGCGATTTTCCGTTCGTACGCTGTCTTGTTGGAATCACTGTTGAACGCAGAACGCGGATGCGTCAATCTTCCGCGGCTCCATCGCACCCCAAAGTTTCCTCCATTGCCAAATGATTGCAAAAAATAGACATTTGGCGCGCCCCGCGAGGATTCTCAAAGGTCAAGCTTGTGATAGCCTTCTTGCTATTCGTGGGGATTTGAAGTGTCCGCTCACACTCAGACCGCATGCTTGCTCCGTTTTGGCGCGTTCGAACTCGATACGCGGGTGGGAGAGCTCCGCAAGCGCGGCATCAAGCTTCGTCTTCAGGGCCAGCCTCTGCAGGTACTGGCGGCTCTGCTCCAGCACTCCGGCGATCTGGTAACTCGCGACGAGTTGCGCGCCCAAATCTGGCCGGCCGACACCTTCGTCGATTTCGACCACAGCCTTCACAACGCGATTGCGCGCTTGCGCGAAGTATTGGGCGACTCTGCCCAAAAGCCGCGTTACATCGAGACCCTTCCGCGCCGGGGATACCGATTCATCGGACAGGTTGAAGGACTTGAGCTTGAGGAACCGGAACAACCGGTCAGTTCCGACGACCCCGTCGAAGTGTCCGTCCCGGTGCCAACGAAAAAGGGACGCACGGCGTTGCTGTCAGCTACTCTGCTGGTCCTGGCTTCCATCGCCTCTGCCTTCTGGATGGTTCGTCCCGTGTCGCCGCGCGCTAGCGTTGCCGAAGATTTGCAGTTGCGCTCGCTAGCCGTTCTGCCGCTCGATAACCTATCAGGCGATCCGTCGCAGGAATATTTCGCCGATGGCATCACCGATGAGTTGATCACGGACCTCGCAAAAGTCAGCTCGCTGCGCGTGATCTCACGAACATCGGTCATGCGCTACAAGGGAACAAAAAAGACTCTGCCGGAAATCGCTCGCGAGTTGAATGTCGATGCGGTCATTGAGGGTTCAGTCGTCCGCTCCGGGAAGCGGGTACGGATCACCGCACAGTTGCTGCACGGGCCTACCGATCGTCATCTCTGGGCAGAGACCTATGAACGCGATCTGGGAGATGTGCTCCGCTTGCAGAGCGACGTAGCGCAGGCCATTGCCCAACAAGTACGCGCGCAAGTCAGCCCGCAGCAGCAGGCCCGATTCCGCTCGGCACGCACTGTAAATCCGGATGCATACGAGGCGTACCTGCAGGGTCGTTTCTATATGACGAACCTGTTCTCGAGGCCACAAGATCTCACAGCCGCGCGGAGCTATTTCGAACAGGCAATTCAAAAGGATCCAGGCTTTGCTCTGGCGTACTCAGGGCTGGCGGATTCGTATACGTATTCGGCATTCTTCCGCCAAGTGCGTGCGGACCTCGCCTACCGCTCTGCGAAAGACGCTATCCGTAAGGCTTTGGAATTGGACGACAGTATCGGGGAAGTGCACGATACGTTGGCGCTCCTGAGCTGGCGATTCGACTGGAATTGGAAGGCCGCGGAGGAAGAACTCAACCAGTCGATCGCGCGTGCTCCAAGTTACAGTTGCGCGCACGAGGATCGTACTCTGTACTTGAGCCAGATTGGCCGTCGCGAGGAAGCCCTGGCCGAACTCGCCAAAAGCTTGGAATTGGATCCAGGTCCCAGTTCAGCTATGACGGAATCGGGAACGTATTACCAATTAAGGGACTTCGATCGTCTGGTAGAAGCGAGCCAGAGAGGGTTGATGTCGAATCCGGGCGAATGGATTATGCATTTCTATCTCGGAATCGGATACGACGCCACCGGCAAACGAGTCCAGGCAGTCTCGGAATACCAGAAAGCGGTCGAACTGTCGGGTGCGAATCAGGATGCACTCGCCGCGTTGGCATACGGATACGTCGGTATCGGAAAGGTCGCGGAAGCCAGAAAAATTCTCCACGATCTGGAGCAGAAATCCGCGAGTGAGATTTCCCCATATGCTGTGGCCACGATCTATGCCGGCCTGGGCGAAAAGCAGAAGGCATTCGAGTTCTTGGAGAAGGCATACCAGGAGAGATCGGTTGAACTCTCCTGGTCCCTTAAGGCTGATCCACGATTGGATTCCTTGCGCTCCGACGCGAGATTCCAGTCGCTGCTGCGACGGGTTGGATTTCCCGCAGTGGCATAGCTTGTTCTGATCCCGACCGGACACGGGGCTGTTTACTAATGGGTTAACAAGGCTATGTGCTTGAAGTACAATGTTTACAGCGCATAAGGTAGGTAATGTAGACGCGAATCTGGACTAGCTCTCTAGTAATCTTCCCGTAACAATGGCACATAAGTCATAGTCCTTTTTGGCTATGACCCACTTCCCCCAACCGCACCCCACTAAGCGCGCGGCCCGTGTGCAACTCGGCGGTTCCGTGCTCGCTGCCATCCGATTCGACGACGGCCAGCGTTCCCGAGGCAAACTTTTCTCCATCTCCGTCACCGGCGGACTGCTCAAGTTGACCAAACCGCTCAGCCAGGGCGACTTTGTCGAGATCGGCTTTCAGACTAAGGTCGGGACCGTGATCGGGATGGCAGAGATGCTGTCTCCGACCCGCAAGGCGACTGACGGCACACTGCAGCCGTTCCGCTTCATTGCGCTGGGCGATGATGATCATCGCAACCTGCGCATGGCGCTGCAGTCGGTGGCGGACCAGAGTTATCTGGCCATGAATCCCGGCCAGATGTCGGCTCCGAAGTCGTTGTTCTAAGACTTCGCCCGCGCCATCGCCCTTCGCCTTTCACGCTCGTTATACTGTTGCCGATGCCCATCGGCACAACGCGAGAAGTCATTACTCATTCCGCAGAGGAGACCACCGCCTTCGGGCGGACGCTGACGGGTCTGCTCGCTCCACCGAAGCTCGTCCTTCTGCGCGGTGACTTGGGAGCAGGGAAGACCACGCTCATCAAGGGAATCGCCGCCGCCTTCGAGGCTGCATCCGAAGAAGACGTCACCAGTCCTACCTTCACGCTGGTACACGAGTATCGCAGCCCGCGCGCAAATCTGTTTCACATCGATCTGTATCGAATCGATACGCCTCGCGAGCTGGACACCCTCGGGCTCGACGACCTCGTCAGCGAAAAAAGTATTCTGCTGATAGAGTGGGGAGAGAAGTTCTCGCGCTTTGTTCGCGACCGGGATATTGAAATAGCCATTGAGCGCCTGGGCGACAACGATCGAAAAATTGTTGTCTTCGGGTGCTGAGATTCATCCAACTTCTAAAGGTCGGTGCTGGGGCGCTGACGTCAGAAAGCCTGTACCGGAGGTCCGAAGCCCTGTTCTCGCTTGGCATCTGCGCGCCAGCGTCGTGGCCAGTGTTGTGTTACTTAGGTCTCGGAAAACTGCAGGCCGATGCCGTTCGTCTCATGGCTGTTGGTTGCGAATGAGACTTCCAGCAAGTGGGATGTGGTAAAGACAATAACGATCATGAACCACTGGACTACCCCAATCTCAAGCGTAGCACTCGCGAGCCTCGTGCTCTCACTGGGAGCCTTCGCGCAGAATCGTGTTACATCGGAATCCAACTATATTCGGACCCAAGGCGATTTCTCTGAAACTGGCCGGCTCTACGCGCTGCTGCCCCAGGCGCCGTCGCAGGTAAAGGCGCAGCAGGATGCGCAAACAAAGGCAGAACAAGAAAAGAAAGTTGAGGAAAAGGAACAATCGGAACGAACCTTGGGCGTCGTACCCCGCTTTGGCACAACTGATCGCATGGACGCTCCCCCGCTGAAAACCAGCCAGAAGTTTAGATTGTTCGCCAAGACTGCGTTCGATCCGGTGATCGTGGTCATTGCCGCGGCCCAAGCCGGTGTCAGCCAGGCGGACAACCAGTTCAAGCAATATGGCCAGGGAGCTGAGGGCTACGGCAAGCGTTTCGGTGCTGCTTACGCCGACCAGGTCTCGAGCGGGTTCTTCCGTAACTTTCTTTATCCGACAATCTTCAAACAGGATCCGCGATACTTCCGACTGGGGCATGGCGGATTTGTTCATCGCTTCGGGTACAGCCTCGCGCAAGGAGTCGTTTGCCACACGGATAGTGGCGGGCGCGCTTTCAACATTTCAAACGTATTGGGAGCCTTCACGTCGGGAGGACTCTCCAATGTGTACTATCCCTCGAACGATCGTGGATTCGCATTGACGATGAGCCGCAGCGCCCTGGCGGTGGCTTACGCTGCGGGAGGCAACTTGTTGAGTGAATTCTGGCCCGATATCCGGCGTAAAAGACCAAAAAACAAGTAAAACACGGCTCGCGACGCCACGACGAGCTGTCCCGCTCGGGACTCCGCGTTGCGTACAACACCCTAGGTACTCTTTTCCTTCCCGCCAAGAAATCCGATCCTCTTCGTGTGCATCTAATGGGTTCTAGCAGCCGGCAGAAAGACCCCGAGGACAGGGTCGACCGTAGGAGGGTTTGCTACCCCAGTCCGTGATCGAAGGGAGGAGTGTTGGTTTGATGGCACGTGGAGTACTCCATACCGAGATTGGCAGGTTCGCGAAGGTGAATCGAAAATTGCTGATTCGTGTTGCCACGGTTCTGCTCATTTGCGGTGCTATAGCGAATGCGCAGAGCGCAACGCCTGCTGGGACTGATGCGTCGCAGACCACGGACAAAGGAAACATCGTCGGGACAATCATGGATCAATCAGGATCGGTGGCCGCTGGGGCGGTCGTACGGCTGACTTCGGCAGATAAGTCATTCTCGCGAGAGGTCGTGTCCGGAGATAACGGTCAATACTCCTTCTCAAACGTTCCTCCCGGCCGGTTCGACCTGTCGGTCAACTCGACGGGATTTGGTGACAAAGCCTTCAGCGCAGAATTGGCGCCCGGCCAGACGTACCTCGTGGCGCCCATTGTTCTTTCGGTCGCCACCGTAGTGACCGGCGTTAGGGTGACAGTGGATCCCGTGGAGGTGGCTACCGAAGAGGTGAAGGAACAGGAACACCAGCGCGTTCTCGGGTTCATCCCCAACTTCTATGTCACCTACCATCCCGACGCACCGCCGCTCACAACAAAACTGAAATATAAACTGGCGTGGAAATCGAGCACGGACCCCGTCAACATCTTCGGGACCGCGTTCTTCGCAGGATTGCAGCAAGCCGGTGACGAATACCCGGAATTTGGACAAGGCGCGCAGGGCTATGGCAAGCGCTACGGGACGGCTTACGCGGACGTCATTGCATCTACGTTCCTCTCTGGGGCGTTTTTCCCGTCTCTTCTGAAGCAGGATCCTCGTTATTTTTACAAGGGCAGCGGCAGTATGCGTTCCAGGATCTGGCGAGCGGTGAGCAACTCCGTCATCTGTAAAGGCGATAACGGGCAGTGGCAAGCCAACTACTCCAATATCGCGGGATCGTTCGCGGGGGCCGCCATCTCATCTACGTACTACCCGACCACGAATCAGGCATCGGTCGTTCTTTCGAACGGGTTCATCAGAATGGGCGAGAGCTCCCTGGCCGGAGTCATGCAGGAATTCGTTGTGCGCAAGTTTGTGAGGCAATCAAAGCGACAGGCGATGGACCGCCCAGAGACAGAGGAGTCCCGCACGAAAAGCGCTTCCGATCAGTCACCGAAGTTGCCTTAGTTAACTCTACTGGTCGCTTAACGGGATGCCCCGGGTGATTCCGGGTAAAGGACAGGCGACGGGTGCGCTCCACTCCCGGACTATGGAGAGCAGGAGGGCCATCGCGAAGAAGACGAACGCGAGATGGCGAGTTATTTTCATCAGATATTCAGCCCTGCTGTGGGGCAGTTGGCTTGAATCCCATAATATTGTAACCGCAGTCGACGTAGAGGGTTTCTCCCGTAATGCCGGAACTCGCGTCTGAAGCGAGAAATACGCCGGTCGATCCCACCTCGGCGACTTCGACATTCCTCTGCAGCGGAGCGGTTTCGCGGTGCGCCTTCAGCATGTCGCTGAGCCCCGAAATGCCTCGTGCCGCCAGCGTCTTAATGGGCCCTGCAGAAATCGCGTTCACGCGGATCTTCTTCTTCCCCAGGTCGAAGGCCAAATACCGGACGCTGCACTCCAGTGCCGCCTTCGCAACCGCCATCACGTTGTAGTGGGGGACGACCTTTTCCGCGCCGTAGTACGTCATCGTGATGATGCTGCCGCCATCTTCCATCAGCGGAGCGGCGGCGCGTGCAACGGCGATTAACGAATAGACACTCACGTCGTGGGCCACGCGAAAGCCCTCTCGGCTGGTATTTATGAACTCGCCTTCTAGTTCAGCGGCGGGTGCGAACGCGACGCTGTGCACCACCACGTGCAATTTCCCGTAGCGCTTCTTCAGTTCAGCAAAGGTGCGCTCGATATCCTCGTCCTTGGAGACATCGCACATGAAGCCCTCGGCGCCGGGCAGGGAGTCGATCAAGTCCTTGGCCTCTTCGGCAAGCCGCTCGTTCTGGTACGTAATCGCGAGCTTCATCCCCGCGGCGTGCAGACCCTGCGCTATTGACCACGCAATTGAGCGCTTGTTCGCAACTCCGAATACGACGGCATTCCGGCCTTCGAGGTGAAAGGACATAGGAGAGTCTCCAGGATCGTTGGTGAACTGGAAAGGATATCAGAGGGGAAACGCTGCGAGCTTTGAGCTCCGAGCAGAGCTAGTCGAACAAATCGACTTGCGACAATACGAAGCTTATGGCGACGCGTTCGACGTTGCTGGTTCTGGCGACTCAATGGGCCAGGCCGAGCTCACGAAAGCTAGAACATAAACCGCGCCGATAATGGCGAAGCCTCCCGCCAAGCTGACTTTCTGCGCCATCCATCCGACGGTCAGGCTGATCGTTATTTGCAGAAACGTCCCGACAAAATAGAAAGCATTTTGCACGCGCCCCATGAAATGCTTTGGCACCTGTTCCATCAGGCTGGTGTTCATGGCGACGCCACTCAAGCCACGCGCGGACCCCATGATCCCGTAGAGAAATACTGCGATCGGCAGCATGCGCGAGAAGGGTGAAAGCGTCATACAGCACGCGAGAAATCCCATCGACACAGCAATCGCCGTGCGCGAACCCATGCGAGCGATCATCCAGGGTGCATACAACGCGCTCAGAAAAGCTCCGATCCCCCATCCACCATTGAGCCAGCCATAGCCCACTGCTCCCGCGTGGAAGACTCGATCACTGAGCGAGGGCGTAACAACCACGCCGGTCAGCATGGCGCCCAGGAATAGAGCCCAACTCAGGCCAAGCAGAACCACTCCGGGGCGCTCGCGGAGAAATTCAATACCTTCCCACAGCTCGTGCCAAAAGCGCCGCTCGGCTTTCTCAGCGGCGACGATGTCGGCCTTGAGTTCCTCCGGTCGCGGCACCACGTGCTTGCCCTTGCGCACGCCGAAGTAGCACAGGAACGACACTAAATAGGTCGTGAAGTCGATGAGCAGAACGCCGCCCAGGCCGATGTGGTTGTAAACGAATCCAACAATCGCGCCAGCCATGAGCCAGCCGCCCTGGATTCCAGCCAGCAGAAACGTGTTGGCTTCCATGAACTGGCCTTCAGGTGTGAGTTCCTGAATGAGCGCAGTGATCGTAGGCCAGAACATCCAGAAACCGGCAGCCACCAGGGTGTTCATCAGGTAGAGCTGCCACACCTTCACCGCGCCGCGGAAAGCCAGAACTGCGACGATCAGAATGACGATGGCACGCGCAGCATCGAGCATCATGACCAGCCGGCGACGGTCTTCGCGATCGATAATGACCCCAGTGAAGGGAAGCATCAGCATAGCGGGCAAGGTCTGCAGGACGGCGAGCGTTCCCAAAGCCATCTCGGAATGAGTGGCCTGCAGGATGTGCCAAGCGACGGCAGCAGAGTTCATCCCGCTGCCCAGCATCGAGACCACGTTGGCCAGAAGAACAAAACGAAGGGCCCGCTTTTGCAGGATGGCGCGCATTGCATCAACTGTAAATCAACGCTCGTTCAAAGTTTTCCGCAGCGTTCCAACGCCGTTAACCAACGCGGGACCGAAAGCCGATGGTCACTTTGTCCGGTGATCTCAACCCTTGTCTTGGCGCGGCAACGGCGCTAGCATGGCGCCCGAAAGGGGAGCTCGCGCTCCACTTGGGAGGTTGGCCGATGAAATTCAAGTTCGGCATACTGCTGATAGTTGTTTTGGTGCTGGCCTCGTTCTCGCAGGCCCAGATTGATCGCATCGTGATTCCGGCCGGAACTCCGGAAGACCAATCGATCCAGGAAATTTCCAAGGAGACCGACGCGCAGAAGAAAGTTGCGCTATATCAGGATTTCCTGCAGAAATATTCGTCGAACCCTGCAGCCGTCGCTTTCGGCAATTGGCAGATTTCGCAGTCCTACCAGAGTGGCGGAGATCTTCCGAAGGCGCTTGAGTTCGGTGACAAAGCCCTGACGGCATCGCCGCACAACCTCGACATCCTGGTTTCACAGGCGGGAATTGCGCAGCAGTTGAAGGATGACGCAAAGATCATCGACTACGCCGAGAAGGGCGGAATGATCTACGAAGGCATCGGTAAACAAGCCAAGCCGGAGGGAGTCAGCGACCAGGAGTTTGCAACGCGCACCACGTCGGAGAAAGACGCGGCGAAGACTTCGCGTGATTTTCTGGAGAGCGTGGGCTTCAACGCAATCGCCGACGAGAAAGATGCCAAAAAGCGCATGTCGTATATCGAGCGCTTCACGGGAGCCTTTCCAAGTTCGCAATTCCAGGAGCAGGTGTCGCAATACGCCATGTATACGCTCGGCCCCGGGCAGTTGAATGACCCGGCTCGTTTGGTGACTTTCGGCGAGAAAAGTTTGGCAGCGAATCCAAATAGCATGCCGGCGCTCTTGATGCTGGCAAATACTTACGTCGAAGAATCCAAGCCGGCAAACTGGGGGAAGGCTGTGACGTATTCGCAGAAGGTCATCACGTTGGCCAAAGGGAACGAGCCAGATGCGGATCGCACTCGCAAGCTCTCGGCCGGCGTGGCGCATTCGACTTTGGGCTATGCGTACATGAAGCAGGACAAAACAGCGGCTGCCATCCCGGAATTGAAGTCGGCATCGGCCCTGCTCAAAGGACAGGACGACGTAGCCTACGCAACCGCGTTGTATCGGCTGGGATACGCCTACGCAAAGACCAACAAGACGACGGACGCTCGCGAAGTCCTGAGCGAAGCGGTAAAAATTGACGGACCGCTGCAGCAGCCCTCGAAAGAGTTGCTGGAGAAGGTGAACAGCGCCAGATCGAAAGGGAAGTAGCTCGCAGAGATGAAAGGTTACTTGCGAACGGCATAGTGCACCTTAAGCACGCCGTCGGCAAACTTCGTGCTGGAGATCAGCTTCAGAGGCACCGTGCGCTGGCCGGGTGCGATCAATGGAATGCCCTCGCCGATGAGCGTGGGGATCACGTGAATCATGAACTCGTCGATTTCTTTTTCGTCGAGAAATGATGCAATGATCTCTGCGCCGCCCATCATCCAGATGTACTTCCCGTTTTCCTTACGTGAACGAGTTGCGTAGGCCTTTACTGGCCCTTTCACGAATTTCAATGCCCGGCAACGGCGCCGGCCGTGCATTACGCGTAAAGACATAGTTCTTCACTTTGGTGTCGAAAGCCGACCCGGGCACGCCTTTCTTTTGAAAATCCAGCGCGACATCGCATGTTTTCCTGCCCCATAAGATGGTGTCGATCGATTGATAGAACTTCCGCATGCCGTAGTGGCCCTTTGGAGCCGGACGATCAAGCCAGTCGACCGAGCCGTCGCGCCGGGCGATAAAGCCGTCCGCGCTGGTGGCAATGTAGACAATGATCTTGCGCTTAGGGGCCATGAGCACAAATCCTAACTCGGGTAAAAGTGGATCGTCCATTCGACGATGGAGAAAGCCATCCGCAAGATACGGGATCAGAGGTTTTGCCGCGAGCTACGGCTTGGCGAGAGCGTCCGAGAGCAGGTGTGCCTTCACAGCCAGCTTATAAGCGCGTTGCAGGTCACCGGCTGCGTCCGCAGTTTTGACTTGTTGCATGAAGCGCTTGATTTGCGTGACGGTATCCTGCTCGTCTTTGGAGAGCTGACGACCGGAAAGCTTCTGCAGCGACGCATCAGTGGTGGCCAGCAGCTTGTTGGTCGTTTCTCGCTGGTGCGCCGCCTGCTCTTCAGTCATGCCCTGAGCCAATTGGGTTGTCGGCTCAACCGTGCCCCCTCGGTGAATCACTTTTTTCTGATGCTCTCCTCCGTCCCCTGCGGAGTGCTTTTTCCGGCTCGCAGATTTCTTGGGCGGAGGTGCATTTGCATCGGCCGACGGCGGTTTAACGGAGTCAGACGCCGTGGGCGCTTGACCCGCACCAGGAGGTTGAGTTTGATCCTGCGGTGGCGCGGTCGGCCTGGCGTCTGGCTGTGCTTCGGAAGGATGAGCGGGGGTATCGGACTTGGGAGGTTGCTGGGCTGGCTCTTGATAAGACGCGGCCGCATTGTCGAATGACAAAGGCCCGCCGCCCACATGTCCGCTGGCAGACACGTGTAGCAGCGCGCACAGTCCGAGTATGCCGGCCAGATACATACTTATCCTGTGATGCGGACCAGACAAAACGTGAACCCGCTTAATTTTATGACGTCCGGGATGGTTTGGGAAGCGAGCTATACGGGCCCCCAGGTTGGGTTTCCGGGCACCGGCGCAGAGGAGAGCATTCCGGGAAGGGTACTTCAAGGATCGGCGCAACGAGATACTTTGGAACCTACCGCGTGCGCGCCGCAACCTCGCGCGCCGCATCGAGCGTGGATTCCGTCAGCGGGAGACACAGTCGGAACTTCGTGCCCTTGCCTTCCGCGGTTTCAAAGTCGACTGAGCCATAGTGCCATTGCATGACCTGGTAGGTCTGCGCCAGACCGATGCCGCTGCCGCCTTTTTTCGTGGTGAAGTAAAGTTCGAAAATCTTTTCTTGTGCTTCGCGGGGAATGCCGTCGCCTGTGTCCTGAATCTCGACCACGACCATGCCCTCTTCTCGGCGAGCGCTCATCGTCAACTGGCCGCCCGCGCTCATCGCCTGCACGCCGTTGATGACCACGTTTAGAAATGCCTGCTTCATGAAGTCGAGGTCGGCCTTCACGGGCAACGGAGAGTCGGGAAGATTGCGGACGATGGCGACGGCGTGTTGATCGGCTTCGGGAGCGGCCAGGGAACCCACTTCTTCGAGGAGTCGCCGCAAATCAACCTCCTCCAACTTGAGGTCGCGCGGGCGGGTGAAGTCCACCAGGATCTGGACCACGCGGTCTAAGCGATGAATCTCGCTCCCGATGATGTCTACGTGGCGGCGGGTGCCGGGATCCATCTGCTGCAGTTTGCTCTGCAGCAGGTGAAGGTGCAGTACGATCGCATTGATGGGATTCTTGACTTCGTGGGCCACGCCCCGCGTCAGACGTCCGCTGGCGGAAAGGCGGCGCGACATCTCGATCTCATCCTCCAACCGGCGCACGGTTTCGGTATCTCGGATGATCAGCAGCGCACCAATCTGGGTGGTTTTTTCCTGTATGAAGTCGAGGGAGACCTGCACCCGACGCCCGTTGGCTGATTCGATCTCGCGCTGCATCAGCGGACGCCTCCGCTCGAACGCATCAAGCAGTGTGGCGCTCAACGGCGTACCGGCCTTGAACACTTCCCGGGCGGTGCGACCGAGCATTTCTCCGCGGGGCCGTCCGAGAAAGCGCTCCACCGAAGCGCTCACCAACACGACGCGCAAATCACGCGTGAACAGCATGAGGCCATCCTGCAAGTTTGCCATCAACTGGTCGACGTTGTCCTTCAAGGCAGAGAAGATTTCCTTCGCATCGCGCACCTGCCGACCGAGGTTGGCGATCTTCAACGTCACCAGTCCGTATTCGTCGTGATCGGACTCAGCATCGTCGATGTCCGCGGCGCCGCCGGTGACGTAGTCAAGATTACGGTTGATTTCTTCAAGGGG
>DASRDJ010000346.1:0-3153 GCA_035652655.1 Terriglobales bacterium
CGTGGCTCACTCATACTCGCCATGACTTGAGCCGCGTGGAATCGATTCACATCGACGGTGCGGTGGATGCGTTTACGGTCGGCGTCATCGTGATGTGCGCACTGTTCTCTGGACTGATCGGGGCTTTCAGCACAAGCGATAAGCGGATTCTCAGCGCGCTGCATGAGGGGTCGCGCTCGGTCGCTGGGGCGAGCTCGCGCGCTATGTTGCGCAAGGTGCTGCTTACGGTAGAAGTCGGGCTCACGGTGATTTTGCTGATTGGCGCCGGGCTGCTGCTCAAGAGCTATGAACGGCTTCGCTCCGCCGACATGGGCTGCATCACGCAGAACGTGATCACCATGCATTTGGGCATTCCAGATGCGCGTTATTCAACGCCCGCCTCGCGAGCCAACTTTTATGACACGCTGCTCCAACGAGTGCGCGCGCTTCGCGGAGTGGACGCGGCAGGCTTTGCATCAGTCGTCCCGGGACAGGGGCAGGCGACAGATTGGGCCGTCACCGTCTTGGAGCATCCGCCCTTGCCGCCAGGCAATGGGATGAGTGTCCTGGGACGATGGGCCGATTCGAAGTACTTCGGAGCGATGGGCATTCCGATTGTTGAGGGAAGGACGTTTGACGCGAGCAAGAGACTGGGCGCTGCCAACGAAGTCGTCATCAGCGAATCTTTCAGGAAGCGGTATTTTCCCGGGGAGGATCCGCTGGATAAGCATCTTCGAGTTCGCGGAAGAGACGCCGTGATCGTGGGGATAGTAGGCGACACTCGCTACGAGATTGGTGAAGCGCCGGAGCCGGTGCAATATCTTCCTCTGGCTGCCGGTGTGGAGACCGTCGGTACGCTGGTGATTCGGTCCAGCCACGACCCCGAACAATTCGCGCTTCCGGTACAGCGAATCGTTTCGGAGATGGATCCTGATCTGCCCGTTTCGGACATTCTTACCATGAATCAGTTGTTGGGCAAATCGACCCTCGACCAGAGTTTCAATACGACGTTGCTGGTGGCGTTTGCGACGCTGTCATTGATTCTGGCCGTGGTGGGATTGTTCGGCGTCATGTCGTATGTGGCGGCGCAGCGGACGAACGAAATCGGTATTCGCATTGCGCTCGGTGCAAAACGCGAACACGTGATGCGGAAGATGCTGTTGGATGGAATGTGGCCTGCCGTCGTCGGTCTGCTCGTGGGATTAGCTGCGAGCCTGGAAGCTGGTCGGCTGATGCGCGACCTGCTGTATGAGATTAAGCCGCTTGATCCGGAGGTTTTTGCGGCGGTTGCGGCAACCCTGCTCGCGGCGGCCGTGTTTGCGTGCATTGTTCCCGCTTGGCGTGCGTCACGGCTTGATCCTATGCAGGCGTTGAGAGCTGAGTAGGGCGGTGGCGCTAGATGCCTCTCCGGCCTGAAGCGCGAATCTATCAATTCTTAAAAGGGAGAGTCATGGAATCCCACGTTTCGAAACCCGCGAAAACGTGGAGCACCCGGCCTCTCGATGACTACCTGAACTCGGAAGATCCCAAGAGTGATAGAGCCCCGGAATCCCACCCTGAGCGCACAGTACGCGCTTAGGATGGGCACCCTAACTTCCGAAGCGACTTCGATCGTTGCTAGAAAATCAACTTCACAGAGAACTGGATTTGTCTTGAGGAGCCGGCGGTTTTGCTGATCAGGCCGAAGCCGCTGCCGCGGACGATGTTGGAGGGCAGGCCGAAGTTCACGATGTTGAAGACGTTGAAGAATTCGGCGCGGAATTCGACAGTGCCGAATTCGCTGTTAGCCCGGTGGCCGAACGGTGTGTCTTTGATCAGGGCAACGTCGAAATTGTGGAAACCGGGCCCGCGGAATGTGCTGCGACCTAGCGTGCCAAAACGGCCGTGGTTGGGGCCGGTTCCGCCGGGAAGATTGATCGGGATGTTGAAGAACGTGGCGTTGTTGTCGCCGCGTCCGAAATAGTCGCTGCGCACGGTGCGGCTGGTGGAGAAGTGCGGCGTGGTGACGAGGTCGGGGCGGTCGGTGCCTCCGGCGCCCGCGCCGGTTTGTTGCACGCCCGAGTAGACGGTGAACGGGGAGCCGCTCATCAGTGTTGTGATGTTCAGGAATTGCCATCCGGAAGTGAGCGTCCTGCCCAGGGGGCGCAGGAAACGTACGCGATCGAGCGGGAGCAACTGAATCCAACTCAAGGTGAAGACGTGGGTGACGTCGAAGGTAGACGCGCCTTTTTCTGCGCTCGGGTTCCAGGGATCCTGAGGCGGAGTTTGCAGAACTACGCCTGCGCCCGCGATCGAGCTGTTAATCACGGAACTGGTGTCGTCGATGGACTTTGAGAACGTGTAGCTCACTTCCAGGCCGAGTCCGGCTCGCGCGGAGTTTTTGGCGAGGCTCATCTGGAGCGCGTGATAGGTGGAGTGCGAGTCGCTGGTGGTGAGACTTTCCTGGCCCAGGCCCCCGACTCGGTTGCCGGCGGTGTCGAATTTTGTGAAAGGAGCGAATGCGGGATCGGCACCCGTGTAACTGTTTGGGTAGAACGCGGATGGCAGGTGGATGCCGGTGGTAGCGACGTAAGAGGCGCTGGCCTTGAAGTCGCGAAAATCGTGGTCAATGCCGGCGGTGTAGCTGGCGATATAGCCGTTGCGAAAATTCTTTGCGATGCCGTAGACGACGGGCAGTTGCGGTTGGTGCCCAGGGGTGAGAGCGGCGATCTCATCCTGGAAGCGGGCGAGATCCATGATGGTATTCGGCTTGGCGTCGGTGCTGCGGCCATTTGGAAAAATCAAGTTGCCGTTGATGTCGTAGGCGGGCGGCAGGACTTCCTGCACGACCGAATTGATGAAGGGAACGGCGATACCCGGCTGCGCGGTGAAGTAAGGATTAAAGACGAAGGGAATGGCGGCGGTCAGGGAATTTTCCTGCCACAGATTGGAGAGGCGCGTGGTGAGGGCGGCGCCAGCGTGCAGCACGGTGTGGCTTGCCAGCGCGTAGTCGAGGGCGGCGCGCGGTCCCCATCCTCGCCAGTCTTTGTCATAAGGCGGCTCGGGATTCACGACGAAGGTTTGGACGGCCTGGTGATTTCGGTACGAGGTGGAGTGGCCCGTGGAATCGTAGAAGAAGGGCAGGGACGTGCGCTTCGTGGCTTCGTGAATGCGGGTGTTCACTTCGTAGCGCAG
>DASRDJ010000347.1:0-2744 GCA_035652655.1 Terriglobales bacterium
TCGTCTTGTCACCGTCGCTGCCGGCTTGAGGCTGAAACGATCCGGTTGGATCGCATCAGCCACCGGCAGCTTGGCACCAGCAACGGGTGTCGGGACCACACGGTTTTGCCGTACGCAACCAGCGCCGTTCGTCCTGCGCGCTGTTGCTCGCTCACGGAAACCGCCCTGCGAACAAACCTGCGCGCCAACGCTGCCGCGTCCACCGCATCCCATCCCACGTTCGTGACGATGGCCAACGCCCCTCTTGGGGGATGAGATGGCGCAAGCTGGTAGAACTGATTTGCCCGACGAGACTGGGCAAGAACGATTGTTTAGCTGGCTAGAACGCAGCCGAGCCGGCTGATTTCGAGCCGTAGACCGGATGAGTGCCCAGAAGGCCGCCAGAACGAGCTGAACAGCATGCAGGGCGACTGCTGGAGCGTGTTCGCAAAGTGCGAGCGCCTTTGCTGCCATGTAGGCGACGAAGCGCTCGAAACCGAGGATGTTGAGCACGCGGGTGAAGTTGTAGCAGAGCGCCATCAGGCTCCATTCGCCGCGAACCTTGGAGAAGCCGCGAACCAGGAAATGGCGGTATCCGGCGCGGCATTTGAGGGTCCCAAAGGGGTGCTCGACAATGCTGGAACGGCGGCGCATCAACTCGCCCGCGCCTTGCATCCGCGCGCGATGACGTTCGAGAACATCTTCGTGTTCCCAACGAGCGATGGTCCGTCGAGATGCCTTCGGGGAGAGACAACGTGCTTTTAGCGGGCAGGTCCTGCAGGTCGCCCCGCGGCTCGCATAGCGGATCTCGATGCGGCCACTGGTGTTCTGCCAGCGTCCCTTCATCGGACGCAGCCGTTCGCCGGCCGGACAACGGTAAACATCGGCGGCCTCGTCATAACCGAAATCGTTGAGGCTGAAGCGGCCTTGCTTCCCGAGCCTTCCCGCTCCCTCCGGCACCGGCACATAGGCAACGATGCCGTCATCCTCGCACGCCTTCAGTTCGGTACTGCTGTAATAGCCTTCATCGGCCAGCACCTGCAGCACCTCGGCTCCAAGGGCATCTTTTGCCGCCTTTGCCATCGCATGAAGCTGGCCGACATCGCTGCTGTCGTTCACCACTTCGCTTGCGACAATGAGCTGGTGCTTGTCGTCAACGGCGGTCTGCACATTGTAACCTGCGACGCCCTGGCCGTTCTTGACCAGAAGTCGGGCGTCCCGATCGGTCAGGGACAGCTGCGTCTCGCCGTTTGCCTCCAGTCGATCAAGATCGGCTTGAGCGCGCGAGCGCTTGGCCATCAGCGCCGCGACCTTCGCGCCAATATCCCCGCCATTGCCTCTGCCGCCTTCGCCAGGACCGTCGAGCCGATCCTTGCCTGGCTCCTTGGCTTCCGCCGCATCATTGTCCTCAAGAGACTTGCCGTAGGCCTCGATCTCCTGGTCCAGCTTTGTGATCTGTTCGGCAAGCCTCTTGCGCGTCAAGACGCTCGCCTTGCTGGCGTCGCCATGGAAGAAGGAGCCGTCGATCGCAACAACGGCTCCGCCGATAAGTCCAAGCTCCCGAGCCAGCAGCACGAAGCTGCGGTTCGCAGCCTTCAATGCCTTCCAGTTCTCCTTGCGGAAGTTGGCGATCGTTCGATAGCCCGGCCTCAGATTGCTGAGCAGCCAGATCAGTTCCAGGTTGCGGCAGGCTTCCCGCTCCAGCCGGCGCGACGACCTGACCTGGTTGATGTAGCCGTAAAGGTACAGCTTCAAGAGATCGGCTGGATCGTAGGGCGGCTGTCCTGCCTCCTCCACCCCGCGATCGGCATGGCGAAAACCGAGCTTCGCAAGGTCCAAAGCGCAAACGAAGCTCTCGATCGCGCGTACCGGATTGTCTGGCCCGACATAGTCCTCAATCCGAGGAGGAAATAGACAGGCCTGCTCCCGGCTCTCGCCGGTCTTGAATGGGCGATTCGTCATGAACCGAATCGTACATCAACTCTCGAAAATGCCGAGTTCTTGCCCAGTCTCGACGGCGAAAGCGAAATATTTTTGCTGATAGGGCTGGACAGGTTTTTGTCGCGACGACTGATTTGCCCGTCGGGTGCAGTCGTAGGGTGGGCAAAGGCGCTCTTGCGCCGTGCCCACCATCCAACGCTCTGCTCGCGATGGTGGGCACGCTTCGCTTTGCCCACCCTACACAGCCGCTTCGAAGGCGAGTGAACTCGTTGGACAGGTTTTTGTCGCAGCGACTGATTTACCTCGTCGGGTCAATTTTCTATTTAATGCCTTTGCGAGATTTGTGCCGTTGAGGCTTCGGCTTCAAGCTGACTTTGGTATCCGCAGCGCTTCGCACGCGAAGGCCGTCGACGAAGACGTCGACCAACCGCAACACGCCAGGTGCGCCGTTTTCCGATTCCGATCGACGATCTCCTGTTGCGGCGCAGCGTCCGCGAATTTGAGAAAACGCAAAGACGAATCACTGGACGAGCCGTAGGGTGCTTCGTGATTGGCGACACACAGGAGAGGGACGATGCGGATTTTCGAGCGGCTGCGGGCGGCGAGGCAGGATCCGCCTCCGATTCAAACCAACAACGGTGCAAAGGAAGCAGGCAAGGCCGCGATCCCCGCCCCCATCCTTGAACCGGAGGCCGAAGGCATGTGCTGCGGCCATTGCTCGGGCGGGCAGGATAAAAACGCTGTCGTGAGTCACTGACAAAAAGGAAGCGGCATGCCCAGCCGCTTCCTATAGCGTTTTCGAGCGAAGTGGATACCGGTTCGCG
>DASRDJ010000348.1:0-45837 GCA_035652655.1 Terriglobales bacterium
TATCGTTGGCCAGGAGCTGAGTGCCGCGAACATTTGCGAACCGCAGTCCGCGATTGGGCCCACCCGCAGGCTTCGTACCTTCATTCTTGGTGATGCGATCCACCGCCGGCACCAGTTCTTGCGAGATGCGCGACTTGGGGACAAAACCGCGGGCTCCAACTTTGCGCGCCGCCTTTTCCATCTGGGCAGGATCGTTCTGGCTGACGATCAGGATATTGGCGTCGGGCGCGTGCTCGCGGATGCGTCGCGAAGCCTCGAGGCCGTTCATCTCGGGCATGGAGACATCCATGAGGATCAGGTCGGGGCGCAACTCCCGTGCTTTCGTTACTGCTTCCCGACCGTCGACGGCCTCACCGCAGACCCGCCAATCCGAACGGTCTTCGATCAAAGACCGCAAACTCCGGCGGAACAGTTCGTGGTCGTCGGCGATGAGTATTTTGATCGCAGCCATGTCAGTCCTGCGTGAAATGTCCCGTCTCAGACAGGTAAGTAAATTCTTTCTGATTTGCAGCGGAGCTACTAGAGACAGCATGTTGCGGCACGTCGGTCGAGCATACAGACTGAGACCGCAACGACTGAGAATGCTATAGCGCCTCGTTTTTGAAGAATACAGTTTTTTATGTATCACGGGAGTCTTTTAGCCCTTGTGATTCGAAGAAGTTTTGAGTGGAAGCCAATTCGCAATGATGCGCGAAAGCCCGCTATTGTTGGGTCGTGCTGGGCGGGCGCATCATCGGTTCGATAGGGCTGCCGGAGCCTTCTTTTACTGTCTGGACAATATCGACGGCCGAATTTTCGAACTGTTCAAACCGCCCGCTTGGCCAGCGAACCTGAATCCAGTCGACCTTGTTCGAGTCACCCAGGCCGAAGTGAACACGCATATCGCTGTTTGAGGCATAGCTGGCGCCACTGCGAACTTCGTCGACCAGGACGCGGGAGCCGGTCTTGACGGAAACGCGGGCACCGATGCCATCGCGATTGGACTTCGTGCCGACCGTGCGGATCGCGATCCAGTGATTGGGTGAGCGCACCTGGTTAACCAGCAGGCTTGGGTGGTCGTTCATGTTGCTGACCACGGCGGAGAGCCGGCCATCGTTCCAGAGATCGCCGATCGCGAGGCCGCGACCGGCGTGCATGGCCATGATGCCGGAGCCCGCGTCGGCCGATATGTCGGCGAATGTGCCATTGCCGTTGTTGCGATAAAGGATGCGCGGCTCGGGGTAGGTGCTGCCGAGATGCTGCTTGTCGACCTCGGGATAGACGTGTCCGTTGACGACCAGAATGTCGGGCCAGCCATCGTTGTCGAAGTCGAAGAAGGCGGCACCCCAGCCGAGATACTGCGTGTGCAGGCCGAGTCCGGCGGCGAAGGTGACATCGTCGAAGGTGCCGTTCCCGTTGTTGCGGTAGAGGGTAGAAGTGTCGTCGGAGAAATTCGTTTTGAAGATGTCGAGACGGCCGTCGCCATTGAAGTCGCCGATCGTGACTCCCATGCCGGCCTGCTCACGACCATCTTCGTTGTAGGCGGCTCCCGCGGTAACGGCGACGTCGGTGAAGGTCCCGTCGTGATTGTTGCGGAAGAGGATGCTCGCCGTGCTGTCGCACGCGATGTAGATGTCGGGCCAGCCGTCGTTATCGAAATCGAAAGTGGCGACCCCGAGCGAGTAGTGGCCGGGCGTTTGATCGATGTGCGCCTTGGCGGTGACGTCGGCAAATTTTCCGTCACCCAGGTTGTGGTACAGGATGTTTTTGGCGGGAGGTAGTCCGCGGGGCCCGCACATTACGGGGACGCCTTTCCACACACAGGAAGCGCGCGCGCCAGGGGCGGGTGCGGTAGCCAGATCGAAGTCCACGTAGTTGGCGACCACGAGATCGAGCAGTCCGTCGCGATCGTAATCAATGAACGCGCATCCCGTTCCCCATGCTTTGCCCGTGCCGGCCGTGCCGGACTTCTCCGCGGTCTCACTGAACACTCCTTTATTGTTGTGATAGAGGCGGTTCTTCCCGTAGTAGGTGACGTAGACGTCTTCCCATCCGTCGTTGTCGTAGTCGCCCACGCACACGCCTTGCCCCCATCCGGAAGGACCGGCCAGTCCGGCGGGCGTCGTCACGTCGGTGAAAGTGCCGTCGTGATTGTTGCGGTAGAGATGGTTGGTGGCGATCTTGTCCTGCGGACGACCTTCGAGTGTTGTACCGTTCACCAGGAAGATGTCGGGCCATCCGTCGTTGTCATAATCGAAGATCGCGACTCCCGTGCCGGTGGTTTCGATGATGTACTTCTTGGTGTCGCGACCACCGAAGATGTTCGACATTGTGATGCCAGATTTTTCGGCGACGTCGAGAAACTGCGCCAGCGGGGCTGTGGGTTTGGCGGACGATTGTTGCGAGAGGGCGAGGCCGCTAAGGCCAAACAGGATCAGCAATGTGGCGGCGAGCGACCGGGGAATAGCGTGTGTCCCGGTCTTGGGGCCGAATGGCATGCTCTCACTGAGATACTAGGATGCACGCAGTCGGGTCAAGGTGCCGGCGCGGCGTGCGAACAGATCGGGCGGCTTAGAATACTGTGAACGAATAGAAGATTGATGCGAATCCATCGGCCCCATCGATTTCTTTTGCGCGGGTGTGGCGCCTTTCCCTTGGTCGCCGCCCTGCTGCTCTGCTCGAGTCTCGCGCAGCAGAAAGCACCTCCGACTGCGGACGAGAGCTATCAGCAAGGCTTGGCCGCCCTGAAGAAGGGGGACGTTCCCGGAGCGCGAGCTGCATTCGAACAGGCAGTAAAGCTTGCGCCGAACAGTGCCGAGGCGCACAACTCGCTTGGCTATGTGTTGCTCGCGCAGGGGCATGCGGAAGAAGCCGTGGGCGAACTTAAGGCGGCGGTGCAACTCGATCCCAAACTTTTTTTGGGTCATGTGAATCTGGCGAATGCCCTGATCCGCCAGCGCGATCTCACTGGCGCGGAAACTGAAGCCCGAGAGGCAACTCGGCTCGATCCCAAGAGCGCAGAAGCGCATCGAACGCTGGGACGCGTTTTGAGTTTCCAGGGAAAGACTGCGGAAGCGACCGCGGAACTGGCGCAGGCTGTCGAAGTGGATCCGAAGCGCGCGGACCTGCGCGACGAGTATGGTTCGCTGCTGGTGCAGGGGAAGCAGAACGAGAAGGCTGCCGATGAATTTGCACAGGCGGTGCGGCTGTCTCCGCAATTCGGGCAGGCCAAACTGCATCTGGGAGTAGTGCGCTGGCAGCAGCAGCAATTCGATGCAGCGCAGAAATTGCTGGAGAGCGCGGCGCAGCTTTTGCCGGACTCTCCGCAGGCTCACTTTTATCTGGCACGGGTGCTTGCGCAGCGTGGAGCACGCGAGCAGGCGGTGCGCGAGTTTCAAGCGGCGGTGAAGCTGAATCCCGACTGGGCCGAAGCGCAGACGCAGCTTGGTTCCATGCTGCAGCGCCAGAACGATGTGGAGGGCGCGCTGCGCGCATTCCGTCGAACGGTGGAACTGCAGCCCGACGATCCGGACGCGCACAACAATCTTGGACTGGCGATGGTGCAGGGTGGGCAGGCCGCGCAATCGGTGGCGGAGTTTCAGGCCGCGTTGCGGCTCCGCCCGGACGACCCCGGTTACCGCGCGAACCTGGGCACGGCCTACCTTCAACAAGCTGACTTCGAATCGGCGATCGCGCAATTTCAGACGGCGCTCAAGACCAGTCCCGACGACGCTACCCTTCACTACAACCTGGGCCTCGCGCTCAAATTGAAGGATCAACTGCAGGAAGCGCTGGCGGAACTGCGCAAGGCCGAGGAACTGGAGCCCTCGCAGCCCGACGTTCACTACACGCTGGGCGTTACGTTGTGGCAGCAGGGCGCGTTCGATGAGTCGGTGAAGGAATTACGCGCGGCGATCTCGGCGCGCAGTGATTACGCGGAGGCTTATTACACGCTGGGAACCGTGCTGAAGCAGCAGGGAAAACTGCCTGACGCGGCTGACGCATTGCGGGAGGCGATCCGGCTGCAACCTGATTTCGCCGGGGCGCACACCACGCTGGCCTCGGTGTTGCGTGCGCAGGGAGACAACGAAGGTGCGGCAGCGGAAGCCCGCGCCGGTGCCCAGATCGGACGACAGACAACCGGGCTGCAGGCGGCCACGCTCGCCACCAGTTCCGGACGCCGGTTGCTGGATGCGGGCGACGTGGACGGGGCGATCGTGCAGTTTCGGTCTGCGATCAACTCCAGCCCGAACTATGCGCAGGCACATTTTCAGCTGGCGATTGCGCTTAAGAGAAAGGGCGACAAGGACGAATCAGCCAAGGAATTCCGCAGGGCGGCGGAACTCGATCCGCAACTGTCCCCGCCGGCTTCCTAGATTACTTCTCGTCGCCGCGGCGCAAGGCCACGATATCGGACTCCACCGGAACGCCACGCGCGACTTTCACTCGTAACACGACTTCGAAGGGCTGCAGATCGGAGTTCGCTCCGCCACCCAGGCGCGCCAACAACTGATTTAGCGAGTCTTCATGACAAACGTATTCCACGGCCGCTTGCGTGCCGATGGTCGATGCGCCGGCCAGGATCAGAACGGAGTTCGCGGGGTCGAAGCCCTTCATCAGAGAAATGACGGCGTAGTCTTCGCTGAGCGGCGCGGTCGAAGGACTTCCAATAAAGTAAGGAGGCTCGCCCGCGCGCGCGTGCAGATTGACAACCGCCAAGTCGCCCTTGCGCGAACCTGAAGTCAGGCGCTGAAACGCGAACTGTTGGCTCATGGGAATGTCGCGAAGAGTGAGATTCTCAGCGGGTGAGCCCACGAAGATCAGGTCGTTGTTCTTGGCGTCGTCGAGCGAGAACAGGCTGCCGCGTTTGACCCGCACTTCCTGTCCGAAAAGATGAAAGACACGATCGAGTTCGTGTACGGCGAGCACTTCGCCGACGCCGGTGTAGTGATCAAGGACCAGCGCACGAGAATCCTCTGCGGGACTGCGGTAGCGCATCCCGGTTTCGGGCCGGCCAACGAAAGCCGCGTTGCTGAAGACCACCCAAGGCTCTGAGGGGCCGGCGACGAATTGCTTCCAGAATGTCTGATAAGCGACCGGGACGGGCCGAACTTTCGAGGAAACCGCATCGGTGCGGAGGTGGTTCTGCCACTTGACCACCAGGGCCGCAACCGCGGCGGCGAGCAAAATCGATAAGGCGATGACACCGGCTGCCCAGTTCAGCAGCATTCGACGTCGCTTGCGCCCGGGATCGGGTTGTTGTACGGCAACTGCGGTTGCAGTCGCGGCAACCGAGCGGGCGTGGAATGTGAGGGTGTAACTGCCCTTGGGCAATTCAACAACGATGGGGTCGCGTTCGCCTTCGGAAGAATAATACTCGGCGAGCTTCAGTCGAAGCCGACCGGCTTGCACTCGGATCGCGGAGTCTACGTGCGGATCAAAGTCGGGTGGGCGACCAAAAACCTCCGTAGCAATTTGATACTCCTTGATTGGCAATCCAGGATTTTGGAGACTGTGTTCGGCGAGGTAACGAAGTAATCGGCAGAGCGATTCTGATCCGTGAAGAACGCGACTGCCCGCCAATCGGCCAATTGCGGCCGTGTATTGTGCGCGCTCCACGCCCGATACTGTCACGCCCATGTAACAAGCGTAACAATGCAGCCCATCCATCTGCAACCGTGGCCACTTTGGAGCTGTAACCGTATCAGACTTGTCGAAACTTTAATTCGAGTGCAATTGAGTTCAGTATCACCGGCTCCAAAATTCTCCAGTGGAATGTTTGTGTGTGGGGGCATTCCGGAGATCAACTTCAACCTCGTAAGTCTTGCGAACGCTTTCTTGTGGGGGAAGCGATCGCCAACCAAGAGTTACGGGCTTTCAGGAAATGGAATAAGTATTCTGCTTTCCATAGCTCGGCGAAGCTGCGGTTCCCAAATGTCATAGATAAATTGACGTTGGGTCAAAACTCACCAATCCCCGTGAACCGCTGAAAAATCGATCTACGGTGATGCGGATCAAAGCGGTGTGAAAGCGTGAATAGTATTTTTCTACTAGCGAGAATGGCAACACCGGGGTATTTTAGATTTCCGCCACAAATTTTCTCTCTCAAGCAAAGTAAGCCCAAATCGGGGGTTGCGTTCAACGGTTGTCTACGCGGAGGAGTTCGATGAAGACGAAGTTCTGGATGGGAATGGCAGTGATGCTGGTGAGCTTGAGCATGCTGATGCCGACCGCTGTATTTGCGCAAGCGGTTTACGGAAGCATCCTGGGAACAGTGACAGACCCGCAAGGTGCGGCGGTGGCCGGAGCCAAGGTCACGGTCATCGATCAACGCAAAGGGACCCAAGATACGACAACCACCAACGCGGATGGAAACTATTCGGTGACGCACCTGGTGCCGGACCTGTACACGGTTCGTGTCGAGAACGCAGGATTCAAGATCAGCGAGCAGAAAGACGTGATCGTGCAAGCTGACGCCGGTGCGCGCGTGGATTTGCAATTTCAAGTCGGCGGCACGAGTGAAACCGTCGAAGTGACGGCCGAAGCGCCGCAGCTGAAGACCGATCGCGCGGACGTCTCCTATTCGTTCAATGAAAAATATGTAGAAGATGTCCCCATTCTGAATCGCAACTTCACGCAGCTGCAGTTGCTCGCTCCGGGCTCTCAGAAAATTGTCGGGTGGAGCCACGCCGCCACCGAGAATCCGCAGGGCGGCCAGCAGATTTTTACGCAGGGCCAACACTTCAGCGGGACGGGCTTCGAACTTGACGGAACTGATAACCAAGACCCGATTCTGGGCATCATCGTCGTCAATCCGAACCTCGACGCTATTACCGAAGCGAAGGTTTCGCTGCAGAACTACGACGCAGAGTTTGGAAAGGCTGTGGCGAGCGTCGTGACCGCGCAGACCAAGTCGGGCAGCAACGACATCCACGGCAGTGCCTTCTACTACCGGAGGACGGACGCGCTGTATGCGCGCGACCCGTTCGCGCAGAGCAAGCCGGATTCACTAACTGGCAAATTCATCCCGAGTTCGCGTTGGCAGCAATTCGGTGGAACTGTAGGCGGACCAGTAATCAAAGATAAGCTGTTTTTCTTTGGGGACTACCAGGGGACGCGGCAGAGCAACGGCGTAAGCGGGTTGTTCACCGTGCCTACGGACAGAGTCCGATCGTCCTGCATAGCGGCCACAAACGGTACGAGTGCGACGCCAGGATTCTGTGATCTGAGCCAATATCTGGGTGTGGCGCCCGGCGGTGGACAAGTTTACGATCCAACCACCGGCAACCTACTCAACGGAAACGATCGCGTGGCATTTGCGGGAAACCTGATTCCAATCGACAGAGTCTCACAAGCGGCGCAAAACGTTCTGGCGAAATTGCCACCTGCGCAAACGGGCGATGTACAGAATAACTTCGTTGGCTCTGGCTCGGGACCTTTCACACAAAACAGCTTCGATACGCGCATCGACTACACTGCCAGCCAGAGCTTGAACGTTTTCGGACGATTCAGCCTTTCGTACTACAGCCTGTCGGGAAAAGGCTTGTTAGGTGCAATGGGAGGCCCGGGTAACGGCCTGCTTGGGCTATCTGGAAGTTCGATCACGCACAATTACAGCCTAGCGACGGGTTTTAACAAAACAATAAGCACCTCATGGCTCACAGATTTTCGTTTTGGATACTTTAAATACAATCCGGTGACGGCAAAGCCGGTCGGCGGTACTCCAATGACGGACTTGGGGATTAACGGCGGAGCCAATGACCTTGCTAGGGATCCTCGCACAGCCGGGCTCGGATCGTTCCAGCTTGGAAAGGATCCGATCAGCGGCTATAACGGTTCAGCGAACAATGGCGGTGCCGGTCTCATGATCTCGAGCTTCGGCGACGGTCTGGGCGTTGCACGATGCAACTGCCCTCTAACCGAGAGCGAGCAGCAGTTCCAGTTCGTCAACAACTGGACCAACGTTCGTGGAAATCACCAAATCAAGTTTGGCGCAGATATTCGTTACGCAATGAACCTGCGCGTTCCCAGCGACAACAATCGTACGGGCGAGTACAACTTTAGCCCGGAAGGAACTTCGTGGGCTAACGCACCCACCGGGACTTCTCCGGGAGGGTTGGACCTTGGGACGTTCTTGCTCGGAGACGTGACCTCTTTCGCGCGTTATGTCACAAACCCCGGCCTTCCCAGTGCAGGCAGCGCTGCCGAGCGCCAAAAACGCTGGTTCTTCTACGGGCAGGATACCTGGCGTGCAACGACCAAATTGACGATTAACTACGGTTTGCGTTGGGAGATCTACTTCCCAGAATCTGTGAATGCGAAGGGAAATGGCGGGTTTGCGAACATCGAAGACAACGGTGGCAAGGGTGGTATCCGCGTAGCTGGCTTCGGCAAATACAACTTGAGCGGCAGCGTCGACAACTATTACAAGGCATTTGCTCCGAGGTTGGGTATCGCCTATCAATTGACACCGAAGACAGTGCTGCGTGCCGGGTACGGACGCAGCTACGACATCGGGGTTTTCGGGTCGAATTTCGGACACACCGTCACACAAAACTTGCCCGTGTTGTTGAAGCAGAATTTCAACAACAGCAACGTGACTGCGGGAGCTTCGGGCGACCTGACACAGTTATTTGTCCTAGATCAAGGCCCCAGTTCGATTCCCCAGATCGATCCTGCGACCGCCTTCCCGGCAGTTCCGGCAGATGGATTCATTCCGCTCGACCCCAGTCTTTCGGGCACACACTTCCGTCCGGTCCGGCAGGTATTGCCGGCGGTCGACGCATACAACGTCACCGTGCAGCGTCAGTTAACCAACACCATGTCTATGGAAGCGTCTTACGTCGGAAGCAAAGGAACGCACGGTTTCGCTGGCAATGGGCCAAACTACGATATAAATCCACCATCGGTGGTAGGGTTCGCTGCGGGTGTGCCGCAAAGCCAGCGGCGTCCGCTCTGTTTCCCGGACCAGTCGGGTAACTGCACTAGAATCGGATTTGGTCTTGGCAATTACTATGGGAACGACGCCGCTAGTACCTACAACGCGTTTCAGGTGAAGGTGGACAAGCGGTTCTCCCAGGGTTTTCAGTTCCTTGCGCACTACACCTTTGCACACGCCAGCAACTATAACGACGCCTACTACGCGATCAGTCACGACATCGCCTGGGGACCAGTCGATTTCAACCGTAATAACGTTTTCGTGTTCAACACAGTTTACGAACTGCCTTTCGGCAAAGGAAAGAAGTACGCGGGAAACGTCAGCAGGGCGATGGACTATGCCGTCGGCGGTTGGCAGATCAGCAATACTACCAACTGGAGCAGCGGCTTGCCGTGGACACCCAGCTTCAACGAGTGCGGTTCGGAGCAAGATGTGAATATTTGCCGTCCGAACAAAGGATCCGGCCGGCTGAAGACCTCAGTGGGCTCGTTGGATCCGGTTCACCACAGCCGAACCTATTTCATTCCGGTGCCGAATATTGTCACGGACCCGGGTATCTTCACTGATCCGGGCGTCGGCAATCTGGGCAATGTCGGACGGAACTCTTACCATGG
This sequence comes from Terriglobales bacterium, assembly GCA_035652655.1. Classification (GTDB taxonomy): domain Bacteria; phylum Acidobacteriota; class Terriglobia; order Terriglobales; family Acidobacteriaceae; genus Gp1-AA133. Next base: position 9,532 of record DASRDJ010000348.1, read on the forward strand.
CCCCGGGGGCTTCTACTCCGACTTGTCGGTGTCCAAGGCATTCGTGATCACCGAAAGAGTAAGGGCAAGGTTCATCACCGACTTCTTCAACGTGTTCAATCACCCGGTGTACGCTTTCAGCGCTAATAACGGGGCGAACACCTGCGTCGATTGTCAGAACCTGACCCCCGATAGCAACAACGGTAAAATCACCGGCCTGGAGGGCGGTACGAACATGCGGCAGATTCAGTTCGCGCTGCGGTTCGACTTCTAGAGAAAACCTGCAAGCGCTGTAATCGAGGGAGTCCCATCGGACTCCCTCTTTTTCTTGTTCGCGGATCAACCCGACGTGAGGATTTTGACGTCCCGCCGTGACGGGCGAAGCAGGCACCGGTGTGTTCTAATTTCCGTTTAAGAGGTCCGCCGAAGATTGTGAATATCGCTGCTTTTTTCCTTGGTTTGTTTCTCACGATCCCCCTATCAGCCCAGCAGGGTTCGACCCCTTCCCAGGATGCCTCGCCGTTGCCTTCTGCGCCCTCTCAGGCCGCGGATTCCGTGTTTGCTGGTGCTAGGAAGCTTGTGCAGCAGGGGAAGAGTTCTGAGGCCATTGCTGAGCTTCAGCGTCTTGGAGCTGAGACTCCGAATCTGCGGGGGCTGGCCCATGAGCTGGGCATTACGTACTACAAGTCCGGCGACTACCTGAAGGCCATCGACTCGCTCAAGAAAGCAACAGAGGAAGATCCGGGCGATAAGGAAGCTGTTCAATTGCTCGGGCTGTCCAACTATCTAGCCGGGCGGCCAGCGGACGCGATTCCGTTGCTGGAGAGAGTGCAGGGGTGGTATCCGCGGGCGAATGTGGATGCGTCGTACATTCTGGGCGTTTGCTACATCCAGACCAAGGACTATGCGAAGGCGCGAGTGGCGTTTGCGCGCATGTTCGACGTGCCCGCCGACTCGGCGGCGGCTTACCTGTTCACGGCGCGGATGCTGCTGCGGCAGGAGTTCGATCCGATTGCCGAGGAGTACGCCCACAAGGCGATCGAGCTCGATCCGAAGTTGCCTCTGGCCCATTTTTTTCTGGGGGAGTTGCACCTGTATAAGTCAAAGATCCCGGAGGCGATTGCCGATTTTGAGGCGGAGTTGAAATTGAATCCGGGTCACGCGAATACGTACTACAAACTGGCGGACGCTTTTTCGCGAGTGCAGAAGTTTGATGACGCGGAGCGGTTGCTGCAGCGCTCGATCTGGCTCGATTCGACATCGACCGGCGCCTATATTCTGCTGGGAAAGGTGCTTGAGAAGAAGGGCGAGGCCGAGTTGGCGGCGCGGGCGTTGCAGCATGCATTGAGCGTCGATCCGAATAATTCGGTGGCGCATCATTTGTTGGGGCAGGCGTATCAGGATATGGGGAAGACCGCGGACGCGGAGCGGGAGCGCAGGCTGGCGCAGGAGCTGCAAGACGCGCCGGGGAAGCCGGAGTGAAAACCGGGAAGGACACCGGCTTTAGCCGTGCCATAAAGACCCGCCGCCTATTCGCGCTTCAGCGCCTCAGGTGAGCTTTTCAGAGAATGAGTAGACTCACTCAGCGGCTAAAGCCGCACATCAAAAACAGATCTCACGGCCCGACTGAAGTCGGGCCCTTCCCACGTGCATGCCTATCCGGTCACAACTTGGCCTTTATCATTTTGCGGCGGTCGCTTGCTCATTCGCCAGGCGTGTCACCATGTCCCTCGGCAATTTGTGCAGCAGGACCAGGAAAGTGCCGTTTGTCCAGCCGAAGCCGACTACGTTGATCTGGTAACCCGTGGCGACCTTGGCTTCTGAGGAGCGTGTGATCACGTTGTATTTCTCGCGGATGGTGCCGTCGTGGCGGAAGTTTTCTCCAATGTTCGATAGAAACTCGTACGATGTGCGGTCGGCATCGTCGTTGAAGCCGTACTTCCGCAAGCCCTCGATCGCGATCAGTTGCGTGGGTGCCCAGCCGTACGGCAGGTCCCATTGCACGCCCGCATCGACATCGCTCATGGCCAAGCCGCCCGGATGTTCGAAGATCCGCAGGTTCTTTCGCAGTGCCTCGGCCTGTTCTTTCGTCGCGATGCCGGCCCACAGGGGATAAAACGTCGTGATGTAGCGGTAGGTCGAGCGCGTTGACGAATCGAGGTTGTAGTCGAAGTACATGCCTTTCTGCGCGTCCCACAGAAGCTTCTGCAGGCGCTCTGCGCGTTGGCGGGCGCGTTCGGCCCAGCGCTTTGCATCCTCGCCACGGTCGAGAATTCCGGCGATCTGCTCGAGATCTTTTTCTGTTTTATAGAGCAAGCTATTCAGGCAGACCGGGGCGAAGTGATGCGTGCCTGCGCCGTACGGCCCGAAGCGAAAAGAGATGTCGAAGCCGGACTCGCGCATGGCGCGGTCGCCTTTGTAGTAGTCGGCGGTCAGGAAGATGTCGCGCGAGGGATCGCACTCGGCTTTTGCCATGGTGCGCTGCGCGTTGCAGACCTGCACGGAATAGCTCGCGCCGAGATACGCGGCTGCCGCTTTGCGTTGGTCTTCCGGACTTTGCGCGGCCGGTGGCTCGTCGACCTCGGTAATGTAGTTGCGTCCCTGCGCGTGCAGCAGGAAGTATCCGGCGACGCGGCGATACGCGTCGGTTTCGTCCTTTAGGCTTTCCGGGGCGGGTCCGTTGCCGAAATCGAAATAGCGCGAGAGGCCGGTATCGCCTGCCAGATGCGGGTTGCGGTTCCACATCTCGTAGTCTTGGCTCGCCCACTTGTAGCCCTGTTCGAGGAGTTCGCGATCGTTCTTGCCGGCGGCTTTCTCGGCTTCGTAGACAGACAAGATCATCGAAGTAAGAAACGGGGGCTGCGAGCGGGTCAGGAAGTAAGTGCGGTTGGCGTTGAGCACCGTGCCGTAATGTTCGATCTCGAAAAAGAAATTCTCGATGATGCCGCGCGCCAGCTCGAGGCGCTTGTCTTCAACCAGTCCGCGCACGATGAAATACGTGTCCCAGCCGTACATTTCGTTGAAGCGGCCGCCGGGGACGACGTATTTTTTCGGCAGATAGAGAAGTCCCGGCGGCGTGATGTTGGTGGAGACTTGTCCCGGCCCCGTGATGGCCGCGGGAAGGTGCTCGACCTTGATGTGGCAGCGCTCCTGCATTTCGCGGACCGAGTCGGGTAGGGAAAATCCCGCGGGGAGGTAAAGAATCGAGTCCTCCGCCAACTTGGGATCGACCACGGTGTTGCAGTCGGTCATCGAGCGCGTGAGCGTGTCCCAGCCGGTGGCGATGTATTTGAGAATCGGGTCGAGGCGGGGGTTTGAGGCGGGCTGCGGGTCGCGGGCGAAGGCCGAGGTGAGGCACAGGATAAGGAGCGCAGCCCACACTGTACGCACCGGTTTCCAAGCGTGCGGAGGCTGCGGAAGATCGATTTTCATAAGGGGAAAGGATAGATCACGGGGAAGTGGAAACGAAAGAAAATGTGGAGTACGAGGTCGATTTTCGGGGGGGCATTTTTTTCGAGTCATGTGAGTGCTAAGTGGAAGGACTTTAGAGCGCGCCCGAGACGCCCGCGCTCCATCGGCAAGGACAACGGCCGCGGGCGAGGGCGCCCGCGCTACACAGACAAATCAAAGGCAGCGGGCAGGAGTGCCCGCCCCACACAGGCTATTGCACTTCGGCGATGAAAACTCCTAGTGGCGGCAGGGAGATTTCTGTGCCTGTGGCGGTTGCGCCTGGCGTGGCTATCAGGCTTTTGAGATTCGATGACCCTGCACCAGGCAACTTGAATGTCGGCTTCTGCGGCGATGTCGCCATGTTCAGCGCCACCAGGACGGACTTTCCCTTGTAGGTGCGCAGGTAGGAGAGCACGTTGGCGTCGTCTTCGTTCAGGGCGGTGTAGTTGCCTTCGAGCAGAACTGGGTTTGTGTGCCGCTGCGCGAGAACTTTTCTGTAGAACTCCAGAACAGAATTCGGATCTTTCGACTCAGTAGCAACGTTGTGCGTCTTGTAACTTGGGGGAACCGGCAGCCAGGGATCATGTGTGCTGAACCCGGCATTGGTCGTGTCGTCCCACTGCATGGGAGTGCGCTCGCCGTCGCGGCCGATCTCTTTCGGCCAGCCGGTGCGGCCTTCCGGATCTTTCACGTCTTCTTTGCGCTTGGGATTGTTGTTCTCCATCCCGATCTCTTCGCCGTAATACATGATCGGCGTGCCGCGCAACGTCAGGTAGAGCGCGGCCATGAGCTTGGCGATGTCGTCATTGTGCGTGCCGTCGCCGTAGCGGTTGTAGGAGCGCTCGATGTCGTGGTTGCTGATGACGTAGGTAGGCCATCCGCCGGCAGTGTCGGCGGCAGCGATCTGGCGGCGGAATTCGGCGGGATCGAGCTTGTCGACGCGCGCGAACATGAAGTCCATGGGCAACTGCAACTCTTTATTCTTGCCGCCGTAATACTGCTTGAGCTCGGCGATGTCCTTGGTCCACGTCTCGCCGATCAGCACGGCATTCGATTCGTCCGCGACCTTGCGGAGGTTCTGCAGCACGTCGTGAACTTCGGGAAGCTTTGTGTTGTATTTGTGTTCGGTTTTTGGATCGCCGAACTTGGTGGTGCCAGGAAGAACCGGATTGTCACGGAGGTCGGGATCTTCGAACAGCGTGTCGACTGCGTCCAGCCGGAAGCCGGAGACGCCGCGCTTGTACCACCAGCGCGTCACATCGAACATGGCTTTCTCGACTGCGGGATTATTCCAGTTCAGGTCTGGTTGCTCGGCGTAGAAGTAGTGGTAGTAGAACTGGTTCGTGATCGGATCGAACTTCCAGGCTGAGCCGCCGAATTCCGAGATCCAGTTATTGGGCGGTTGGTTGCCGGGCTTGCCGTCGTGCCACACGTACCAGTTACGATAGGGATTCGTCTTCGAGGATTTCGAGGCGAGGAACCACTTGTGCTGATCGGATGTGTGGTTGATGACGTAATCGAGAATGATGCGCACGCCATGCTTCTTGCCTTCGGCGGCCATGCGATCGAAGTCCGCCAGCGTTCCGTACATAGGATCGATGTTCTCGTAGTCGGCGACGTCGTAGCCGAAATCAACTTGCGGCGAGGGATAGCAAGGCGTGATCCAGATGGCGTCGACGCCGAGATCGTGCAGGTAGCCCATCTTCGCCGTAATGCCCTTGAGGTCGCCGATGCCATCATTGTTGCTGTCGGCGAAGCTGCGCGGATAGATCTCGTAGAACACGGCGTGCTGCCACCATTCGTGCCCCTCGGCGTCGACCGACTTCTTCTGCGCCGCGGCCCACGGGGTCGCGAGGGTTGCGATCAGGATCAGGATTGCTGTGACTGAGAATTTCTGCATGTCGTTACTCCCGCGCGATTGATGATTTCGTGTTGAGAATCGGTTGTGGCGATCTTGGCCGCCTCGTCTGTCAATTGGCCTTGGGGCGCTCGGGCGAAGCCTTGGCGCTGAAATGAAAGATGATTTTGGCGCGAGCGTACTCATCCGCGTCTCCGGCGGGCATTCGCAGATGCACCTGTCCGCGTCCGGCCACTCCCTTTGTCCATTCGGCGCCTTCAACCAGGCTTAGCTGCCCGGCGCTCCACACGCCGAGATCGTAGACCGTGCCTTTGGCTCCGGCGACGTCGAGTTCGAGGCGGTCATGCGCGGCGCTCCATGTTTCAGAGAGAACGCGCAAGCCGCGGCTCTTCGTGCCCAAGGCGGGAAGCGCGGTAGGGATGCTGACACCAAAATCGTTCAGGACCGTGATGTGAAGTTTGTTCGAGCCCTTCACCAGGGGAAACTTCACGTTCAGATGCTGGTCGGCTGGGCTTTTGGTTACGCGGTTCGCGACCAGATGCCCGTTCATCTCGACCTGGATGACCTCAGCGCCCAATGCCAGCGAGGGAGAAAATTCCAGCGAGCAGTCGCCTGTGCCGCTGCGGTCGGCGTCGAGGCTAATGGCCTCCTCGGTGCGATGGTAATGGAGGTCAACCACGCAGGCACCGACATGAACATTCTTTACGGCGAAGCTCGGCCAGTCGGGCGGGACGTGCGGCGCAAATGAGAGGACGTGGATGTTGGCATCGCTGGCAAGCCCGAACATGCCCCGCAGCAGCGGGCTGATCACCATCGCCGCGGACCAGATCTGGTGCGGAGAACTGGTCGACAGCGGCTGATACTGGTCGCCAGAGAGAACTTCGGTGACGTGCCCGAGCGAGCCATCAAGCGCGAGCAGGGCATTGGCTCGCAGGTTCCCGTAAGCAGGCAGATCGCGATGATATTGGTACTCCCCGACCGAAGCCCATCCTGTGAACAGCGGCCACACGGAACCATAGTGGTAGCCGCCGCCGCTATAGCGCGAGGCCGTATTCGCGATGATGCGCATACCCCAATCGGCCTGATGTTCGGGCGCGGCCAGTTCGCTGATCATCGGCTGCGCCTGATCTTCGCGCAGCAGTCCAAACCACATGGGAACGGTGGCGAGCACGCTGGGCTCGTCGACCGGCTTGCCCGATTGATCCAGTCCGAATGCGTAGCGCTTTTTATCGGCCAGCCAGAAGATCTGATTGATGAGTTTTTCGAGATTCTCGGCTTCTTGCGTCAGCTTGGGCTCTTCTTCACTCTTGCCGACCAGGTGGGCGATGTTCGCGAGGCCACGAAGCGCAGCCGCTCCCACTCCGCTCTGATATAACTCCCCTCGCACCGGAAGCAACGGTCCGCCTTCTACCCATCCGTGGCCGATGCCGAAGTTCTGCGGCGCGCCCTGAGGATCGTAAGTCGAATGCAGGAATTGGTAGGCCTTCCACAGACTGTCCCATTTGCCGCGCACGAATTCGAGGTCGCCGCTCTGGTTCGCGTAATCATTCATCGCGATGAGGTAGAGGGGAGTTGCATCGGCCGAGGCGTATGCGTAGGGATATCCCTTGAACCAATCGACCAAGCTCGCGGTCTGCGCGATCTCGTGGGGAATTTTCCCGTCGTCGCGTTGGAACTTACTTAGAAACTCGAGTGCTGTGCGGGAGGTCGAGAAATCACCTTCGGCATTGAGCGCGAGGGCGGTCCACATGGAATCGCGACCGAAGAACCATGCAAATCCCGGTCGCTGGCTCGTGCCTGACGTGCGATAGCCGGCGATCATGCCGGTGCCCAGGAACGGGTTGTTGACGAAGCCTTGCAACACGCTGATGCGCGACCAGTCGTAGGCTTGCTGGAGTTGGGTGTCCGGCAACTCCACGCTCACGGTGCGCCCGAGATAAGAACGGTAGTATCCGGCCGCCTCGGTGAGTAGTCGCGCATAGTCTGTCGACAATTGCTGATACGTTTTCTGCGCGTCGGCGGCGCCATGGACGGAAGCCGCGAGAATGACTAGGCGGTTCTCAGTCTTCTTCGCTGTCACGCCTAGATCGAACGAGTCTTCATTCGAAGAGGAGTAGTTGTCCTGATACTCGAGGTGTTCGTTGGTAGTAGTTGGAGAGCCGACCACGGCGGCGTACTTCTTTTGTTCCTCTCCGAAAGTGAAGGCGTGCAGAGTGGCGTCCCAGTTGGCGTAGGTGGCACCGAGCGCGGCCGGCCACTCCAACTGGAAGTCACGGTCAAATGCGACGCGGATGTTCAGCGGACTCTCGCTCGTGATGTCGAACATGACGACGGCACCCGGTTCCTGCACTGGGACAAAAAATGTTTCCTTCACCGTGAACGTGTCGCCCGAATAAAGAATGGAGCAGGATTCGGGCCGCGCCGTCACAGTGCGGGCCAGCGTTTCCGCCGACAGAATTCTTCCGCCGATCTCAAACTGCACGTGAAAGTTCCGGAACAGCTTTAGTGGATAAACCCAGGCTTCGACTTTGCCGGATTCGTCGCCGAATAGTCCGGCCCGCGTGCCGACGGCGGTAAGAAATTCCCAGGGACGATCGGTGCGCGAAAGCTCCAGCGAGCGTTCTTGGGCAGACGCGGGAGCCGAGCAAAGTAGTAGTGCGATTGTTAAGAGTTTCTTGAGGCCGGAACGATCGTAGTGGAGGCGAGGGTGCGGGGATAATGGCATCGTGTGCGAACAGCTATCGCATGCAACGCAAATGCGGCCGCGCCCACCCAACTTGCCAACGGCGCGGCCTTCTCAATAAAGTAACAACGGATTCTAGCACTCGCCTCTCTAGGAAGGTACCAGCGTTTTGCGCCCCTCCCGACGTTCGTTTCTGGGCTCCATGAGCCGTTCGGCTTTGGTCCTCTCGTTGGAAGGCGTGCTGCAGATGGCCTGGCCGCGTAAATCGTGGGCTCAAACTGCCGAGAGCAAGCCAGCTGAGAAGCCTGTTGATCTTGGGCTGAGCTTTATTAACGTTGCCAAAGAGTCGGGCTTGAATGCCAAGACGATTTTCGGCGGCGAGCACAAGAACAAATACCTGCTCGAGACCACCGGTTGCGGAGTTGCCTTCTACGACTACGACAACGACGGCTGGCTCGATATCTTCCTGGTGAACGGTTCACGACTCGAGGGATTTCCCAAGGGCGAAAAGCCCACGTCGCACCTCTTCAAGAACAATCGCGACGGAACGTTCACAGACGTCACGGCGAAAGCCGGCGTCGCGCGCTCAGGCTGGGGTCAGGGCGTCTGCATCGGTGACTACGACAACGACGGATACGAAGACCTGTTCGTAACGTACTTCGGCAAGAACGTGCTCTTCCACAATAATGGCGACGGCACGTTTACCGACGTCAGCGAAAAGGCCGGAGTCGCCGGCAACGGCAAACGCTGGAACACCGGTTGCGCGTTCGTCGACTACGACCGCGACGGCAAACTCGATCTCTTCGTCGCGAACTACATCGATATGGATCTGGCGACCGCTCCCGTGCCTGAGTCGGGACCTTGCCTATACAAAGCGGTGATGGTTGCGTGTGGTCCTCCTGGATTGAAGGGAGGGAAAAACATCCTCTATCACAACAACGGGGACGGTACGTTTAAGGATATTTCCGACGCCGCTGGAATCTTTTCAGCCAACGGAACCTACGGATTGGGCGTACTCACGGCGGACTTCGACAACGACGGATGGCCCGACATTTACGTTGCCAACGATTCGACCGCCAGTGCGCTCTATCAGAATAAAAAAGATGGCAAGTTCGTCGACATCGCGCTCGAGTCGGGTTGCGCGTTAAGTCCCGACGGCAAGCCGCAGGCTGGAATGGGCGTGTCGGCGGCGGACTATGACCTCGACGGCAATCTCGACATCGTCAAGACGAACTTTGCAGGCGACACGCCGTCGCTCTATCACAATCAGGGCGGCGCCAACTTCGAGGACACGACCTTCACGGCTGGCCTGGGGCTGCACACGCAGTATCTCGGCTGGGGATGCGGCTTCTTCGACATGGACAACGACGGCTGGGCCGATATCCTGATTTGCAACGGACACGTGTATCCAGAAGTCGAGCAGCTGAAAACCGAGGCTGGCTACGCGCAGAGGAAACTCCTATACCGCAACTTGCGCAATGGGCGATTCGAGGATGTGTCTTTAAATGCGGGCACGGGAATTTCTGATCCGGTTGCGTCGCGGGGATGCGCCTTCGGCGATTTCGACAACGACGGCGACCTCGACGTGGTCGTCAACACCGTGAACGGATATCCCCAGCTACTGCGCTGCGATCTTCGCACCGGAAACAACTGGATCAAGGTGCGCACCATCGGCACGAAATCGAACCGCAGCGGTATCGGCGCTCGACTGAAATGCGTCACGAAAGTTGCGGGAGAGACCAAGCCACACGAGCAGATCGACGAGGTGCGCAGCGGCGGAGGGTATTTCTCGCAGAACGATTTGCGCGTGCACTTCGGTATCGGCAAGGCAGAGAAAGTGGATCTTCTCGAGATCCGCTGGCCCAGCGGGCAAGTCGATACGATCAAAGACGTGAAGCCCAACCACGTCGTGTACGTAAAAGAAGGATCGGGAATCGTGCGCACCGTACCTCTGGAAGCCCCCCAGAAGTCCGTGCGCTAACGAACCTCGGCAGCTCCGCGCAGTCTACTCAAACGACAGCACTTCCAATCCACTGCAATTCACCTAAGGTTCTTGGTCAGCGTTCTACAGAATCTACCGGAGACGATCCGAGACACAGCAGGCGTAAGTTCGTGACAAGACGAACCAAAAATCAGTAGATGCTTGCGCGCCCTTAGATTTGAGATTTGCTCACCAGGAGGCAGTGCTAATGAATTGGGATCAGGCAAAAGGACAGTGGACACAGATTAAGGGTTCTGTCCGCAAGCAGTGGGGCAAGCTGACCGATGACGATCTTGACGTCATTGGCGGAGAGCGGGAAAAGCTGGTCGGCAAGATCCAGGAGCGATACGGAATCGCGAAGGAAGAAGCCGAGAAGCAGATCGCGAGCTGGAATCCGCCGTCTGGAGCTGAAGTTTCCCGGGAAGAACGTGAAAAGGAACTCCGGCGCAAAGCCGGCTAACAAGCTTTCAGTAATCGCGGGCCACGTAGGTCAAATTCAAAACAGAGTACTCGGAGGAAATATCGTATGAAGAAGTTGCTAGGTCTTACCCTTGTTCTTATTCTGGCGTTGCCGGTGATTGCCCTGGCGCAAGATCCCGCAGCTCCGGCCGGCAGTCAGTCTTCGCAGCAGCCCGGTGCCAGCCAGACCGGCGCCAGCCAGGGCAATGACACGATGGGTCAGCCCTCCAGCAAGGGCGGCAACGTAAAGGGAACAGTCAGCCAGGACGGCAAGACCCTGGTGGGCGATGACGGCAAGAGCTGGACGATCGCCAACCCCGACGCCGTGAAGGGTCATGAAGGCCATCACGTCGAGCTGAAGGGCAGCGCCGACGCCAGCACCAACCAGATCCAGGTCAGCTCTGTGAAGATGCTCAAGGGCGACAAGGGCTCGATGAAGAAAGACAGTTCGCAGCCACAGTAAACAATTCTCATTACTGAAGCCGCAAGGCCAGCGTAAAAGCTGGCCTTTCTTTTTTACGCCGAGCAGCCGGGCCCGTTAAATGCACCGAAGACAATCTGCGGCTCTCTCCTTTAGCATTCCTCTCGCGGGCTAACCAACTCCGCCCGATCCAGAACATGATTGAAAAGTTCGACGCCATCGTTTTAGGAGGAGGCGCCGCCGGCTTGATGTGCGCCATCGAAGCCGGCAAGCGCGGCCGGAGCGTAGTCGTGCTCGAACGCGCTGATCGGGTGGGGAAGAAGATCCTGATTTCGGGCGGCGGGCGCTGCAACTTCACCAACCTGCATTGCCGGCCGGAAAACATCCTGTCGTCGAATCCGCATTTCTGCAAGTCGGCACTGGCGCGTTACACCCCAGCCGACTTCATCGCGCGGGTCGAGAAGCACGGTATCCACTATCACGAAAAACACAGAGGCCAATTGTTCTGCGACGGCTCGGCGCGCGAAATCGTCGCGATGCTTGAGGAAGAATGCCGTCGCGCGGGAGTGCGCATCCTGGTTGGGGCATCGGTGCGGGAAATTCGCAAAGACGCAAACTTCGCGATTCTGGCCGGCGAACACGAATTCCATGCGGGCGCGTTGGTGGTTGCTACGGGCGGGCTATCAATTCCGAAAATCGGCGCAACCTCGTTCGGGTATGAAGTGGCGCAGCAATTCGGAATCCCCGTGAAGCCCTGCCGCCCCGCACTCGTGCCTCTGGTGTTTCATGCGGAGGACCGTTCAGCGTATGGCGAACTCGCAGGCGTCTCGACAGAGGTCCGCGTTTCCTGCGACTCGCAGGAGTTCACAGAGAAGATGCTATTTACTCATCGCGGACTGAGCGGTCCGGCGATCCTGCAGATTTCGTCATACTGGAAAGAGGGGCAAGCCATCGTGGTGGATCTCACGCCCGCGCAAGATTGGGTCACTCCGTTGCGCACATCGAGTTCCGGGCGCGATCTATCTGCGGCAAAGCAAGCCCTGCGCGGAGTGCTTCCGCAGAGATTGGCGGATCGCTGGCTTGAGAAGCATCCACCCAAGGACTGGACGAATCATTCTCTGGCAGAGTTGGAACGCAACTCGCACCACTGGTCAATTGCGCCCGCCGGCACGGAAGGCTACGAGAAGGCTGAGGTGACGGCCGGGGGCGTGGATACCGATGAGCTGTCGGCCAAGACCATGGAATGCCGGCGCGTTCCCGGTCTTTACTTTATCGGCGAAGTGGTCGACGTGACCGGACAGCTGGGCGGATTCAATTTTCAGTGGGCCTGGGCGTCAGGATTCTGCGCCGGGCAAGCCGTTTGATTACGCACCGGATATCGCCTCGACCCTCGCGAAAAGCACATAAAATGAAGCTTTCCAGCGGTTTGTTGTGTCTAACCACATGGTGAAGTCGCCTCAGAGGTTTGCCGAACGGACGCCACACAAGGCTGGGCGCGGAAGCGCCACCAAGCCGCCTTTGACGGCGGAGCGCTTGAAGGCCGTGGCTCCCATCGTGTGGGATCTGATGCGGCCGCGCAAGAAGCTGCTGGCCCTCGGCTTCCTGCTGATGGCGATCAACCGCGTCTCCGGCCTCGTCCTTCCTTATTCCACCCGGTATCTCATCGACAGCGTCGTCGGCAAGCATCATGTCGAGTTGTTGAAGCCGATTGTACTTGCGGTGTTGACCGCGACCGTAATTCAGGGCATCACCTCTTTCTCTCTCACGCAGCTTCTGTCAAAAGCGGCGCAGCGTTTGATTACCGAATTGCGCGAGAGAGTTCAGAAGCACATTTCGCGCCTGCCTGTGTCGTTCTACGACTCGAACAAAACTGGCAATCTGGTTTCGCGCATCATGTCCGATGTCGAAGGCGTTCGGAATCTTCTCGGCACCGGACTGGTCGAGTTGGCCGGAGGACTGCTCACTTCGCTCATCGCGCTGGTGGTGTTGTTCCGGATCAGCGCACTCATGACCGCACTGGCTTTCGGCGCTCTGGCGTGCTTCGCGATCGCTCTCAACAAAGCATTCAGCACGATTCGCCCGATTTTCCGCGAGCGCGGCAAGATCAATGCTGAAGTCACGGGCCGGCTCGCCGAATCGTTAGGCGGCGTGCGGGTGATCAAGGGATACCACGCGGAAGAACGCGAAGAAGCGGTTTTCGCAGGCGGCGTGCGCCGGTTGCTCGAAAACGTGATGCGCACGCTCACCGCGACTTCGTTGATGAGCCTGTCGGCCAGCGTGCTGATGGGTGTGGTCGGCGCCGTCATCATGTATGTCGGCGCGCACCAGATACTCGCGGGCACGCTCACCGTGGGGCAGTTCTTCACCTATACGCTGTTCCTCGGGTTCCTGGTCGCGCCCATCGTCCAGATGGTCGCCATCGGCACACAGATCACCGAAGCCTTCGCCGGACTAGAGCGGACGCAGGAAATTCTGCGCGAACGGCAGGAGGATCAGGATCCGAAGCGCACAGTGACGCTCACAGACATCGTGGGCCGCGTGGAATTTGAAGACGTCAGCTTCAGCTACGATGGCAACCGAGTTGTGTTGCACGATGTGTCGTTCCTCGCGGAGCCGGGTACGGTGACGGCGCTAGTAGGTTCTTCGGGTTCGGGCAAGTCGACCACGATCGGATTGATTTCGGCATTTCACGTGCCGACCGAAGGCAGAGTGACCATCGACGACATCGACCTCAGCACGGTGCGACTTGATTCCTACCGCACGCGCCTGGGTGTTGTGCTGCAGGAATCGTTCTTGTTTGATGGAACGATCCGCGAGAACGTGGCGTTCTCCCGTCCTGATGCGTCGGAAGAAGAAATCATGCGCGCCTGCCAGATCGCGCGCGTGGACGAATTCGCGGAAAGCTTCGAAGAGAAGTACGACACGATTGTGGGCGAACGCGGCGTGAAGCTTTCCGGCGGGCAACGCCAACGCATCTCGATTGCGCGCGCGATTCTGGCGGAGCCTCGCATCCTCATTCTGGACGAAGCAACTTCGAGCCTTGATTCCGAATCCGAACAAATGATCCAGCACGGGCTTTCGTATCTGATGCAGGGACGCACGACTTTTGTGATTGCCCACCGCCTCTCGACTATCCGGCGGGCCGACCAGATTCTTGTGATGGAGCAGGGTCGCATCGTGGAACGAGGCACGCATGAGGAACTCTACGACCTGCGCGGCCGCTACTATGATCTCTACACCAAGCAGCACGGCCTCGAAACGAATCTTTTTCTCGCGCCGGGAGAAGGCGACACGATTGACGAGAACGGCAACGGCGCGACGGGAAGCAAGGAGCCGGTGGACCCCGACGCGATTCGCGTGATCCGCGGCGAGGTTCGATGAGATAGGACGTTGCCCCGGTAGGAAGCAGCTAGAGGCCGTTATTCAGACCAGAATGAAATCCAACCCGCATCCAGGTCCTTCTTCCAAAGATTCCGCGATCCGCACCGAAAACGTGTGTCGTCATTACTCGATGGGCGAGAGCCTCATTCGCGCTGTCGATGGCATCTCCCTGCGCGTGCCTGCGGGAGAATTTGTGGCGCTGCTGGGGACTTCGGGATCGGGTAAGTCATCGTTATTGAATCTGATCGCGGGGCTCGATAGGCCCACTGCAGGAGCCGTGATCGTCGCCGGCAAAGATCTTGCCGGCCTGTCGCGCGCGGAACTCGCACAGCATCGGCTGCATTCCGTAGGGATGGTTTTCCAGTCCTTCAATCTGATTCCAAGGATGACGGTGATCGAGAACGTGGAACTTCCGCTGCGCTTCGCTGAAGTCGAACGCAGCCAGCGCGACTCACTGGCGTGCGAAGCGCTCGATCGCGTCGGCTTGGGCAAGCGCCTGGACCACAGGCCCAGCGAGCTTTCGGGTGGCGAGCAGCAGCGCACTGCGCTAGCGCGTGCGCTTATCAACCGGCCGAACCTCCTACTGGCGGATGAGCCCACTGGCAATCTCGACAGCCGCACCGGAACCGAGATCATGAACCTGATTCGCGAGTTCAACGAATCGCTCGGCATGACGGTGGTGATGGTGACGCACGAGCGCACGCTCGCGGAAAGATATGCGCAGCGATTGATTTTTCTTGCCGACGGCAAACTGGTGGACGATCAGACGAACAGTGCGGTATCGGCTGTGCCGGCGCAAGGAGGCCTGGCATGAAGGCCTACGATCTGGCTGAACTCGCCGTGCGTAACCTGCGGGAGTCAATCCTGCGGAATTCTTTGACCACGGTCGGAATCTCCGTCGGCGTCGCGTCGCTGGTGGCGATGCTGTCGCTTGGCATCGGACTGCAACAACTGGCAACGCGAAGACTGGTGAAGTCTGGCTTGTTCGACACGGTGGTGGTCACGTCCCGCCGCGACCTGCGCAACTTTAACCGAAATGACGACGACAACAGCGCCCCTTCTCCGGCCGAGAGCCCTGCTCTTGATGAGCCGGCACGCGTCAAGATTGCGCAGATGCCGAACGTCGTCGAAGCCTATCCGGACCTGCGCTTCATCACGTCGTTCACGTTCGACAGCAAGCCGCACCTCACGATGGTGGCTGGGATTCCGGCGTCGTACAAAACAAATGACGCGTTCGAAGGCATGCAGGGAGGCTTCTTCTCTTCCGACATGGCGCCCGAAGTCATCCTGCAGAAATCGTTTGCGGCCGAGTTGCTAGGGAAGACCGCGAAGCCCGGTTCAGACGAAATTGCGCTCGCCGAAATCGCGAAGCCGCTTCTGGGCAAAGAAATGACGATGCGCTACTCGGAGCGCGTCGATGCCTCGGGTTCCGCGCCCGACGGAGCGCCCGGCGACACGTCTACCTACTCCATCCAGTCACATGAACTGCAGCTGAGAATTGTCGGCATCACGGACCTCGACCCCGATAGCATGCGGGGCTCCGCCCGGGCCCGGGTGTTGCTGCCTCTGAACTTGATGGCCAGCCTTCATGCCATTCAGCCGACCGCTTTGCGCGACACGACGCAGGCGGCGAGCCGCGTTCCTACTTACTCGACGGTCAGCGTGCGCGTGAAGAATCCCACGCAGATCCAGTCGGTGGAAGACGCCATCAAAAAGATGGGTTTCAATACCTTCTCCATGCTCGACGCGACGCGCAGTCTGAGAAAATTCTTTGCGATTGTCGACGTTTTCCTGGGCGTCTTTGGAAGCCTCGCGCTGGCGGTGGCTTCAATCGGAATCGTGAACACGCTGGTGATGGCGATTCTCGAGCGGCGCCGCGAGATCGGGATCATGAAAGCCATTGGCGCCAGCGACGTTGACGTAAAGAAGCTGTTCTTTGCCGAAGCCGGTGTGATGGGCTTGATGGGCGGAGTGTTGGGTGTGGCGCTGGGCTGGACGCTCGGGCGCGTCATCAACGTGGGCACGAACATTTATCTCAAGCAGCAGAGCATGGCACCGGAGCAAATCTGGTTCGTTCCGTGGTGGCTGGTCGGAAGCGCGATCGTGTTCGCCATCGTCGTTAGCCTGCTTTCCGGACTGTATCCAGCTTCGCGCGCCGCCCGGCTCGATCCAGTGCAGGCGCTGCGTTACGAGTAAATTGAAGATGCGTTGGTTCCTCGGATTCGTCGCACTCGCGGTAACGTTCCTTTCGCCGCTCGCACAAGCGCAGGGCCACATCGATTGCAGTGCGGTGCAAAGCCACATCCTCAAGCGCAACGTGCACTACTGCGTGCAGGTTCCGGGCAGCTACGAACAGAAAGACGCCTCCGGACAGCCACGGCGATTTCCGGTCCTCTATTACCTTCACGGTCTGGGCGACAACGAGCAGTCGTTCTCGCGCAGCGGAGGCTGGACGCTGATTGAAGACCTTCGCGCCCAGGGCAAGATAGGCGATTTCCTGATTGTGGCTCCCGAAGGTTACGCGAGCTTCTATATCAACTCCTCTGACGGCAGCGAGCGCTACAGCGATTTCTTTCTGCGCGAATTCATCCCCTACATCGAGAAAAAGTACCACGTGCTGCCCGGCCGCGAAGCCCGCGCCGTAACAGGTATCTCGATGGGCGGTTACGGCGCGCTGCGATTTGCATTTGCCTATCCGGAACTATTCTCGGCGGTGAGTGCGCAGAGCGCCGCCCTGATTCTTGAAACTCCGGAACAGCTGAACGCAATGGCCCAGGAGCGCTCTCAGGATGCTCGGGACGCTTTCGCGCCGCTCATCGGAGACCCGGTCAACGTCGCGCATTGGAGGACGAACGATCCCTTCACTCTCGCCCGCAAGAACAAAGCTACATTGAAGACAACTGCGATTTACTTCAATTGCGGGCAGAGCGACGACTTTGGATTCGAGAAGGGCGCGGCCACGCTCGACAAGCAACTGACTTCGGAAGGAATCGCGCACGAATACCGTCCGTATCCCGGCGGGCACAACATGAACTACTTCCTCTCGCATTTGGGCGAGGTCATCGAGTTTCACTCGAAGGTATTTGCGGGGTCAGTCAGCACGAAGCGCTAAGTCGTAGCGCCGGCATCTTGCCGGCAGCCCCGAGGTCGTCTCGCCCTCCACCTCGAGCGTCACGACAGCTTCCAAAAAATCCATCCGGCGCATCGAAATTCTGCGTTGTACTTTCCTGAGGCACTCCAGCTAACAATGTCAAATGGCATATCAGCGCTACGCACCGGACCACGATGCCTGTGGTGTCGGCTTTGTAACCCGGCTGGGCGCCGCCCCATCGCACGAAATGGTGGAGCGCGCTCTTACCGCGTTGCTGCGGCTGGCGCATCGCGGAGGGGTGGATGCCGATGGGCGCAGTGGCGACGGCGCCGGGCTCCTGATGGCCATCCCCGACCGCTTCATGCGCGAGGCCGCCCGCGCTGCTCATGTTCTGCTTCCTGAAGAATACGGGCTTGGCATGGCGTTTCTGCCGCCCGACCACTTGTCCAGCGCGCGAACCGTGATCGAGAAGCTGGCGAAGCAAAATGGCCTGAAATTCCTGGGATGGCGCGTGGTTCCCACCGATCCCACGATCACCGGCCCTAGAGCGCAGGCGACGCTGCCCATCATTCGCCAGTGTTTCTTCGGGCCAGGCCTTAGCACGAAAGATTTCGAAAGCGCGTTGTTCCGTCTTCGCAAGCAAGTCGAGGCGAAAGCGCCGCAGGGAACGTATTTCTGCTCGCTCTCGTCGCGAACGGTGGTCTACAAGGGACTGCTGACTCCAGATCAGCTTCCGGCCTTCTATCTCGACCTGGCTGACCCAACATTTGAAACGTCGTTTGCCGTCTTTCACCAGCGCTACTCGACCAACACGCAGCCGAGCTGGGCGATGGCACAGCCCTTCCGCCTCGTGGCCCACAACGGCGAGATCAACACGATCAGCGCGAATCGTCGCTGGCTGCGTGCCAAGGAACGCGTGCTTAAGGAAGCGCTTGAACTGCCCGCCGACGTCAGTGTCCTCGAAGAGCGCGTTAGCGATTCCGCCAGCTTCGATAACGGGCTCGAACTGCTGCTTCGGCAAAATTACACTCCTGCGGCCGGAATGCTGGCCATGGTTCCACCCGCCTGGGAGACGAATCCGCAGATCACGCCCGACTTGCGTCGCTTCCTCGAAGCTCACGCGCCGTTGCAGGAGCCGTGGGATGGCCCGGCTGCCATGGTTTTCACCGACGGACGAACCGTGGGTGCGAAGCTTGATCGCAATGGACTGCGCCCGCTGCGCCATACCCTTACATCCAGCGGCTTGTTGGTCGTCGGCTCCGAAGTCGGCATCGCCGATCTGCACGGCGAGCACGTCGCCGAGCGGCAGCGTCTTGGCCCGGGCGACACGCTGGTCTGCGATCCCGCGACCGGAGAGCTGACCCGGCCCGCGGAAATCGGGAGCCGTAAAGAATTTCGCGAAGCATCGCCGGCACCCCAACTGCTTCACGTTGTTCCAACGGAAAAGCTGGCGCCCGCAGCCACGCCCGATGTGCAGCGAGTCATGGGAGCCTTGGGTTGGACCGAAGACCAGTACAAGTTGCTGTTTCAACCGCTCGTTCTCGAAGGGCAAGAGGCCGTGTGGAGCATGGGCGACGACGCTCCGCCAGCCTTTCTCTCTCGCCTGCCGCGGCCACTCTGGGATTACTGCAAGCAGCGCTTCGCGCAGGTTACGAATCCACCGATCGATCCGTTGCGCGAGACGCACGTGATGTCGCTCCGGATCTTTCTAGGTGAGACCGGCGTGTTGAATTCGCCTCTGCTCGACGCCGGGCAAATGAAGCTGTTGGAGAGCGAGTATGACGTTCGTCGCGTGAGTCTTCTGTTTCCGGTCTCGAAAGGTGTCGAGGGCGCGAAGGCGGTGCTTGAGGATTTGCGCGGAGAGTTGTCGAGCAGACCCCACGACAAGCCAGTCCTGATCCTTCTGACGGATCGTGGCGTCGACGCGGAGCACTCAGCGATTCCCGCTCTGCTGGCGCTGGCCGTGGCGCACAAATCTCTGGTGGACGCCGGAGCTTGGGACATCCCTTTAATCGTTGAGTCCGGACAAGTGCTCGACACGCATCACGTGGCCTTACTTGTCGCCGCAGGGGCAAGCGGCGTATTTCCTTATCTGGCGCTCGAACAAGCGGTTGCCCTGCGCCCTGATGGCGTCGCCCGCTATCGCTTCGCCCTGGAAAAAGGCCTGCGAAAAGTGATGGCACGCATGGGCGTTTCAACCATGGCCAGCTATCGCAACAGCCAACTGTTCGAAGTCATCGGCCTCGATCCTGCGCTGTGCGCTGAAGTCTTCGAAGATGCCGGATGCGTCCTGGGCGGCAAGACTCCCGACGGGTTGCTGGAAGATTGCCTGATTCGCCACCAAGCAGCGTACGCGGCAGATACCAAGCCGCTGCAGGACACGGGTCTCTATCGTTTTCGCCAACAGGGCGAGCGGCATGCGACCTCGCCCGAAATCGTGCGGCGACTCCATCGCTACATCAAGTCGCCGACCGATGAGAATTTTAAGTTGTACAGCGACCTCGCCGCCGAACGTGAGCCCGTCGCGATCCGCGATCTGCTGAAGGTGCGCGAGGCCGCGCCCATCCCGGTCGACGAAGTCGAGGCCCAAGCGTCGTTGCTCAGCCGCTTCAGCACGCAGGCGATGTCGCTGGGTGCAATTTCTCCAGAGACCCACAGCACGCTAGCCGTCGCGATGAACCGTCTCGGCGGTCGCAGCAACACCGGAGAAGGCGGAGAGGATCCTGCGGTCTATACGCAGAAGGGCGAAGCGAACAATCGCGTCAAGCAGGTGGCCTCTGGACGGTTCGGCGTTACGACAGACTACCTGGTTCACGCCGACGAACTTGAGATCAAGATCGCGCAAGGCGCCAAGCCCGGCGAAGGCGGGCAGCTTCCTGCCAGCAAGGTCACGGCCTACATCGCACGGCTTCGTCACGCGGTGCCCGGGATGATGTTGATCTCGCCGCCTCCACACCATGACATCTACAGCATTGAGGATCTGGCGCAATTGATCTACGACCTGCGCGCCGTGAATCCTCGAGCCCGCATCGGAGTGAAGCTTGTTTCCAGCGCAGGCGTCGGCATCATCGCCACCGGCGTTGCCAAGGCGGGCGCGGACGTCATCACGATCGCAGGACACGATGGTGGCACTGGCGCTTCGCCAATTACCTCCATCAAAAACACCGGACTTCCGTGGGAAGTGGGCTTGCGCGATGCACATAGCGCACTCGTGCGCACCGGCCTGCGTAGTCGCGTCCGGCTTCGCGTGGACGGCGGTTTCAAGTTCGCCACCGACGTGATTATCGGGGCGCTGCTCGGCGCCGAGGAGTTCGGCTTCGGCACCGCTGCGCTACTGGCCATCGGCTGCGTCATGGCACGGCAATGCCACCTGAATACCTGTCCGGTCGGCATCGCGACCCAGGACGAAAAGTTGCGCGCGCGCTTCACCGGCAATCCCGAGATGGTGGAAAGCTACTTCCGGGCACTCGCTGGAGAAGTTCGCGAGTTGCTCGCGAAGATGGGTGCCTCGTCGATCGATGAGATTGTGGGCGCTGCAGATCGCCTGGAAGCGCGTTCCGAAGAATTCCGGCCCATGTTGGAAGGACTCCTAACGCCCGCTACCGGACCGGCTCAACCCGCCAGCCCGCGCGAGCCCGACAGCGGCTTGCACGTCGAATTGTCGGCCCTTGCGGGTGAGCTTGATACGTTGAGCACGCGGGGCCATAGCTTCCGCATCACCAACTCCGATCGCGCGATTGGCGCGCATTTGAGTGGAGAAGTGCTGCGCCGCCGTAACGGAGCCGACATTGCCGGCGTCATTGCCAGCGAGTTCACGGGCACGGCGGGGCAGAGCTTCGGAGCTTTCCTCATCCCGGGCGTGAAATTCCGCCTGCTGGGCGAAGCGAATGATTACGTCGGAAAAGGTCTGAGCGGTGGCACGCTCGCCATCACTGCAGGGGACGAAGCTTCCCTGCGCGGCGACGTACTGGTGGGCAACACGGTGCTCTACGGCGCAACTTCCGGAGAACTCTACGTTGCGGGCCGAGCGGGAGAGCGCTTCGCGGTACGCAACAGCGGCGCGCTGGCAGTGGTCGAGGGAGTCGGACAACATGGCTGCGAGTACATGACAGCCGGCGTCGTGGCGATTCTCGGGCCAGCTGGCATGAACCTAGGCGCGGGAATGACGGGCGGCGTTGCCTATGCCTTGCGCGATTCGCTTGCGGGTCACGGATACAACTCGCACTCGGTGCGTGTGCAGCCTCTTGAGGTTCGCGAAGAGCTGTGGCTCCGTATGCTTCTGCGACGGCACCTTCGGCACACGGGATCGCCTCGCGCGCTGCAGTTGCTGCGCTCTGATGCTTCGCTGCCTCTGTTGCGAGTGGAACCGCTGCGGCCGCCATGCTCGATCACCGAAACGTGGAACGGCGCGCTCGCACAGCTTCGCCGGCAGGAGATCGCATCTATTGAGCCTGTGCAAGACGTCCCGCCCAAGGAACCGGTGTTGATGTGAGGCGAACGTTTTTTTGAACTTGGGTAGGGCTCGGCTTCCGCACACATCACCGAGATCCCTTCCTATCTCCTATATAATCGCGCTCAATCCATGGATTTCGATCAGCTCACCACGTTTCTCGAGGTTGCCAAGCTAGGAAGTTTCTCGCGCGCCGGCCAGAAAGTGTTTCGCTCCCAATCCGCCGTCAGCGCGCAGATCCGGCAACTCGAGCAGGACTACGGCGACCGCCTCCTCGACCGCTCCGGCAAGGACGTCACGCTGACCCCCGCCGGACGCGTGCTCTTCGCCTACGCCGAGCGCCTCCTGCAGTTGCGCGACGAATCGCTGCTGGCCGTCGCCGACCACGGGGCCAACCCGCGCGGCACGATCGTGATCGGAGCCAACGAGGCCACCTGCCTCTACGTTCTTCCTGACGTGTTCGCGAAATACTCGAGCCTTTATCCCGACGTACAGATGAGCATCTACCGCAATTTCAGCTACAAGATTCTCGAGAAGCTCGAAAACGGCACCATCGACGTCGGCATCGTGACGCTGCCGGTCAAGTCCGCCAGTGTAAAGACCCACGCTATCTACCGCGACCAACTCATGTGGATGGCAAATCCGCAGAGCGCACTGGCTAAACTGGACTCCGTTTCTCTGGCCGAGATCGCCAAGCACCCGATCCTTCTGCCGAAGACCGGATATACTCGCCGCCTCATGGACAAGCTCCTGCGTCCGTACAAGGCGCAGCTGCAAGTGCCCATGGAATTGCCGAGCGTCGGAATGATCAAGAGTTTCGTCGCCGCCGGGCTGGGCGTGTCGCTTATCAGCGCCAGCTTCGCCCGCGACCAGGTGCTTGCCGGCCGCGTGAAACTCATCGCTCCAAAAGAAAAAGAACTCTGGCGCGAACTTGCCATCGCCTACCGCCGCGATCGCACGCTAACGCGCGCCACCAGCACGTTCATAGCGACAGTTCGCCAACTGGCGGCGGCTTCGAAGTAGTGCGAGCGTTTTACTTCGCGACCTTAGCGGCCTTCCTTGGCGATCCTTGCGGTTAAGAGCTTTCTTCCCCCAATCTCATTTTTTGATCGGCATCATCGGAATTTCTCGTTTCCCATCCAAGGCCAGATTCCTTAAGGTGACATCAGTGATTTCAGGTGGGTGATGGTGTCCCTTTCATGAGGTGTGAATGGGACCGGCCCCCTAAATCCTGGGTGAGAGTTTGTTGGGCCGTTCGCGGCCACAGCAGAATTTCGCTGAATCCCCTCAGGAGGTGGACGATGACTGATCTGGAACGCAATCTAAGCAAAGTTCTCGAGGAGCACCGTCACGAAAGCGGTCTCCACATCATTGGCGGGCAGCAGCGGCTGATTGACCGGCTGGTCGAATTCTTTGAGGCCGGCCTGTGGCAAGGCCGCGACGCGAAAAGCTCGCCCGAACTGGATAACTAGGCTCAAGTACAGATGACCTTCACAACACCCATGACGGATATCGTAAAGCCGGCCACAGCGGCCAAGGCTAAGCGAATTACACCGTCTGGTGGAGGTCACCTGCTGAGCTAATCCAAAAGTTCAAACCAGGTACAGACCCACCGCCAGAAGCAAAAAGCGGTGGGTTTTGTTTTTCCCAAGGAACACAAGGAGAGCAGTCATGAGCGAAGTAGCGGGAGAGCAATCGGGACTGGCCGTGGCACCGCTCGCCTCGTCGGTCGTCATGAAGTTCGGCGGCACGTCGCTGGCGGACGCTGTCGCCATCCGGCGCGCGATCCGCATCGTAAAGCAGCGCCTCGCCCATAACCCGGTAGTCGTGGCCAGCGCCCTTGCGGATGTCACCGACCAGCTGTTGGCGGCCGGACAAGCGGCCGCCAAGGGACAGGGGGGATCGGCGGCAGCTTCGCTCCAGTACCTGCAGCGTCGACACGAACAGGTGGCGCTCGATGCGGCGGGCTCGGAAGCTTTCGGGGCGCTTCAACCACAGCTCGCCTCGGAATTCGAGAAACTTCATCATTTGCTGCCTGCGATCTCCACCTTCGCTGAACTAACCCGCCAGTTGCAGGATCAATTCATCGGGGCGGGAGAGTGCCTATCCAGCAGAATCGTGCAAGCCGCTTTCCTGGAGGCCGGCGTTGACGCCGTATGGCTCGACGCCCGCGAGTGCATCGTCACCGATGCTGCACACACGCAAGCCACGCCCTTGTGGGACGAAACCAACCAGCGCGTACGCGATGCGGTCGGACCCTTGCTCGCGCAATCGCGCGTACCGGTGATCGGGGGATTTATCGGCTCGACCAGCGACGGCATCCCAACCACGCTCGGGCGCGGCGGCTCCGACTTCACCGCCTCCATCGTGGGCGCAGCTCTGCTTTCTTCACGCATTGAGATCTGGACCGACGTCGATGGCATCCTTACCACCGACCCGAAGCTGTGTCCGGAAGCCCGTCGCGTTCCGTCCATGAGTTTCGAAGAGGCTGCGGATCTCGCGTACTTCGGCGCCAAAGTTCTGCATCCGGCGTCGATCGCTCCGGCCATGCGCAAGAACATTCCGGTCGCTGTGCTGAGTTCGCGTCACCCGGAAGGAAAGGGAACCGAGATCGTTGCGCACCCCGGCGATGAGTGCGTGTTGAAAGCCATCACCGCGAAGAAAGGCGTGACCGTGGTTGACGTTCAGGCGGTGCGTTGGCTGGCGCCCGAACTGCTGCGCGAAATCTTCGAAGTCTTCGAGCGCCACCAGTACAGCCTCGACCTGCTCTCGGCCTCGCGGGGAAGCCTGTCTCTGCTGGTGAACTCGACCGAAGCTCTCCCGGCTATCGCCGAGGAACTGAAAGGTCTGGCGAACGTGCGCTGGGCGAGTCGCAAGGCCCTCATCAGCCTGGTGGGAGAGAAAGTCCGCCGGCAGCCCGAGATCGCCGGCCAGGTTTTCCGTGCGCTTTCCGACGTCGATATGCGCATGATCTGCCAGGGCGCGTCCGAGCGGAACATCTGCTTTCTCGTCGACGAGTCCCAAGCCGAAGATCTGGTGCGTCGCCTGCACAGGCTTTTCTTCCAGTCGCGCTTCGACCGCTACTCTGCGAGCGTCGGCGCGTCGTTGATGTGCCAAGCCCCCGATTGATCGACGAGGGATAAGCAAGCCCGGGAGTGCTGTCCCAGACCGTACTTCGGTTCAGATTCGAGGTAACGCGAAAACCCTTGGCCTAAGCTTCCGTGCCCTGCCCACGCCGTGCCGGACGAGTTCTCGGCTGTCACGTGTCCCTCTTGCGCCTTGGCTGAGAGTCTCCGCGCGAGAAGAACTTCGGCCTCTCGACATGCGCAAACTCTCAACAGTCATGGCTTTCCGTCGGTCATGTTCCCGACTTGATTCGGCTCAGCCGCTACTTTCTGGCTGCCCACATCACAGAACTGGCCGTCGTACCAGCGGTCGACTGCGCCCGAAGCTGCCGCGCTTAATTGCGCGTGCGAAATATTCCGACTCGGTGGGGACATTTCTTTGAGGCTAATACCGGCAGCCGTTCGCAGAAGTTTTGAAACGTGATTCGAGTTTTGACGGGCTAAGTAAGTAGTGTTATAGCGAATATAACCATACCCCGGCCGACGGTCCTCTCAGCTTTTCTATCCGCAAGTGTGCAATATTGAACTGCCTTTCCTCTTGGCCTTGGAACCTTATGGTTTTTGCATTGAGTCTGTTGTGAGCGGATAGGCCAGGATCAAGAGGCTGGAGCAAAAATTGGTGACTGCTGTTCTTGTGGAGTACAAGCGAGAAGGCATGGATGGTTTGCGAATGAGCTAAAAGCCTTGTTTCTCTGGCGGGCAAACTCGAACCTGTTCCTTGTTAGAAGCCCATTGCTGCAATTGTCGACAGAACAGTAACGACTGACCGATGCTGGCGCTATGCCGACTTGTCGTTCCTCACCCTTTCGATTTACGCTCGGGTATTCATCTGCGACTCGATTGGAGCGATTTCGCGTGACTGGCATATGAAGAAAATGACCATAAATGACGACCTCGAGCGATTTCAGAGCGGCGCGGTGAAATATGCCGCCTACCTGGAGATGCCCGAGGGCCGACTGCGCCTCGACCTCGCCTTTGCCAACGTGCAGGAGTTTCTGCCGCAGAGCACCACACGCTCTTTATACGCTCTCGATATTGGGTGCGGTACGGGCGCAATTGCAGTACGCCTGGCGCGACTCGGTCTTCATGTGACGTTGCTGGATGCGTCTGCGGAGATGCTGGATATGGCGCAGCGTGCTGTTCGGGAAGCCGGGTTTTCAGAGCACACCACGTTGAAACAAGGCGACGTTGCCCAATTGGAAAACTTGTTCGACGCGGGATCGTTCGATGTAATCCTCTGTCACAACGTTCTGGAATTTGTCGATGATCCGAATTCCGTGTTGCGCGTCGCGGCTCGCGCGTTGCGAGATTCATCAGCGATCCTGTCCGTCCTGGTGCGCAGTCAGCCTGGCGAGGTACTGAAGGCTGCTCTCCAGGCGGGCGATCTGATCGCAGCGGAAAACAACCTTACCGCTGCGTGGGGACAAGAGTCTCTCTACGGAGGCAGAGTGCGCCTCTTTCAACCAGACCGTCTGCCAACAATGTTGCGCGAGGCGTCGCTGGTAGTCGCTGCGCAGCGGGGTGTACGCATCATTGCCGACTACCTGCCGCCACAGGTTTCTCGCAGCGCCGAGTATGAGCGCATTTTTGCCTTGGAGCGCCGGCTGGGCAGTCGCCCAGAGTTTGCGGCAGTCGCCCGCTACACGCAGTGTCTCGCACGCCGCACAAGTCCAGTCACGAAGGACGATGCATGAACAACCTCATAGCGCAGTGTGCACCGTCCGGATCTCACATGACACCCGATGCCGGTATTGCGCTCGGGCTCGGCCTTACCAACGAATGCAATCTCGCATGCGCCTTCTGCTACCGCGATCCAACTCGCACGGATCGTCTCTCCCTCGATCAAGTGAAGACAGTCATGGAACGCTTGCCCGTGCGCTCGGTGAATCTCGGCACGGGAGAGAACGGCATGCATCCCCACTTCAAAGCAATCCTGGCCTACCTGCGCACGAAACCGGTAAAGCTCACCATCACTTCCAATGGGCACAGTGTTGCTGTTCTGGAAGACGACGAACTGCGCGCTTTCCACGATATTGAGTTCTCGCTGGATTACGCCACGCAAGCCGAACAGGATGGACAGCGCGGGCAGGGCAACTGGGCGCTGATCCATGAGCAGGCGGAACGTTGCGTAAGGCTCGGTGTGCCTGTAACCATCATCGCCGTCATGATGAAGTCGAACTACCTGCATTTAGCGGATGTGGCGCGAGCCGCCAAACGGTTTGAAGCTCCTCTGCGAATCAATGTGTACCAGGCGGTGCGCTCGGACATCTACGCCCTCAGCTACGGAGAATATTGGGAGGCGTTCCGGCGCCTCTTTTACGAGACCGACGTCGTCGCGATTGGCGAGCCGCTGGTTCGCGCGATGGCGGGATTGCCGCCGCTCCAAGGTGGCTGTGGCGTGAACACCGTGCGCGTGACCCCAAGAGGCACTACACAACCTTGCGTCTATTGGCCGGGATCTGGCGAGCCGCTTGCCGACTTGATCTCTGCAGGCGTCAACATTCTGAACTCAACCCCGTTCGAGCAGGCACGAGCACTTCCTCGAGCCTGCGATCCCTGCGAGTTCCGGGAGTCGTGCCACGGCGGATGTGCCGGACGGCGACGCTTGCTAGGCGCGCTCCTGCAGCCTGACTGTTACTGTCCGATCATTCGGGGCGAGCGCCCAAGGCTCGAGATCCGTATGGCCGCTAACCGCGACTTGCCCAAGCTGAGCAGTTCCTGCACTACCGTCGTGATCGCAAGGTAGGGCTCGACCCTTACTTTGCGTCGATCCATTTATCCGAACCTGCCAGCTTCACTGCCACGTCAGACAACCAGATGTGCAGGGGCTTGCCGTCGGCGGTACCGCGATGCTCGGTGGAGAACAGAATTGGACCTGCCTTTTTGTAGCCTGTCCACGTTGCAAAGACGCGGCTCGGCGGCTTGGCCCCGCCGCGTATGTAGACAAAGTACACGACGCGGTTGTCGTTACCGCTGTAGAGATCCCACGTGTCGCCGGGCGTGTAACCGCCATCCGCGGGATACTTTATGGGAAGCAACTCGGCCATGCCCGGGCCCACTGGCAGATTGAACTTGCCCTGATCAATCGCGCTGGCGCTCTTGTCCCAGTAAGCATGAAAGGGAAACAGAGCCCAATAGTTATCGTTAATGAAACTCGGGTCGACTTCGTTCTTCACAGCGTCGGATTGGCTGGCGGGGTCGGTTCGTGCGTAGGAAACCCTGACCGGCTTGCCGTCTTTATCCGTCCCCTCGTACGACACCTTGTTTGTCTTGGGCTCCCACTCCCACTTGTGGGCCGCTTTGAAGAGCCCGGGAATATCCGCGTTCCAGGTGTAGCGTATAGCCTCAACTTTATCCCACGAATCGATTCCGTAGGTCTTGGCGATTTGATCGAGAAGGGGCGCGCGCTGCTGCGCCCAGGAGTTTGGAGCCAGGATCAACAGTCCACAAAGCAGAACGCCGATCGTCATCGTACGAAGGCGGGCATTTCTCATAGAGTTCGCTCCTCAGTGAGTTAAAGGATGGTGCTTTGGATGAGCCCCCGCGGCTTCCGGATACAGGAGTCGCGTTTTGATGCTATCGGTTGATTAAACTAGCGTGCCGGCTATCGTGACAGTTCCGGCCGCATGAGACGGCGCAATGCAATCGCGGCACCGGCCGATGCTACGCAACCGTACTCCAGTAGCATGATCCAACCAGGGAGCGCACCCCACCGGCGCCCAAGTGTTTGCCAGTGCCACATAAGATAAGTCGGAATCACGCTCACCGTCCAGAGGGTGATCAGCAGCGTCGAGGGAGACGCCAAAAATGGCAGCAGCCAGAGCAGATACCAGGGAAATATAGCGGGGGCGCACAAGAGCGTTGCGGCCAACGGCCACGCGAACAATTCTGGAGACCACACGGGCGATTTGCTTCGTAGCCAGGCGGCAGTCGACAAGCCCGCGACCACTGCCAACCCAGCCAGCCACTCCGGGGGCAGTACTCGATCGAGTGCGGTAAAGACCGGGCCGTTAAAGCGGAAAGTCTGCACATACGTGCCAAGCGACCCGATCGGAATGCGGCCGTGATTCAGAAATGGCACGTACAGAAGTCCGACCATGGCGACCGCCAGCACACCGTCGCGAATGCGGACCCGCTTCCAGTAAAGGGGTAAAAGTACAAGCGGCAGAAATTTCACTGCGATCGCCAGCCCCAGCCCGACGGCTGCAGTGGCCCGCCATCGGCGCACAAGCGCAGCGACCGACACCACTAAGCAGAGCGCGCCAACGATGTCGATGTGACCGCTTCCCGCCACCTCAACGGCTAGCAACGGGTTCCACGCGAACGCCAAGACCAGGTGCGCTCCCTGTCCGGTACGCCGCAAGATATCGAGCAACACGAGAACGATCGCAAACTCGCAGACCACAAATGCCACTTTCAAAGCGAACGTCGATTCCCGAATTGCGGTGACTGCGCGAAAAAAAAACTGCGCTCCGGCCGGATAGGGGCTCGGCAAATCCGGGTTGTTCAAGGTGCGGGTTTCCGCTGTGTGCAGTTCCTTCGCGGTAGGATCGCTGGGAATAACAAGATATGGGTTGTAGCCAAGCCTTTGCAGGCGGCCATCCCAAACGTATCGATGGATATCGTCGTCGTCGCCCGCGGGCTTCCGAAGAAATGCAATGTGCCACACGGCAGCCGAGGCTAGCCCGATAACGACAACGCGCCGGGAAATGCGCTGTGCAAATCTGGGCGTAGCGAAAAACTCACGGATCGCCAGGAGGTACGCGATTCCCGCAAGCGTCAAGGAGACCATGAAGTACGGTCCACCTCGATCGCTGAAGTAGCGCGAGCAGATCATCAGCGCCACGCACAAGGCGGCGCCGAGGACGTACACTCTCGACGCCGGAGTGATCTTCACAATTCCGCTTCTCCCGTGCCCATCCGAGAGCTTGTTCGGGATTGCGCCGCTGCGAGTTCCCACTCCTTAAGCCACGCCGCCGTGCGTGGCGCCCTCGCCGGAGCCAGACGCAACTCCGCTGCCAGGCGAGACAGGTCGTCCGCTACATCAATATCGTAGAAAGAATCGGCGAACCCTACCGACAGCTCAAGCGGTCGCGCGCGCGCTAGAAGTCTCTCCAGCGCGCTACTGGTGCCCATTCCGTCGTTGGCAAAAAGCGAAGGATGAGAAGCCTTTGCCCCGACGAGATAATAGCCTCCGTCGTGCGTCGGTCCCACAACCACGTCCTGCGCGGCCAGCGTTGCGAAGGCATTTTCGAGGACGGAACGCGGCAGGTGTGGGCTGTCACTATTAAAGGCGATGATGCGTCGTTGATGTGCGTCTCTCTGAAGATCCTGCGCGAAGTGCGCAAACACTGAAGTCAAGCCGGCGGCAAGACCTTCGCCTTGCTGTGCAACTACCGTCGCTCTACTGCCTGCCAACTGGGCCAGCTCGTTTACGTCTGAGTCCGGACACATGATGGCAACTTCCACATCGCCTAGTGACCGCGCCAGCACCAGTGTGTCGTCGAGAAGACAACAATAGAAACTGACTGCGGCCGCTGGAGAAAGACTCGAGGCCAGACGGGTCTTGACCGCACCTTGCCTTGGTGCTTTCGCCATGATCACGAGTACGCGGTCACTGCCTGACGAACCCACTACCGTCTCCGCTGAAGATTTCATGGATTGTTGGGGCCAATAATATACGATGGGTGGCCCCACTGTTTTTGGTGGAACATAACGTCATGACTAGCGTGGGCATACAATGGCGTCATGACAGCTAAGGTCAAAAAAGCAAAGCGGCGGCGGCGGCAGTCACGACGGATTGCGCAGCTGCATGGGTCGATCGTCATGGATGCAAGGTGTTGCCATGCATCGAATGCAACAGCATAATTCCCCGTTCGTTCTGCGCCCTTTGCAGTTTCAAGCTGACTCTTCGTTTTTCACGTAACCTCGTTTTTTCGGCGCCAAAAGCAGTAGCGCACAATCAAACTAACAATGAACCAGCCGGCGCCGAGCGTGCCCTTCAGCGTGCCGCTGATCTTCGACTTTCCAATACGCGGGTAGTAACTCACCGGAACTTCCACCACGCGGAATCCAGCCAGCGCACCTTTGAGGATCATCTCAACCGCCCAGCCATACGTGGTCTCTTCAAGCGCGAGCGCGCGCAGTACATCGGCACGGCCAGCGCGAAACGGGCCGAGGTCAGTAATGTCTAGTCCATAGAGAAGCCGGATCAGACTCGCGGCCAGACGATTCCCAAATGCCTGATGCCAAGGCAACGCTCCGGCAGAGCTCTGACGCTGCAGGCGGGAACCGAGCACGATGTCCGCGCGACCCTCAGTGATGGGCGCTAAGAGAATCGCAAGTTCGGAGGGTCGATCGCTGTAGTCGCCATCCAGGAACACCATCACGTCCGGGGAATTTGCCGCGGTCATCCCCGTGAGGCACGCTCGCCCATAGCCGCGGCGCGGTTCCTGCACCACACGGGCTCCCATCTTTGCGGCGATCTCGGGTGTCCCGTCTTTCGAGTTGCTGTCGACAACGATGACCTCCGTCGTGAGATCGGGTGGGAGATCGGCTAACACGCGCTCAATCGACAACGCTTCATTGTGGGTTGGGATGATGACGGACACGCGCACGGGATCGTTATGGAAACTCTAATTAAGTTGTCGGCAGCTAAAGCCACCTTCGAAACAGGTTGTATTTTTCGGACGGCTGAATGCAGTCGCTTTCAAAGCGTAAGCTAGAGGAGAGTTTCCTGAGCTCAAATCAACCACCACGGAGCCGTTGCCCAGCGTTGCACCAGCCACGCGTCCACGCCCCATTTCCGGCCGGCGCGTCCGACGGCGAGCCCGAGCGACGCCATCACAGGAACCAGAAGTTCCCATATCCACGACGTGCCCCACTCGGAGATCCAGAGGCTGCCGAGAAAAAGAAACGCCACTGTTGCGGCGGGTCGAGTAAACAAACCCAATACGAGCAGAATACCGAGGGAGATCTCGGTCAAGCCCTGCAGGGGAGCTGCCAGCGCGGCGTGGCTTGCCGCCAGGCTCATCACCGCCTTCCAGACAGCAGGGGCATGATCGTGCGTGATGTAGTAGTTGATCAGACCCGCGTAACCCGCCGGTCGGTAGAGGCCTTTTCCCAGATTCTCAAAAAAGACCGACACGAGCATCGCGCCGATCGTCACGCGCACGATCGCTAGGCCGGTCGATGCTTGTTGGGCTACAGTGGCTGAGTCACTTCGCACTGAGGTTAGGGTCGTCGTCATGGTGAACCTCGTGCACAGGATGCTATACCAGAGTCTTCGGCAGGCTCAAATCCTGCCTCGGCCAACCGTCGGGGCGAATATCTTGAGAGTCTTCCTCCGCTGTCATGACAGGCCAGCTTGGCTGCTGGTAAAATCTCGACCCATATTCGCCGATCAGGGAGTGTCTCCATGAGGCTGAAAGTTCTCTCATCGTTGCTATTGTTGTTTTTTCCGGCAGGCCAGTTGGCTGCCCAAGCAGCTGCGAACGCCGATAAATTCAGTCCGCCCACTCGCGCCTTTCACTTCACCTACAGCTTCACCGTGAAGGACATTCCCTCCGGCGCGAAGCGAGTGCGCGTCTGGGTGCCGGTGCTGCAGACGGACCAGCATCAGACCGTGCGCGTTCTGGCGGTCAAGGCTCCGGTGAAAACGCGGATGACGCAGGAGCCCGAGTATGGCAATCGGATGATGTACGCCCAAATCGAAAGTCCGGCTGCGGGCAAAGCAGAGTTCACTCTCGAATACAAGGTCACGCGCCGCGAATACTCGCGAGGCGATTACGCACAGCTCAAGCGAACCGATCAGAAGCCTGCCCTGGTGTCCGCGTCGATGACCCGCCTGGTTGCGCCTGACACGCTGATTCCCACGGACGGAAAGATCAAGCAACTGGCGGCCGAGGTAACCGGATCACAGAGCGGCACGGTCGCAAAAGCCAAGGCTGCCTACGACCACCTCTTCACGACGATGCGCTACGACAAGACGGGCTCAGGCTGGGGACGCGGGGACGCCCTGTGGGCCTGCGACGCCAAGCGCGGCAACTGTACTGACTTCCATTCTCCCTTCATCGGCATGCTGCGGGCCGACGGAATTCCGGCCCGCTTCGACATCGGCTTTCCGCTGCCCGAAAACAAAGACAAAGGAGACATCGCCGGTTATCACTGCTGGGCGGAATTTTATTCGAGCAAAGTCGGCTGGATCCCCGTTGACATCTCAGAGGCGTGGAAAGCGAAGCAGAAAGAAGATTATTTCTTCGGCAGCGTCGACGCCAACCGCGTACAGCTATCCACCGGCCGCGACGTCAAGCTGTCTCCCAAGCAGGATGGCCCACCGCTCAATTACTTCGTCTACCCGTATGTCGAGGTCGACGGTAAACCCTACGATAAGCTCGACAAGCAGTTCAGCTTTGAAGAAGTTAGAGCTTCCAAATAATGAGGGAGGAACTGCGCGAGGCAGAATTCCGGTTCCGATCCAGCTGGACGCAAAGATTGGGAGAAAGCAAAAGGAGTCTTGCCGGATGAGACCGGTTCGCGTTGGTGTACTGTGCTCGCTCATCTTTAAGAGTTCCTCTAGCTGCGGTCTGAGTCCGGCTGCGCATGTGAGGAAGTCTGTTACGTGTTTATGGTGCTTTCTACGCCTTTTGGGTTGTCATCCGCTGTCCCCATGTTCTCTCGGGGCAGAAGCGAGCGACTGAAATGACGAACACGTCGGGGAGTAATGAAAAGGCGTCTGCAGGGGACCCAATCCCTCCAAAGTGCGCTGTCATTGAGGTGCACTTAGGCGAATTGAAACAGTTATTTGATGCCATCGATCCCTCGCCCTTCCGCGATCGAGACCTGGACCCGAAGGCAGAGGAGTTTATCGTCGGTTGGGCCAAGGACTTGCCTCGCGATGCACCGCTTGCGTTGTTGGTGGACCTTGATCGAGAGGCAGGTTTACCTGACGAGGCTGCTGTTTTGCGAGACGCGATCCACGAGTTCTTCAGCCATCGCGCTGAAATCCTTAGACAACGGCTGCGCGAATTGTTCCGGGTAGGTCGAACCAGCTTGGTGATTGGCCTGGTCGCTTTAGCCGCTGCCATTGCGCTGGGTGATTTCCTTGGCACTTTAATGAAGGGCAGCCGGATTGGCGAGATCCTTCGCGAAAGCCTCACAATCGGTGGTTGGGTTTCCATGTGGCGGCCCTTGGAGGTATTCCTCTACGATTGGTGGCCGATTCGCAATGAAGCCAGACTCTTCGATCGGTTGGCTGCTATGCCGGTACGAATCCGGTATGCGACTGCCACCGGTCCTGATGCGTGGAGAGCGGACTGGCCGGCCGTGTCACCAAGAGGTGAGCGAAAGACGGAGCCTCAAGCCCGGACCCTAAATCGAGCGAGTTGACTTTGGAGGAAGTGCCACCCACCCTCAGGTCGGGAAATGACTCTGCTCGGTCCCGAGCCGCGCACTGGGGGGCCCCCCATGCGACGACCCAGATTGGTTTCGTGTGCCCGTGATGAGGCGCATTGCGATCACACACCAAAGTGATGACCGCTCTGCGTCCTACTTTTTGTGAGTTCGATCAGATTGTTCCGCGAAATCTCTCATCCACATGTAGGACAATTTTGCCTCACGCGGGTTCGGGCTCCGCAACCATGGCAAACACGGTCAACCGTTGGCATCTTCAGATTCGGAGGTGGAGCATTCTTTGCTTTCCGTCGATGAGCTTGGATCAGCCGTGTTGAGAACCCTCTGCTGATGCCTGGGCGCGAGGTGTGGCCTACGCGAAGGGAATTAGCCACATATTCAGCCCAAGGAGCAACAAGCTTGCCCCAAGTGGGAGCGGTCTCAGAGAGCTGAGAACAAAGGCTACGCGAGAGTCTAGTGCCCATTTTCGCAGCATCGAGTCGTGCCGGGCTTGCTTTGGTTCTCGCGATTCCTTGCTGGGCGTAGCTGATCAGTATCACAAAGTGCAGCAATGCGCAGAGTTGACCTGGCCGCTGTCTCCGCCGATCACTGATGATGCTCCGGCTCGGGGCCAACTCCCGGCGAGCCTTTCAGTTTGTTCAGTTCATCGAGAACTTTGTGCCACGCCTTCGGGTCCTTCTTGGTCGCGAACGGTGCCTCGAGATCGGCATAAAACGCGAGGATGTCACTGCTCAACATGTCCGAAATTGGTTTCCCGCTGACCTTGGCTAGCAACTTCGCGTAGGCTTGGTCAGTAAATGGGTAGGCCGTCGGTTCAGTAAGCTCTCCGGTATCAAAGTTGTCGTTCGGTAATAGGAGGCGGCCTTCCTGTTGGGCAGCTAGCATCCCTCGATAATCTTTCAGGGTTTCGTTGAAACTGTGCATGTACAACTGCTCTACGGCTGGCGTGGGCGGATGAAATGCAAGGGCGCTGAAAGGCCCTACTTTCGGCACCAGACGCAAGAAGAACGCTTTGATGCGGGCTGAGACCGAGGGTTGTTCATAGGTTTTTCCCCAATCTCTGCGGTATTCAGAATGCGATAAGTTGAAGATGAATTGGCTCCGGACCTCATTGGGGTGGCTGTTTTGGATTTCATGTCTCTTCATATGCCATGCCATCCTGGTCGTTCTGGGTATGACCGATGAGACCGCGTGGCGATAGCTGCCGATTGCCAGATCAACACTGGCAAAGATGCTCGACATGTCAATACAGTAGGTATCGGCGAACGCTCGTTCCAGAACGGGCTTGGGTACTTCGAAGCCGATGAAGTCATGATAGGCGCGCGGCGCGTAGTTTCCTTCTGCGACCTGATCGACATCGAAACCAAATTCAACCTGCGAGTGTGCCGATGGTTTTTCGTCATAAGTGATGACGGGCCCGTACTGCTTCGCAAGCTTGGGGTACATCATTGCAACCGAGAGGTTCGTCGCCAAGGGATGTCCTGTAGTATCGGCAGCGTAGTGGGCAAGAGCACCCAGCGCAAACGCATATTCGTTCAGATCGTGGGACTCGGCGATGAGCGCGAGAACAAAATCACCACTACGCACATAATGTGTGAGATCACTAAAGAATTGGCTGCCGAAAGGATAGTAGCCCATGTCTTGAATGATGGCGCCTCCATAGGCGTAGGCATGTGCCTGGAGCAGCTGCTCCGGCGTCGCGTACGGGAATCGGCTCAAGAGTAGGGGCTCAATGCCGTCCTTCCAAGCGGCGTCGATAATAGCCTCATGCGTAAGGACGGAATACCCCGCGCAATCGGTGGCAGCGGAGGACATTCCCAGGAGAAGTCCGAGAATCAGACGCCCGGACAGCGAGAACAACCTAGATCGACTCTGCGCCGGCATCGTGTCTCTCTCGCAAGGAAGTCTGACAAGACATGACTGCAGTCCTCTACCGGTGCTCGGGCACACGGCTGGGAACGTGTCCCTAACTACCGGCGATGCCTTTGTTGACCAGGACCTTAACTTCAACCCGTCG
>DASRDJ010000349.1:0-12880 GCA_035652655.1 Terriglobales bacterium
CAGAGGGGCTCAACCGGAAAGTAACCCGGGGGTCAGGGTGGGTCAAGGTTACGAGGGTGTTAGGCAACTTTCGACAAAAGTTTCCCTGGAACCAAAGTTAATCCGTTGTTGCATCTGGAATTACGCCCCTGTAATATCGCGCGCGACTCCGCGCCATGAGTTCAGCCCTCTCCAGCTACGTCCCGCGCCTGCTGCCCCTGCGGATGCCCCGCGTCTGCGTAGCCGTGACCGGAAGCGACCCCACCGAACTGATCGACAAGGCGGAGGGCTTGGTCCGGGATAACCCCTTTCTGGAGTTCAGGTTGGACTATCTGCCCAAGCCTGGCCTGGCGCTCCCGAAGATTCGTTCATTCTTTGAGATTTACCCCCACGCCGTGGTCATTGCCACCTGCCGCAGGACGACCAGCGGAGGTAAGTTCAAAGGAACGGTGGCGGCTCAACTCGACGTGCTCGCCAAGGCGGCCTCGGCCGGGTGTCAACTGGTCGATGTTGAACTGCAAACCGCATCCAAGATCAAGCCGCAGCAACTGCAGAAACTAAGGTCGCAGGCGGCCGTGGTTTTGTCTTTCCATGACTTCCACGCCACCAAGAAGCTGGAAGAAACTCTCGCCAAGATGGAGGCCTACCCGGCGGACTTCTACAAGATCGTTTCGACCGCAACCACCCTGTACGACAACGTGACAATGATGAAGTTCCTCGAGAAACATGGCGACCGCCATTCCCTGGTCGCGCTTTGTATGGGAGAACAGGGGATTATTAGTCGCGTGCTGGGGGTGCGGGCGGGAAGCGCGTTTACATTTGCGGCGATCAGTCCGGACGAACGCACTGCCCCGGGGCAGGTTACGGCACAGGAGTTGCGAAGCGTCTATCGCATAGAACAAGTAGACGTCGCCACAAGGATGTATGGGGTTGCGGGCGATCCCGTGGCGCACTCATTATCACCGATCATCATGAATACGGCGTTGCGGCGCGAGAACGTGAATGCGGTTTACGTCGCGCTGCATGCGAAGACTCTCAAGGATCTGCTGGCTTGCGTGCGCGATATTCCGATTCACGGCCTCAGCATCACCATGCCATACAAGGAAGCGATCCTCGAGCACCTCGACAACACGGATTCGCACACCACCAAGATCGGCGCTTGCAACACGGTGGTGCGGGCACAGGATGGAAAACTCTACGGGTTCAACACCGATACCGCGGGCGTCGTGCGACCGCTTGAACAGCGCCTGGGACTGGAAGGAGCCCGAATACTAGTTCTGGGGGCGGGCGGCGCGGCGCGTGCAGCCGTCTTCGGCCTCAAGGAGCGCGGAAGCGAAGTTTTCATTCTGAATCGCACGCCGGCCCCTGCGCAGAAATTGGCACGGCAGGCGAAGGCGCGTACCATCAAGCGCCCTGACCTGAAGAAATTGGCTTTTGACGTCATCGTTAACGCCACTCCGGTTGGGATGTCGAACACGCGCGAGACGCCGCTGAACGAGAACGAGATCAACGCCAAATATGTTTTCGACATGGTTTACGATCCGGCAGAAACGCGTTTTTTAAGAGCGGCCAAGGATCACGGAGCCCAAATCATTCCCGGCATCGAGATGTTCGTCCACCAGGCTGCCCGCCAATTCGAGATCTGGACCGGGAAGCCGGCGCCCTGGGACGACATGCTTCGCGTCGTCACAATTGCGTTGCAAGAGCGTGCCGCGCGAGCGGCAGCCAAAGCGGCTGCGAAAAAGTAAGAAGTTCGCGCCCCCTAAGCATTTACACTCACCTGATGATCGCTTTTTAGGCTGAGACGACCCGCTCCGGTCGCTTGACCTCCGGTCAAACTAGTCTCAAAACGCTCCATTGAAACGAATCAATGCCACGAAGTTGTTGCAATTTGTCATGTGACGGAAGTAATATGCGGTTGGACGCAGTTGAACCTGATTCGCGTCCGTTCTCGTCGTAGTACTGCCCATTTCTTCCAGATTTAGAGTCGGACCCTACTTTCGCGAATACCCAAGAGGCGGAAAGACCGTCTCTGCCCAAATTCGGAGAGATCAATATGGCGTGGTACGCATACTGCCTGACCGAGCATCAGGCACTCCCTAATGGTACCCGTGCCCGGCGTCCCTTCCTCTTGGAAGGCATCCAGGGTGTGAATGGAGCCTCCGTCCTCAGCTATCCGAGCGGAGACTTCGCAGTCGTAGTCAGCGAATACGACCGCGCTACGCACAAGGTAGACGAGAAAACCGTCCTCGAGCATGCCCGCGTGGTAAGCGTCTGCTTCCGCACCGGCACAGTATTGCCGTTCCGGTTTGGAACCATCTTCGACAGTGACGACGCGCTTCGGCAGGCCGTCCGGTCCAATCGCCGCGCCTTCGGAGTTAGCGTCGAGAAGTTACGCGGTAAGTCTGAAATGCGCCTAAAACTAGTCGTTCGCGACGGTTCGTTGCGCGAGGCGATGATGAATGTCGAGCTGCCGGATACGGTTGGCCGCGAGTATCTCGCCAAGCTACGGGAAAAGGCTTCCAAGGAACGAGAGCGCCAGACCAAGGCACGCGCCCTTTCGGTCCAGGTTCACAAGCTCTTCAACCCTCTGGAAGAAGAAGTCAGCTGCAAGAAGGTCGCTTCCGATGGAATGCTGATCGACATCGCGCACCTGATTGATTCCAAGTCGGTTGAGAAATACCAGAACCGCTACAACATGGCCGCCAAGCAACTGAAGAACTGCGAATTGGCCATCAGCGGACCTTGGCCCCCCTACCACTTCCTGCCGGGCAAGCTGCGAACCGTGGCAGGAAATAGCTAAGTCCAACTTTTCGAGCAAGAAGCCCCCGCTATCCCGGCGGGGGTTTTTCACTTTTGGAGAAAACCTGCAGCAGTGTCGTGCAATGAATGTGCAGCAATATGCACCTTGCCTGACAGCGGGATTTTACCTTTTTAGTTGCCCCGCAAGTAGCAGCGGATGCCAAACCTAAGTCGTGCAGGGACTTACAGTGATCGAGATCACAAGTCTTTGTGACAAAATTCTTTGGCGCGGCAAGTGCTTAATTTCTGAACAATAAAGAGGCCGCACACAAGCACCATGACCTTCACCACAACTCATAGTTCTCGACAACTCCCGAATAGTCGCTCTGCTAGACAGAACGACACCTTGCAAAGTCTTCCCTGACTTCCCGCCTTTCTGCCTCTTTGAATGGTGGCCCCAGAAATGGGGCCGCTTTTTCTTTTGTGCTTTACGCGCTAGAGGGGGCGCACTTACTGTATGCTTCCTTCCCATTCCAGCTTATTCCTGGGGAGGTAGCCATGCGGGACGTCTACCAGGTGATCCATGAGAAGGAACTCGAGATCATGAAAGTCCGTCAGGAGGTCGACGCGCTGCGCTCGATCCTGCCCTTGCTGACGGATGAAGACGACGATGTGCCGGTGGATGGTCCGGTGTATCCGTCGCTAAGAGTCGTAAACCGGGAGTAGTGAGTGGGAGGACAGCCGGCGTTAGATTAGTTCGTTCGATAACAAGTCTGCAGGGTCAACGTTGCCAGGAAAGCTCTCGCAAAAACACTCACGTCTTCTCGGCCTTGCATTCGTCGCCTTGATTGTCGGACTTGCTCTTGCGGGTTCGCTTGAGGCCGGCCCTCGGCACCAGAACAACCTGGTGGCTCAGGCCGAGGGAGTTTTGTCGCCCGACCTGAAGCAGCAGCTCATTGCGCTGCGGGACGCGGCCCTGGGTGACGACTACGCCTACAAGCAAGTTGCATACCTCACAGAGAATATCGGGCCACGACCCAGCGGCTCGGCTCAGTCGGTGAAGGCGGCGCAGTACGTGGCCGACCAAATGCGAAGCCTTGGGCTGGAGGTCCGCCTTGAAGAGGTGAAAGTTCCTCACTGGGTACGCGGCGCAGAAACCGCCGAGCTGATTGATTTCCCCGGGCAAGTTC
This sequence comes from Terriglobales bacterium, assembly GCA_035652655.1. Taxonomy (GTDB): domain Bacteria; phylum Acidobacteriota; class Terriglobia; order Terriglobales; family Acidobacteriaceae; genus Gp1-AA133. The sequence goes on from DASRDJ010000349.1 coordinate 3,912, forward strand.
CGAACACCACGCAACGCGTGTTTGTGACGTCGCTGGGCGGAAGCACTTCGACTCCGGCCGATGGCTTGACCGCGGAAGTGGTGGTCGTCCGAAATTTCAGTGAACTGGCATCTCTAGGTCGCAGCAAGATCGCGGGCAAGATCGTCCTGTTCAATTTCCCTTTTGACACGCGCAAAGCAGACGCGGGTCATGCCTTGGATGCATACAGCGAGGCCGTCATCTACCGCAGTTCTGGAGCAAAGGCTGCCGCCGAACTGGGCGCGGTGGCGTCGCTGATCCGTTCGGTGGGCGGCGCCGAATATCGCCTGCCGCATACAGGGTACAGCGTTCCAGCCGGAATTCCCGCCGGTGCGGTGGCTGCCGAGGATGCAAGCCTCATTGCAGATCTAGCGACTCAAGGCAAGATCCGCATGCATTTGACTCTAGTCTCTCAGGACCTTCCGGAAACCACGGGCTACAACGTGATCGCCGATCTGAAGGGGAGCGAACATCCCGAGCAGGTGGTAGTGGTTTCGGGGCACCTGGACTCGTGGGACTTGGGCACGGGCGCCATCGATGATGCGGCCGGCGTAGCCGTGGCGATGGAAGCGGCGCAACTGATCCAACAGCTCCACTACCGGCCGAAGCGCACTCTGCGCGTCATTGCATGGGTGGATGAAGAGAGCGGTGGACGCGGGCGAACTGCGTACACCACCGCGCACGGGACAGAGTTCGCCGATCATGTGGCCGCGATCGAGAGCGATCTCGGAGCGGCTCATCCGCTCGGGTTCACGGTGAAGATCAGCCAGCACGCGGTTGAGTTTCTTCATCCAGTGCAGGAGATTCTGCAGAGCTTCGGCGCGAGCCTCATCGAGAGCATCCAGACGAGCCCGGGGTCGGATATCTCCGCGATGGCGCAAGCCGGCGTGCCCGCGCTTGGCATCATGCAAGACGGCCGCACCTACTTCAACTACCACCATTCCGCCGCCGACACACTCGATAAGATAGAGCCCCGCGCGTTGCGCGAGAACGCCGCAGCCATGGTGGTGATGGGGTTCGCACTCGCGTGCACCGAACAGCCGTTGCCACGTTGACGAATGTTTCATTTGCCTGTGCGACACGCCCGGGGATTCGTGGCTTGTCTGATGTTCGGGTTGCTGGTGTTCTGGGTTCCTTGTGCTACAGGCCAGAGCATCACGCTGCGGCTTGTAAGTGCGAAGTCGGGAAAGCCTCTGTCTAAAACCAACGCGTCGATGTGCACGTGGAACGGAACGTTCGACATTCATAGACCTCCCTATCCCGAGCGAATCTGCGTTGGCGCGATCACCGATAAGAGCGGAACTGCAGTTTTTCAACTACCGAAGCCTCTCCCAGAGAAAATTGGCTTCGACATAGGTGGTGTACGGAACTTCGCCGGGTGCTGGCGATTGCCGAACACTTCTCCGGAGAATGTGTTGCGGTCAGGTGTTGTCGCTGCCTATAGCGAAAAGTGTGGCAAACTCCGCGCGCCCCTCACCGCAAGGCCGGGGGAAGTCGTCATTGCCGACCGTAAAATTAGTCTTTGGGAAAACATGCGCACCGAGATTCCCTGAACGCGTATCCGGTAGCGCATGGCTTCCTTGGCATATTGGAACCTCAGGTCAATCATTGCCAGCCGTACCGGGGCCCCGGTTGACGCATTTCAATTCCCGCGCATATGATTTTTGTTTGGCCTCAGACCGGTTCCCGGCTCTGGGGCCTATGCCTGAGAGCAGTAGAGTTATGACCATGGATAAAAAGAAACTGGAAGCCTTTAAGAAACGACTGGAGACGCGGCAGCAGGAGTTGCGGCACACCGTCTCGCGCACGGAACAGGACGGCCGCTCGGCGGACGAAGACGCGACCCAGGACATCGCCGACAAGGCCGCGAATTCCTACAACAAGGAATTCCTGTTCCATCAGAGCAACAACGAGCGGCAACTCCTGCTGATGGTGGAAAAGGCTTTGTCGCGGATTCGCGAAGGCAACTTCGGCGAATGCATTCACTGCGGCCAGGAGATCAACGCCAAGCGCCTAGAGGCGGTGCCGTGGACCCGCCATTGCATCGAGTGCCAGGAAAAGCTTGAGCAGGGCTTGCTGGAAGAAGCACCCAAGTAAACGTCGCCAAATTCTGCAGGGCGCCGCCGGTTCGGATGACCGGCGGCTTCGCTTTTGGAACCATCGGACATGCGCCGCGGTGTGTGCAAACCTTTGACGCTGCTGAGTTTCCCCGGTAGACTGAGTGTTTGTCAGCCCACAATTGTTCGTTAAAGAGGAGTACGTGCGCGCAGAAACTCGCCATCAACTGAAGACCGACCGCTTCACCCAAGCCACTATCGGAGCCGCCGAGGCCACGGCGCACTGGACTGCCGAACATAAAGGGAAGCTGGCCGCCGGCATCGGGATCGCGGCTGTAGTGATCGCGGCCGTGCTCGGTGGCTGGTACTACCTCAGCCAGCAGGACGACAAGGCCAATCTGAAATTGACCAAGGCAGTGCGCACGTTGCAAACGCCGGTTCGTCCCGCCGGAGCCCCTGAAACTCCAAACCAACCTTCGTTCGTCTCGGCGCAGGAGCGTGCGGGCGCGGCGAAAAAGCAGTTGCAGGACGTGGTCGATAAGTATCCCCATACACACACGGCCGACATCGCTCGCTACCTATTAGGCACGACTGCGGTTGAATTGGGAGACAAGGCAACTGCGGAGCGCGAACTGAAAGATGCCGCAGCCACTCGCAACAGCGATCTTGCCGGACTCGCAAAGATGGCGCTGGCAGCTTTCTACGGAAACAACAACCGGACGAAGGACGCGGTCGACATCTACAAGGGACTGATCGACAAACCCACCCCCACGGTGAGCAAGGTCATGGCGCAGATGCAGCTGGCCGGTCTGTATGAATCTTCGCAGCAGCCGCTGGAGGCCAAACGCGTTTACGAGCAGATCGTAAAAGAGAATCCCAAGTCGCAAGCGGAAGCGATGGCGCAAGCTAAGCTCCAGACCATGAAGTAAGAGCCGTTATCTGGTCGCGGGCATTTCTCAGAGCCGTGGGAGTCGCAACGAAGGCGTCGGATTTAACCCTCGCGCCGGGTAAACAGTTTCATCCAATCTTCAATTTTAGCGGGCGGGAGCAGTCCAGGTTTGAGGTTGGCTGCGACGTGTTCGGAATGCCCCATCCCAATGAGCGACGTAGTCAGGCCTGGAGTGGAACGGGCAAACTGGATGGCGTTCTCGCTGTCGTTTTTCATTCCCAGAGTGTGCGTAACAGATTCCGGAAGTCCGTGTGACAGTCGGCCCTGGTAGAGTGTCGCGCTCCCCATCACTCCAATTCCCAAATCCTTGGCTGCGGTAAGCAGCGAGACGTTTTTCTTCTCTACGTTTTGGTTGGAGAGGACGTAGGCTTCCGGCATCGCAAGGTTGAAAGGCAACTGCACGAAGCGGAAATGGTTCGCCGAGCCGCCGGCCTCGTGCGCGATCTCGGCACAAGCGGGCAAGCTGATGTGGTCGCGCGAACCCGCGGGCACGCGAAATGCGTTCCAGGTGGCGAGCCCGTAGAAGCGGAGCTTCCCAGCTTTTACGCACGATTCTAGAAACGCGAAGGCATGTTTGAGGCGTTCGCGGAAAATTTCTGGAGAGACCTCCGACAACTGGGTCTCCGGATTGTGGAGGTAGAAGAGGTCGATGGTTTCGAGACCGAGGTTCTTCCGCGAGCGCTCAATCTGGTCACTGAGGTACTCGGGGGCCATGCAGTGCATGCCGCCAACGATTTCCTTGGGATCGACGATCCCGCCTTCGAGATACTCGCGGGCAAAATAACTGCGCGGATCGGGTGGCAGATTTCCGTCGAAGGAAAGATAGCCGGCCTTGGTGGAAATGAAAATTTCCGGCCGGGCTATGTCCCCGGCCCCAACTAGCCGCGCCAACGCAACGCAGATATTCCGTTCTGATCGCTGGTGGCGGTAGTTGATGGCCGAGTCCAGCACATTAATGCCGGAGGCCGCGGCCAGGGAAATTGCTTCGGTGTAAGCCGCATCCGCCGCGTCGTCGGGCTCGCCGAGATACGTTCCTAAACCAATCGAAGACAGCCAGAGGTCGGCGACGCCCGGTACATGCTCGGCGCGACGAAAGAAATCCGCTTCGGCCAGTTGAGGAAATCGCGAGCGGTAATGCGCGGTGCCTTCCGCGGTGGCAAAACCGGGAATCATAGGCAGCAGTGTAGCAGCGAGAAATGCCGAAACCTCGGCTATCGCTGAAAAAGCAATCCGGTGGCCGGAACGGCGGAATTTCCTATTACGCTCGTAATCGGTCATCCACGTTTGCGCTACGGATTCCCTGCGGGTTCCGGGAAAATTGGGAGAGCCCTTTTTTGTACGGAGTCAGGGATGCCACAGGGACCTCGCCTTCTTTCGACATTCGTCATTTTCCTTCTAGTGTGCGGCGCAGTAGCACAGCAGTCCGGATCCGCCGATCCACCCGCTCCTGCAACCAAAGCGGCGCCCGCGCCGCAGCAGAGCCTAGCCGACGTGGCTCGCAAGTTGCGCAAGGACAAGCCCGCGGAAGTGCGAATGACGGATGCCGACACGAAAGAGTTATTCCGCTCGGTCGATAAGGTTCTCGAATTCGCCAGCGAGGATACAGGTTTCTCCAGGCGCACAGCCGTCAAGAAACAGATCGTTGGACAAGCAGACATTGAAAAGTTCACCAAGGATCGCCTGGCACGCGAAGACTTCTCGCGACGTTTCGCTCGTTCGGAACTCACCATGCATAAGTTCGGGCTGCTTCCACGTGATTTCAACCTGCGTGAATTCCTGGTGAAAGCCAACGGGCAATCGATCGCCGGCCTCTACGACGACGAGACCAAGACAATCTCCCTGCTGAACACGGTCTCGATGGAAAAACAGGGCCCCATCCTCGCCCACGAACTCACTCACGCACTGCAGGATCAGAACTACGACTTACTGCACTGGGCGAAGGCGGGCAGCAAGGCTGGCAAATCAGGGGAACAAGGGGACATGATTGACGAAAGCACGACCGCGCGCCACGCGATCGTGGAAGGGCAAGCCATGGTCGTCTATCTCGACTACGTGCTCGCGCCCTTCGGACGCAATCTGAAAGATACGCCCGGCGTTGTCGCTTCCATGGAAGATACTGCGGTCTCAGCCACGATCGACACCGAACTCATGCACCGCGCACCTATGGTCCTGCGCGAGGCAGGAAGCTTTCCCTACCGAGACGGGTTGTTCTTCGAGGCCGATATCCTCGCACAGCGCGGAAAGCAAGCAGCGTTTCAGGGAGTATTCGCGCAGCCGCCGCGCAATACCCATGAAGTCTTCGACTCCAAGGCATACCTCGAGCACGCGAAGCTGAGTCCAGTCGAAATTCCTGACGTCACTTCCCTGCTCGGCAAGAACTACGAAATTTTCGATTCCGGCTCCTTTGGCGAACTCGACGTGCGCGCCCTTCTCAAGCAGTTTGGCGACAAGCATGGCGCCACTGACTTCGCACCCGCATGGGCTGGCGGTTCGTATGTGGCGTTCAAGCGAACGCAGGGTCCAGAGGGCGCGCAACCTACGACTGCGGACGTGGCTTTGCTTTACGTCTCGCGCTGGAAGACGGCGCAGGCAGCCGAACACTTCGCCCGCTTCTATGCGACCACCGTAGCCAAACGTTATCAGAACGCAGTCGTGCAGGCCGTGCCGACATGCACTGCGGCCGCATGTCCAACGGGCGCGGCTTTAGTGTCAACCGAGGAAGGTCCGGTCATCGTTGAAGAATGGGCAGATAACACCGTCATCGTTTCAGAAAGCTTTGACACTGAGACGGCCGCGCGACTCAGTGCTGCCGTCAGGAGTGCATCGGGCGAACGACGCGCAGAAGTGTTTCTTCCGGAGTTAACGATGCGGCTGTATACGATGCCTGCTTTCCGAGCATTTCAGGAGAGTATCGGTCTCGAGAAAGCGATTAAAAAATCGGTTTCTGCACTGCAGTAGCGCTTTCTAATCAAAACTCGGAAAGATAGGCATGCCTACCCATGGCATCCCTTCTGTACTTTTCAACTGATGCACGTGAAGCTGAGCAGGAAGCGAGCTGCGCGAGCCAGGATCACGGATTCAATTCTGCAGCCGACGGCCGCACATTTCCCTTTTCCCGTATTTCCGCTACCATGTGGGGCTTCGTAAACAACAACTGGGGCCTCCATGGCAGACATCACGCTTCGGGTCAACGGGAGCGAACGCAAAGTCAGCGTCGCGCCCGACACTCCTCTCCTCTGGGTATTGCGCGACACCCTTCAACTTCCAGGCACGAAATTCGGCTGCGGTGCTGGACTGTGTGGCGCCTGCACGGTGCACGTTGAGGGTACTGTCGCGCGATCATGCTCCACGCCGGTCTCGCAAGTCGCCGGTAAGAGCGTCACGACCATCGAAGGACTTGCGGCGAACGGGCAACATCCGCTGCAAGCTGCGTGGATTGCCGAAGAGGTGCCGCAGTGCGGGTACTGCCAGAGCGGGCAGATCATGGCTGCAGCCGCCCTGCTTGCCAAAACCGCGCACCCGACCGATGAAGAAATCAACTCTTTCATGTCGGCCAACATTTGCCGCTGCGGAACCTATGACCGCATTCGCCGCGCGATTCAACGTGTCGCGAATGGTGGAGGTGCGCGATGAGCCCACTTTCCCGGCGCGACTTCATTGCCGCGGGCACGGCCGCAGGCGCAGGCTTGGTCATCGGCTTCTATTTGCCCCACGGTTCGAGCGTAGCCTCAGGCGACGCGTTCTCGCCGAATGCTTATCTGAAGATCACGCCTGACAACAAAGTCACGATCGTGGTGGCACGCTCCGAGATGGGGCAAGGTGTGCGCACGTCGCTGCCAATGATTCTCGCCGAGGAACTTGAAGCCGACTGGAAGCAGATCCAGATCGAGCAGGCGGGCGCGAGCACTCTGTTCGGCGACCAGACAACCGGCGGCAGCGCCAGTGTTCGAACGACCTGGGATCCGATGCGGCGCGCCGGTGCGGTCGCGCGCGAAATGCTGATTTCCGCGGGCGCCCTGCACTGGAACGTAGCACGCGCTTCGTGCAAGGCCGAGAATGGTACTGTCGTGCACGCCGCCTCGAACCGGCGGGCAACCTATGGGGAACTTGCCAGCAAGGCTGCTTCACTCCCTGTTCCCACCGACGTCACACTGAAGCAAGCCAAGGACTACAAGATCGTCGGCAAGTCGCTGGCGCGACTCGATACTCCACCAAAAGTGAATGGCACGGCCGTGTATGGCATCGACTTCCGAGTGCCGGACATGAAGTATGCGGTGCTGGCTCGCTGTCCGATCATCGGTGGCAAAGTCGCCAGCTTCGATGACAAGGAATCGAAGAAAGTTCCGGGCGTGAGCTATGTCGGAAAGATTACTGACTCGTCGATCGCAATCGTTGCTGACACGGTGTGGAGCGCGATGGAAGGACGCCGTGTTCTGCAAGTCAGTTGGGATGAAGGCCCGAACAAAGACCTGAACACCGCGACCATCATGCAGTCGCTGCGCGATTCCGTGGGGAAGAAAGGCGCGACGCTCTATTCGACGGGCGATGTGTCGAAGGTTTCCGGACGCAGGATCGAAGCCACATACGAGTTGCCATTCATGGCGCATGCCCCGATGGAGCCAGGCAACGCTACCGCTCACGTGCAGGGATCAAAGTGTGAGATCTGGGCGCCGACCCAGGTTCCGCAGGATGTGCGCGACTCAGTAGCAGCCGCGCTGGGTTTGGATTCCGATAACGTCAAAGTAAATGTCCTTCTAATCGGCGGAGGCTTCGGGCGGCGGTTGGAACACGACTACGCCGTCGAAGCTGCGCAGGTTTCGAAGGCGATCAGCGGCCCGGTAAAGGTCATATGGACGCGCGAAGACGATATGCGCAATTCCGTCTATCGTCCCACGAGTTATCACAAGCTCAGCGCCGTGCTCGATGGGCAGGGATTTCCAATTGCGTTTACGCATCATGTGGTCTCTCCCTCCATCAGCGCACAAAAAGGTTCGCCCGGCGAAGGCGGCGTGGATCCCGATCTCAAGGACGAAGCTTCGCTGGTGTATTCGCTCCCGAACGCCCTGGTCGAATACATCGACGTGCAGACCCCCGTCCCTCTTGGATGGATGCGCTCTGTATATGCCCTGCAGGTCGGCTTCGCCAGCGAGTGCTTCATCGATGAACTTGCTAGTTCTGTCGGCAAAGATCCGCTCGCGTATCGCCTCCACCTGTTGCAGAAGGATGAGGACATCAAGTACTTCGACTCGACATGGCGCACCGCGCGCATGCGCGGCGTCCTTCAGATGGCGGCCGACAAGGCCGGGTGGGGCAAGCCGCTGCCGGCCACGCACTATCGCGGCATCGCATGCTTCGGCAGCTTCGGTACATATATGGCGCAGGTCGTCGAACTTTCCATGGAAGGCGACCAGCCGCGCATTCACCGGGTGGTCGGAGCCATGGACTGCGGGCAGGTCGTGAATCCCGGCATTCTCGAGCAACAGATTCAGGGAGGAGTGATTTACGGATTGGCGAATGCGCTGCGCGCCAAGATCACCATCGAGAAAGGCCGCATCGTGCAGGGCAACTTCGACGACTATGCTCCGTTGCGCATGAATGAGGTGCCTCCGGTGGAAGCCTACTACGTGGAAAGCACCGAGGCGCCGTCCGGAGCCGGGGAGCCGCCCATTCCGCCGCTGGCTCCGGCCATCTGCAATGCGATGTATGCCGCCACGAAGAGGCGCGTGCGGGCTCTGCCGATTCTAGGATGAAACTTATGGATTGGCGGTGTGCGGCGAGATAGGTCGTAGCCCGACATTGGCCGGAGGATCCGCCCCGTCAGCAGCAAGCAGACGGGAACTTGCGTTAGCCAGACGAATCCCAAAAAACTCAAGCGGCCCCCCTCTGAGCAAGAAGGCGGGCCGCTTCCGGCGATGCTGCCAGCCGAACGTCAGTTGGTGAAATTG
>DASRDJ010000350.1:0-4874 GCA_035652655.1 Terriglobales bacterium
GCCGAGACCATTGCCCGGCCGCCCTTCATCGACGAAAACTTTAGATGGAGCAGCCCGTCTTCTGCCGGATGGATATCAGTAAACGCCCGTACATCGGCGACCCGGCCACCGCCGGCGTCGGCCAACACGTCAAAGGCGTCGAGCAGTTGCTTGCCGTTCGCGGTCACAGTCATGATCCGGCTGCCCTCACCCCCGCCACCGGCATCTTCCGGACCATAAAAAGTTTCGGCGAAGTGCAAGTGCAGCTCGTAGGTACCAGGCTTTAGTGGAATGTCGTAGCTGAAATCACCCTGACGGCTGCTGCGGTAGATGGTCGGATCCTGGGTACGCCAGAGGTAGGTGGCCGAGCTGTGCACGGCGGTGCCACCAGAAAAGAACGTATCAGGAGACCACGACTTGCCCGACCGATCCACAAACGTGCGACTCGCGCCCGAGAGAATCCGGACTTCGTCTCCGACTGGCAAACCCACGGGCGATTCCTCAGCGATTGCGGTTCGGGGCAGCGGCGACGGCACAGGTTGAGGCCGCAGCCGGTGGCGAAAAACGAACCCCGCTCCTACCAACAGCAGAACTACTCCGATAGGAACCAAGCGCAGCCATATCTTGCGAACCTGGCGCGTCGCGGACGGTGCTTCGGTTCCGGTGGAGACGTGTCCAGTGGAGATGGGAGCGCCTTCGCCCAACGCCTCCTGAAAGACGGGAACATATTGCCCCACCGGGATGGTGATGTGCAGGAGATGTTCGGCACCGGCACCGCTGTAGTACTCCGCCAGCCGCTTGCGCAATCGGTTGGCTTGCACGCGCACGATCGAGTCGATGTCCTGGTCGAATGTATCGCGACGGCCAAACACCTCAAGGGCGATGGAGTACTCCTTGATGTGATCGCCTTCGCCAGCGAGCATTTTTTCGCACAAATAAGAAAGGAGATGAGCAAGCGTGGGAGAGCGAACAAACAGTGCGGACTCCAGCACCGCTCGCAGTTCGGCCCGTTCTTGTTCTACCGCGCTTGATTCTGCGGTCGTCGAAGGCACAACGCCCCCCGGATTGTTTCCCTACCCTGCTTATACGCCCCAGAAAGCGGTAATTGCAGTGACAACCGACACTTAACGGTTTCATCCCAACTTGTAACGGTAGTTACAGGCCGGTTCACCCTCGTAAGAACCGCCGGATTCCCCTATAGGCCGCCTCGAAATCCTGTTGTCGCAAGTCGTTACAACGAAGGCAGGATGCCTCCCCGGGGCCTGACGTAACCCGTAGCGGTAGCGGTGGGGTAGCAGGCGTAGCGTTTTCCTCCCACAGCTTTTCTGTCAAAAGGGAGATGGACGCGAAGAGCCAATCAGCTTGCCAACAGTCGCAACCGGAAAGGCGAGCAGGCGATCGCGGGGAGGCAATATGCGAAAACTCATGTGGAGCGTGATCGTGTTAGCCGTGGTGGAAGGGTGGGTGCCGTACGGTTTCGCGAGTGGCGGTTCCGAGCAGTCCAGCCGAAACATTAAATCAATGACCGTTGCCGATTTGGAGAAAGCCGGAGACGCCTGCCGCGCTCAGAAAGACTACGAACAAGCCCAGGTTTATTTCCGAGAGGCGTTGCGTCAGGACAAGAAGAACGCGAAGCTGTACAACAAACTGGGACTGGCCGAACTGAAAGCCAGCAACCTCGACAGCGCGCGGCTTGACTTCGAGAGGGCCTCGAAGCTGAACAAGAAGTACAGCGACGCATTCAACAACCTGGGCGCCGTTTACTTCATACAAAAGAATTTTGGCCAAGCGACCAAGTACTTCAAGAAGGCAGTCGCCCTGGAAGAAACTCGCCCGGCATTCCATGTCAACCTGGGCGCTTCCTGGTACAGCCAAAAGAAAATGGAGCGAGCCATCAATGAATACAGCCGAGCGCTCGAACTGGATCCCATGGCGCTCGAGGCGAACTCCCGTGTCGGCATCACCGCGCAGGTCTCAAGTCCTGAGGAGCGGGCGCAGTACTACTACATGCTGGCGAAGATTCAGGCCAAGCGCGGCGACGTTCAGGAGTGCCTGGCGTGCCTGAAGAAAGCGAAGGACAGTGGTTATCGCAATATGGCGAATGTGTACAAGGACGAAGAATTTAGCCGCCTGCGAAACGACACTCGTCTGTCTGAGATCGTGCAGCCACCGACTGCGAAGTAGCGAATCGGAAGAGCTGCGGAAAGGGCTGTCGCCTCGGCCTGACAGCCCTACCTTCCGCTACGGCGAACTGAATTGCCTTTCTCTCCTTCGGCGCCTTCCCTAGCTAGCTTTCGCCTCTTCGTCGCGCCTTCGGGAGGCTGCTCCTTCAGGGTCGGTGATGATGTCGACCCACTTCGAGTTGGGTGAAGCTTCGGCACCGTAGTTGTCGTGCCAGTTCCACCATTTGTACGGCTCGGTTTGGGGATAACCCTCAGGCGAGTCCTCCCAAACTTCCTGACGTCCGAGGGGTGTGATGTCTAGATAGCTCCACAGCGTTCCCATCGCCTCGTCGCCGCGACCGTTGATGAGGTAGGTGCGGAACACCTTGTCGCCATCGCGGAAGAATACGTTGTGGCCGTGCCATTGATCGACGCCGAAGTCCTTGTCGAAGCTGTCGGTGATGGTGTACCAGGGCATATCCCATTCCATCCGCGCCTTCAGACGCGCAATGTCCACCTGCGGCGCGCGCGAGGCGTAGACCAGAGTAGTGTCGCGAGCGTTCAGATGGGCAAGATGCGAAACCTGATCAGCACCCAGGGAGCAGCCACGGCAGGCGTGCTCGGGCCAACCGAACACGCCCGGCTCGAAGAAGGCACGATAGAGAATCAACTGAGGGCGGCCCTCGAACAAGTCGAGCAGGCCTACCTTGCCCCTGGGTCCCTCGAACCGATAATTCTTTTCGACCGCCATCCAAGGCATCCTGCGGCGTTCGGCGGCGAGCGCATCACGGGAGCGCGTGAAAGCCTTCTCCTTCTCGAGTAGTTGCTGGTGCGCGGTTTCCCATTCCTGCTGCGACACTACAGGCGGTGTCTTCATCGCGATCTGACCTTTCCCGTGATCCTTCCCTCTCTCTTCCCTTGTTGCCATCTCATTTCTCCTTCCTTTGCTGAAACAGACCGAGACGATCCGCTCGAAAACGTCTTTCTGAATTTGCCGATGCATACCGCCAGAACTCCTCCCGCGGATCCGGCTCCGACGACCATGGCTGCTGTGCTTGCGATGCAGGCTGGACACATATCGTCACTCCGCTGAACTCGTCTTTCAATGTGCTGCTTGGTCGATTCCGTACCGCTAGATTTCTCAACCCGTGAAGCGAACGCCGCACCATCTGAAAAAAGCTTTCCTGCAAAGCAATCCTCCCCGAACACCTTGAGTGTTATGTTTCGTCTTTCGTGTCGTCATCGCCTCAATCTTATCGGATATCGTTCACCCTTCGATGCAACGGCAGCGGTCGAAGTTTAGACAAAACCGGACGTCAATTCTTTCATGTATGTGGCGCAGTGCTGTACTTCTCAACCTAGCCTGGCGGGCGTTCGGGCGGCTGCCCTGTCGGGACTGGCCAGTACGACGATCCCGCTGCAAGCGATCAAACTCGATCTCTGTGTTCCTGGCACAAAAAGCAAAATGCCGAAGCTCAGACTGGATTCTGAGTGTTATCGCCTGACTACAACAGTTAGCTCTTTTTTGTCCAGTCACCTTCTTCCGAGCAGGGTCACACTCAATAAGGTGGAAAGGCAATTTTCTCCTTGCTACTGCCCGGTTGTAGTACGCTCCTGTCAACATTGATAGTTGCAGGCGCTTTGACCGGCCCCTTAGGCTCGCTCGGTGGGGTCATCCGGTACTTGGATGGAGGAAACTATGCGTCGGTCCTCCGCAAGAGTGTTGTGCTTCCTTCTATTTCTATCCATCCTTCCTTCTATGTCAACGCAAAGGCTTCACCGGAATCCTGAGTGGCCGACGGATGATGAGTTCCGATCAGTAAACCAGGCTGTCGACGTTGCTTGTGGGCTTTATCCCAAGGTAGAACAATCGCTCGCTTGGGCACTGATCTGGGAAGAAAGTAAGTACGATCCACTCGCTTTGGGCCGAAGGGGCGAAGTCGGTTTGGGTCAATTGACGCCCGCGACCGCCACCACGCTCGGTGTGCAAGATAGGACAAACATCACTGAAAACGTTCAAGCGTCAGTTCGTCACCTCTCCCATCTCCTCACCAAGTACAGGAACAAATACTCGATTGGCACTGTCTGCCTACAACTCCGGCGAGCGAGCCGTTGACCGTTGCCACTGTGTTCCAACTGAATCGCAGGCCTATGTGAACCGCATCGAGCAAAGTCGCTTTTTCGTGAAACGCGTGGTTAAGTACCTGTACAACACTTTACCTCCGTCAACAACTCAGCACATAAGAGCGTCGCAGCCGAAACAACAGTTGGCCCAGCTAAAGGGGCGGGAGTGCTCTTTTCTTCCAATACCAGCATGTCTGCTCGCACTCGCGTTGACGGTGCGGACCACTCGCGGTTTCCGCGGTGTCGTCGTGGCTGCTGTCGCAATACTGGGTTGTTGGCAGTTGTTGTTGCGGAAAAGTCTATCCGGCGCTGGAATGAAATTGGCTGCCAAGGGCAACGACCGCACCTGTTGAAATATCCCGATTACACTCAACCCCCTCCGTGGCGACCGGAAGGGGGTTCTTGGTGTTGTCGCCTTTTCATCCCATCTGATTTCAACAGGTTGGAAGTTTCACTCTACAGTTAACCCAACACACGCCATGACCTGAGCACTGCACAAGCTTTACGAGACAGCTGGCACTTCCCCTAGTCGACAACCCTCCCGTGTCCTGTTTCATTAGGGAGAACTCTGACAGGCAAACCTGACATCGTGACGTTACCGCAACCAAC
>DASRDJ010000351.1:0-2596 GCA_035652655.1 Terriglobales bacterium
GGCCAGCAGGCCGGCATTCTGGCGGATGGAGGCTTCGATGCGGTTGGCGACATCGGGGTTGGCGCGCAGGAACTGCTTGGCATTCTCGCGGCCCTGGCCGAGGCGCTGGCTGTCATAGGAGAACCAGGCGCCGGACTTCTCAACGATGCCGGCCTTGACGCCGAGGTCGAGGATTTCGCCCATCTTGGAAACGCCCTCGCCATACATGATGTCGAACTCGACCTGCTTGAACGGCGGCGCCAGCTTGTTCTTGACCACCTTCACCCGCGTCGAGTTGCCGACGACCTCGTCACGCTCCTTGATCGCGCCGATGCGGCGGATGTCGAGACGGACGGAGGCATAGAACTTCAGCGCGTTGCCGCCGGTGGTGGTTTCCGGCGAGCCGTACATCACGCCGATCTTCATCCGGATCTGGTTGATGAAGATCACCATGGTGTTGGACTTGTTGATCGAGGCGGTGAGCTTGCGCAGCGCCTGGCTCATCAACCGCGCCTGCAGGCCGGGCAGCGAATCGCCCATCTCGCCTTCCAGTTCGGCCTTCGGCACCAATGCCGCCACCGAGTCCACCACCAGCACGTCGACCGCGCCGGAGCGCACCAGCGTGTCGCAGATTTCCAGCGCCTGCTCGCCGGTGTCGGGCTGCGAGATCAGGAGCTCGTCGATATTGACGCCGAGCTTGCGGGCATAGACCGGATCGAGCGCGTGTTCGGCGTCGATGAAGGCGCAGATGCCGCCCTTCTTCTGCCCTTCGGCGACCGTGTGCAGCGCCAGCGTGGTCTTGCCCGAAGATTCCGGCCCATAGATTTCAACGACCCGCCCCTTCGGCAGTCCGCCGACGCCGAGCGCGATGTCGAGCCCGAGCGAGCCCGAGGAGACGGTCTCGACGTCCATCGAACGGTCGTTCTTGCCCAGCTTCATCACCGAGCCCTTGCCGAACTGGCGCTCGATCTGGGAGAGCGCGGCTGAGAGGGCCTTGGACTTATCCATGGAGGATCCTTCGACGATACGCAGGGCAGTGGCGGACATGGGATGTGCTCCTTATGACGGGGATTCGCTAGCGGGACAAACGGGCGAGAATCGAGTTTTTCTGGCTTATGGAACCTGTGTACCAGCTTTGTTCTATGTTCGCAATATGTTCTTTTTCCGAGCTGGGTACTGGCCTGCTTTAACCCTCAGTGGCCTAAGTCGAATTTCGCAGTGGCCTCATTTGGTTCGCAACTCGCCCCGAAGTTGCCCCAACCCGTTCCTACATATTTAGGATTAATCCCCGGAACGAAATAAGGCCGCCAAGGCTGGATACCGGACTGTGTTTCAACCCCTGCAGTTTAAGTTGAATTTTGCCGTGGCCTGTTTTGCCTAACTACGAGTCGCGATTTCCGTGGTTGTATGTTGCGCCCAATAAAACCCATGGGGGAGATCGCCATGAAAATCGCGTCACTCTTCATTCCGGTCCTAGTCGCCCGATTCAGTCAGATTGAAGGGTAAAGGTGCTTCAGTTTGATACGAGCATTTGGGGTTGTGAAGTGCCAGTTTGCCTTGGTGTGGTTGGCATTGCGGTCGTGCTCCCAAGCGGCGATTTCCTCGACGAGGGTTTGTTTGTCAGGAATGCGGCGATCGAGGCACTGGGACGATAGGACGCCGAGTTCAGACTCCGCCAGATCAAGCCAACTGCCATGCTTTGGAGTGTAGTGCCATTCAAAGCGCTCGACCAACCGCCTGGCTTCAGCGGCCGGAAAGGCTTCGTAGAGTGATGCCTTGCTGTGGATGTTGAGATTATCCTGGACCAGGACAATGGTCCTGGCGCTGGAGAAGTGGACATCGGCCAAGTCTTTCAAGACGTGAGCGTAGTCCACGGCGGTATGGCGATCGGTGACTTTGACATGGCGCCAGCCTTCGAGCGGTGCAAACATCATGAAGAGGTTAGGGGTGCCGTTGCGCTCGTACTCGTAATCGCAACGGGCCGGGCGTCCCGGCTTCATCGGGATCGGCAGGCGCGTTTCGGCGAGCATTTGCTTTGAGGTCTCGTCCAGGCACACAAGCGGGTGATCGGCATCGCGTGGCCGCGTGTAGACAGCCAGCACGTCCTCCATGGCGGCTACGAACGCGCTATTGGCCTTCGGCGGGATGACCCAGCACTGTCGGCGATGGGGTTGGAGAATGTTTTTTTGAGCGCCCTTCCGATCGTTGAGTCGCTGGCGCGATCGACAATGTGGAGCTCCACGACCTTTTTCTCCAACAGCCGCAGGGTCCAGCGTGCGCGTCCCTTGGGAGGTTTGGAACAAGCCAAGGCAATCAGTTTGGCTTCTTTCTCGCCGTCAAAAATCCGCGCAACCGCCGGTGTTGCTCGTTGCTTGCGGCTCAACACCGCCTCGAAGCCTTCCTCCGCCAGTTGCTTCCGCACCCGGTAAACCATGGAAACGCTGGTGTCCAAAGCCTTGATGATCCGGCTGTCACTCCAGCCTTCGCCGGCTTCCGACACGTCAGCCTTCAACAATATCCGCGCCTTCAGCATGCGCTGTGCCGGGCTCTTTCCTTTCCGCAGAAGCGCCTCGAGCCGCTCGCGTTCCTCGCCGTTCAGCCGCACGACATACTTCTT
>DASRDJ010000352.1:0-7854 GCA_035652655.1 Terriglobales bacterium
ACCGGCGCTCCTTGAAGGAGGAAGCCGAGGCGCTGGATGCGATGGTGGCGGTGTTGGCTCCGGATGCGGCTTCGCTGAAGAAGGCCGAAAAGCTCGACCCTGCTTTGCTGGCCCTGATCCAGATCGATCACGAAGGGCTGCTTGAACCCTACGTCCTGTTGAACCGTGCGGATCCAGAAATCGCCAAAGACTATCCCGCGTATCGCGCGGCGCATCGTGACAAGCTTTATCAATACGTGGACAAGTACGTTCTGACGAAGGCCAATCCCTGAACTCGAAACAAAGGCAGCGGCGCCGTTCAGCGCGCCGTCCCGATCGCCTTGCGAGGGCGAGACGCCGTCGCGACTGCCGGCAAGATGCCGGCGCTACAACACCGATGCTGCCGAGAGTATGTGAACTCCATTGCGTCGTTGCGGCTTTCGCTTTACCATCGCCTTAACGTGGCGACCCTGAAAAACACTCCTCAGCTCAAGGACCGGCTGGTCTCGGCGGCTCCGGTCGAGGACGATTCGTCGTTTGAGCTGAATCTCCGTCCGCAAAAGCTCTCGGAATTCATCGGGCAGGACAAGCTCAAGGAAAACCTGGCCATCGCGATCGAAGCGGCTCGCTCACGCGGCGAGGCCATGGATCACGTCCTGCTTTATGGGCCGCCCGGCCTGGGCAAGACGACGCTGGCAAACATCATTGCCAACGAGTTGGGCGTCGCCTTCCAGCAGACCTCGGGGCCAACTCTGCAGATCAAGGGCGACCTGACGGCCATCCTGACTAATCTTCAGGCGAAGCAGGTGTTATTTATCGACGAGGTGCACCGCCTGCAGCCGGCGCTAGAGGAAATCCTCTACTCGGCGTTGGAGGACTACAAGCTCGACATCATCATTGGGCAGGGACCTTCGGCGCGCACCCACACGATGGATGTTCAGCCCTTTACTTTTGTCGGGGCCACGACCCGGGCTGGCCTACTGTCGGCACCGCTGCGTTCGCGGTTCGGGATCATGCTGCGGCTCGAGTTTTACACGCACAAGGATCTGCGGATTATTGTGGAGCGTTCGGCGGAGATCCTGGGCGTCGCGGTCGATGACGAAGGGGCCAATGAGATCGCGAGCCGCTCGCGTGGCACGCCGCGTATTGCCAACCGCCTGCTGCGTCGGGTACGCGACTATGCGCAAGTACGGGGCGGTGGAAAGATCGATAAGGGTACCGCCGAGGCGGCGCTGCAGATGCTGGAAGTCGATCGTCACGGCTTCGACGAGGTTGACCGGAAGCTGTTGCTTACGATCATTGAGAAATACCAAGGTGGACCGGTTGGGGTGAATACTCTGGCGGCGGCCCTCGCCGAAGAACCAGACGCTATCGAAGAGATTTACGAACCGTTCCTGATCCAGATCGGTTTTTTGAACCGCACACCACGTGGCCGAGTGGCCACGATGCTGGCCTACGAGCATTTCGGGATTACGCCCACGCGGCGGCAATCTTCCCTGTTCTAACTTCCTCGCCCGCGTTGTACTTTCGTCTTACACGAAATCTTTGGAAGCGCGTCGCGATGGTGTATCGTGCTGGGTTCATCCCGTGAGTCGGATATACGGCGGACCTCCCCTTGCTTTTCGTACGAGCGTTTCGGGCAGACGGACTGACCGCAAGACATATTGGAGCGGGGCTTTGGTGTGCGCTTGTCGTGTCCGCCCTCGCCGCCGCTCAGATTGCTTCGCCGAGTGACGCCACCCAATTGCAGCAGCCCGCCCAGGTGCCGAACGCGCCCAGCGCTCTGGGCCCGCCCGCCATCGTAATTCCACGGCTTTCGCGCCAGCCGGACATCAGCGATTTCCTGACGATGAAGGCCGCGGGCGAAGTCGCCACACAGATGACCCGGGTTTCCGGATTTGTGCAGCGCGACCCGCACGACGGCGCACCGGTTTCCCAACGAACCGATGCCTACCTTGGTTACGACGAGAAAAATCTCTACGTGGTCTTTGTGTGCTTCGACTGGCCGGGACAGGTGCGCGCTCACGAAGCGCGCCGGGAGGATGTTGGCGACGACGACACGGTCGAGGTCATGCTGGATACATTCCACGATCGGCGCCGCGCTTACGCATTTCAGATCAATCCACTCGGCGTGCAGTGGGACGCTATCTGGAGCGAGGCTCCTCACGAGGAAGTCAGCGGGAACTTCGACACGTCATTCGACACGCTCTGGTACTCGGACGGTAAAACCACGCCCGAAGGCTACGTCGCATGGATGGCGATCCCCTTCAAGAGCCTGCGCTTTCCGCCAGTCGCAGAGCAGTCATGGGGCATCATTCTGTACCGTGGCATTGTGCGCGAGAACGAGAACGCCTTCTGGCCCGCTGTTTCCCAACGCTTCGAGGGGAGACTCGCCCAAGCCGCGACCTTGACCGGACTCGAAGGGATTTCCCCGGGACGGAATATTCAACTGATCCCGTACGGCTTGCTGAATTCATTTCGCGACCTGGACGCCCGTAATCCGGCTGATCCGCATTTCGAGAACCGCGCCATCGGCGGCACCTTTGGGCTGGATTCGAAGATTGTCCTGAACGACCGCCTGGTGCTGGACCTGACGGCGAATCCAGATTTCAGCCAAGTGGAGTCCGACGAGCCCCAGGTAACGGTAAATCAGCGATTCGCTGTGTATTTTCCAGAGAAGCGTCCCTTCTTCATCGAGAACGCCGACTACTTCCGCACCCCGATCGATCTGTTCTTCACCCGCCAGATCGTGAACCCGAGTTATGGCGCGCGACTAACGGGCAAGATCGGACCTTACTCGCTTGGCCTTCTGACCGCGGATGATCGAGCTCCCGGCCTGACGGCATCGCCTTCCGATGCACTGGCCGGCTCCCGGCAATACTTCACGATCGCGCGCGTGAGCCGCGACATTCTCAACCAGTCGAGTGTTGGCGCCATCTACACGGACGAAGAATACCCAGCCGCGAACATGTTCAACAGGATTGGGGGGCTCGACGGGCGCATCAAGATCACACCCAGTTGGACGGCGACCCTGCAGTCGGTTGTCAGTTCCACGCAGCTTCCGGGAAATCTGTATCGCGCGGGGCCGGCCTCGTATGTCGACACCACATACTCAGGCGTCCATACCGCGTATGAAGCAACCTACAAGGATGTCAGCCCGGGCTTCATCAGTCTCCCCGGTTTCGTGAACCGGGTTGACATTCGCGATCTCTCGAATCAGTTCGACTACCGGTTTCGGCCTGAGAATGGGCCGTTGGTGGCATGGGGCCCGTCGGTGCACACCGACTGGGTCTGGTCGCATGACGGAACGCGTTTGGATCTGCTTACCGATCCCAGCCTGAACCTCCGATTCAAGGGGCAGAGTATTCTCGCGCTGTATCCCTATACAGACTTTCACGAGCAGCTTCGTCCAATCGACTTCCCTGCGCTGGTCTCCAATCACGACTACCACGAGCACAACAGCTCGGTGATCTTTGGAACGAGTTACTTGAAATGGCTTTTGCTGCAGGGCTACTACTCGTGGGGCGACGGAATTAACTTTGTTCCTCCCGAGACGCAGACTCTCGCCACGTGCCCGGGGGCGGGCGGAATTGCCTTCGTAGCATGCCCCCCATACCTAGCGCGTACCGACACCGGACACTTGAGTGTTTCTGTGCGGCCGATCTCGTCTTTGCGCATCGACAATACGTATCTGTTTTCTCGACTACGGGACCGCGCCAGCGAGGCGGCCATCTTCAATAATCACATCATGCGCACGAAATGGAATTGGCAATTCAACCGCGAGTTGTCGTTCCGCATGATTCTGCAGTACACCACGACGCTGGCGAATTCCGCTTTCACGTCGTTGCCTACCACCAAGCAATTCAACGCGGACTTCCTGCTGACCTACCTCATTCATCCGGGAACAGCGATCTACGTGGGGTATAACAGCGACCTGCAGAATATCGACCCCGCGCTGCAGACCGCGCCCAGCGGAGGACTTGTGCGCACGCGCGACCATTTCATCAACGACGGGCGGCTGTTCTTCGTGAAAGTGTCGTACTTGTTTCGGTTCTGAGGAGACGACCTGGCCTCAGCGAAAATTTGCGCTGCGGAACTTCTGGCGAAAATCGAGGCCGTCGAGCTTGATGATTCGGCACATTTCGTGCAGGCGGGACCGCATCCGCTCGCCGATCCGGTCTCCGAGATTCTCGTCGCGGGCCGCGGCACGCACGGCGGACATTGTCCCGCCCACGCCGGCCGCGGGACGATCCTCGAAGTTGGTGGTGATGATGGTCGTGCGATTGTTGTTGTAGCGCGTGTTCAGGATCAGACTGACAGTGTCCCACACCCACTCGGTGGGCTTCACGGCGCCCAGTTCGTCGAGGAAGAGAACCTCGACGTCGAAAACCGGGCGCAGCACATCGAGTTCGGTGGCCTGGACGGAAGCGTTGTAGGAATTCTGAATCTGTTTGAGAAGCTCGCGGTAGTCGTAGAAAAGGCAAGCCACTCCGCGGTTGAGGACGAGTTCCTTCAGAATGCCTACGCCGAGATGTGTCTTTCCAGTCCCGATCGCTCCGATCAGTAGCAGGCCCGTACCCTCAGTCGGGTCGTATTCCTGGGCGAATTTCGAGGCCGCGATGTGCGCCAGGGCCAGTGAGGGGTGGGCTCCAGGAAAATCGGTGGTGAAACTGGGCAGTTCACAATGCTCGTAGCGCTTCGGAATGCGGGCCGACTCCAGCAGAGACTGCGCGCGCGCCTTGAGGCGGCAATCGCAGCGGGTGACGCGCCGGTCGCCGTGCTGCACCATGCTTTTCCAGCCTGTACCGTCACACAGCGGGCAGACTTCTGCGGATACCTTCATGGATGAATGCATTCTCTTCTATTGACTGTGCGCCAGGCAGCCGGAATCGTGCAAGTGCAAATGGAACTTCTGCTGTGTACAAGCTGTGGAGGCGGCCGCGTCGTTGTGGATACGCGTGGAAATCTCTGGGATCAGCCAACTTCAAGGTCTAAAACGCAGAGGACGGGGAGAAATGCCGCAGAAGGCGCAGCGAATCGCGTCCTTGGGCAATCGGGCGAGTCTCCTAAGTTCCATCAGAGGTTGGCGTCCACGACGGCGCTGCCCGCCCAAGCTAGCGTCCAAAGGGTGGGACGCGAACCGGGGGAAACCATGCGGGTTGTCTCCTGCGGGATGAATCAATGGGCGAAAATGTACTTCTGTGTACTTGTAGAATCAACTTCATCACTGCACGTACAAAACATCGTGCGAGGCAGCGTTTTCGCGGCCGTTGTACGCATCGTAAGGCTCGAATGCACGAATCATGCGGGTCTTCCGAGTTATTCACAGTTGACAACCAGAAAACTAGCGGCAGAATAGCAGCCATCAGGATTCCGCCTCGGCTAGTGCGCTTCACCTCCCCCAGAATTTGCTGGGGCAGACTGGAATTCTGCCTAGGAGAGAAGATGAACAAAGCTGATCTCGTGGACCGCATCGCGGGAGCCTGTGACATGAGCAAGACGCAGGCTACAACCGCGATCGACACCGCCGTGGACAGCATTACCGCTGCCCTCAAAAAGGGAGACCGGGTGGCATTGATTGGATTTGGCACTTTCTCGGTTTCGCAACGCAAGGCCCGCAACGGGCGCAATCCGCAAACCGGGGCCACCATCAAAATTGCTGCTCGCAGAGTCGCGAAGTTCACCCCGGGTGCCGAACTGAAGAAAGCAGTCAACAAGAAGTAACCCAGACAAGCGCACCTTCGTCAGCGGCAGGAGGTCGGTCCTGCCGTTTTTCTTTTTTAGAAGCGCGGAAGCAGCGAGCCCGTTCGGCCGCGATACTCCTGATACTCGTTTCCGAACTGGCTGGTCAGCAAGGCTTCTTCTCTCCGCGACTTCAGCCAGTGCCCCACGATAAAGATCGACGATCCAATCAACGCCCGCCACTGGCCTGAGAACAAGGCGGTGCCCACCATGGCGAGCGCGATGCCGCTGTAGATCGGGTGGCGTACCCGCGCGTATGGCCCGGACTGGATCAATTGGTGCCCTTCCTTGAGTGTGACCCGCGAACTCCAGAACTTTCCCAGGTGGACACGAGCCCACACCGAAAAGCCAAGTCCCAAGATGACGAGGATCAGCGCCACAACCCGAATGCCAAAGCTGTTGGTTACAAAGTGGTTGTTGAGAGGGCCGAGAGGCGTGGCGCGGCCAAAGATCAGAAACGCACCGAAGGCGAGCACGAGCGCAGTCTGCAGGCGCTGGCCCGAAGTTTCGCCACGTTCGTTCCGCCGCACGCCCCAGGCGCTCGCTATCCAATAGAGCAGCCAGGCCATCCAGAGGGTGATTACAGCCTGCCAGGAGACAAATTCGACCAAGGGTTCAAGCTCCTCGGGCCAGAACGAGCCCTTCGCAGAAGCTTACGCTGCTGCCCAAGGCTCTTACAATCAGCAGCTTGGACCGTTGCTGAATCCTGCGACATTCCTGTAGAATCAAAGATTCGGAATCGAGGACCTAACCGACATGAAGGCAGCTATTCATCCTACGTACGAAGAAATCCGGGTCATGTGCGCGTGCGGCAACAGCTTCACGACGCGGTCGACCCATAAAGGTGACCTGCACGTGGAAATTTGCTCGGCCTGTCACCCGTTTTTTACTGGCAAGCAGAAACTCTTGGATACCGCCGGCCGAGTGGAGCGTTTCCGCCGCAAGTACGCGAAAAGCGACGCCGCCAAGGCGGAAGCCGCGAAGAAGTAACTCCGCTGTCTTTGGATTTATGTGGAGAAGCCCTCGCCTAAGCGGGGGCTTTCTGTTGCTGATCCGTGCTTATGCGCCTTCGTGCAGCCCAATACGCCGTTGCCAAACCTAACGCTAGGAGCACAAGCCCCGCAGGGAAGATTGTGGCGTAGTAGGGCCAAGGCCAGCGTTGGACCGATGTCTCGATCATGTCGTGAAAACCTGTTCGAATAACAAAATTGATCGTTTCAGCAATTCCGGTCCGGAGCAGGTTTCCTGCACCTTGGATCAATCCGCCAATACCAGCTTGCAGGAACCATGCCGATATGACGGGAAGAGCGAATGTGCGCACGCCCCGCGCGAACTGGCCAAACTCTGACTTCATCGTGTTCCTTGATCCCCGGTCGGGCCCTCTGCCGCGGGAGGTTCAATAGAGACGTCTTGCGCGGCCGGATAGAGCCACTTCACCAGTAAGAACGCCGTTCCCAGACTTAATAGCAAGGTCAGCGCGGGACTAACCAAGATCTCCCAGCTAGGGCCGGTGCGTGCCTCCTCAAGGACGCTTCGGTAATATCGGAAGTAGTTGGATGCAACTCTTGCGATTCCTCCTATCAAGGAGAAGACGCCATCAGTCACAAGGAAGGCGATGGTAATCGCTCCGATGTAGTCGGTCAGAAGGATTTCGCGGATTCTTTTCATGGCGTGGGTTGAGCCGAAGTGCGGATTTTGGCATATCGGCGTTGGGATGGAAAGGCAGTAAAATAGCCAACGTGCGCAAGTATTGGGACAAGCCGGCCAGCGATCGACCCAGCCTGGGGTGCATTCCGGTGCCATCGTCCGTCCGCCTGGGAACTGTCGATATCGCACCGGCGACGGTTCTTGCGCCGATGGCGGGTGTCACCGATACCGTCTTTCGCCGGTTCATCCGCAATCTCTCTGGCTGCGGACTGATCATGACGGAGTTCACGAGCGCGGAGGGCGTTACGCGCGATGCTCCTCGAACACTGCACTACCTTTATTTCGAGCCTGAGGAGCACCCGATCACCGCGCAGCTTTTTGGAGCAGACGGGGACGTGCTCGCACACGCCGCCGAACTGGTCGAGCAGCTGGGCTTCGACATCGTGGACATTAACCTGGGCTGCCCGGCGAAAAAAGTAGTCAAGT
>DASRDJ010000353.1:0-10823 GCA_035652655.1 Terriglobales bacterium
CCCTGTGGGAACCTACGTGCAGGGAAAAATTAGCCATATCCAGCGGGGCGGACACGTCAAGGGTCGTGCCGAATTGCTGATTCATTTCACATCGCTGATCTATCCGAGCGGCTATACGGTGATCCTGCCGGGCGCGCTGGAGAATGTTCCGGGCGCGGAGCACGCCACAATGAAGGACTCGGAAGGCACGATCCGGCAAGACAGCGACACCGGTAAGAAGCTGGAGACGGTGGCCAAGACCGCCGGTACTGGAGCGGCGATCGGCGGATTGAGCTCAGGCGGTTGGAAGGGTGCGGGAATCGGCGGCGGGATCGGCGCAGGTGTAGGGGCGGCGATTGGCATGCTGTCGCGCGGCGGAGATGTTCGGCTGGAGCCAGGGACGTCGGTGGAGATGGTGATTCAGCGGTCGGTGCCCTTGGATGGGAGCCGGCTCCCGCGATCGTAGTGCAAGATTCTCAGCACGTCGCGTTCTTTGGGAGTAGCGCCACTTAACGGCGTTAGGTTTGCTCGCGCGGTTCTTGTTATCGGGGCCCCTTATTCGCATTTTGGGGGTGACATGTGAAGCCTTCAATGCCCGTTAGCTTTTTTGTACTTCTTCTAATCCACGCCAGTTTCGCGTTTTCGCAGACCAACAATGGAGCCAAGTCTGGGCGTCTTACAATCGCCAACGGCACCGTGTCGGCGGTAGCAACCTTTGACACCCCTCGCCTATTGCACGAAAGGATCGTTGCGGGCCACCCGTACTCTGCGGACCGCGTAATAGAACACACGCAGACCCTTATTGACGGAACGCATATCGACCAGAAGCACGAGACAGCGCGGGAGTACCGCGATTCAGAAGGCCGGATACGCACCGAGCAGAAATTGTTCAAGGGCCCACGCGCTCCAGAGAGTGCAAAGGATGAATTACCGAGTCTGGTGCAGATCTTCGATCTGGTGGCGGGCTATTCGTACACGCTTGATCCACGCAAGCTTATTGCTCACCGGGTGGCCCTACCTCCCCAGTCAAGTGAATGGAGACCGGTGCCACTTGGTAGCGCCGCGCTGCCTCCCCAGACCTCCAGTAAAACAGTTGGCCAAAGAAGTTTCCTACAGCGCAAGATCAAGAAGGATTCTTTAGGAACTGAGTTGATTGATGGGGTTCTTGCAGAAGGAACTCGCATCGCGGTCACGACACCTACCGGTGCCGAGGGGAACGACCGACCCCTCACGCGAACTTGCGAACATTGGCGATCTGAAGAGATGGATCTGATGCTGCTGTCGAAGTGTACGGATCCGCGCACTGGGAAAACCACCATGCGCCTGGACAATTTTGATCCCACAGAGCCGGATCCGGTGCTGTTTCAGGTCCCGCCCGAATATACGGTTGTGGATGATCATGGGTCGTTCGCAGTTGGCTTTAAGACTCCCTGACGGGAATGATGATGAATTCTCTGGCTGGTGTGCTCGCGCGGTTGTTCCTCTTTACGTTCCTAGTGCCGGGCATAGTGCTCGCCCAGGAGCAGGATGACGGGATTGGGATGGAGGGGCACATGCGGAATGGGTCTCTGGTCTTCGAGACCGCCTTCGTGGACGGTCCGCGGTCGGGAGATCCTGTTATTGTCGGCCAGCCGTATTCCGCCGTTCAAGTTTCAGAGCATTCCGAGACGCTGGCGGATGGCACGAAGATACACAGCAAGTGGGAAAGTGCACGTTTGTATCGGGACGCACAGGGAAGGACGCGAACGGAGCGCTTCACGTGGGCGGGAGCCCTGCCGGTCCACACGGTAGAGCCTGGACGTCGCATTGCTCGCATCTCGGATCCCGTAGCTGGGTATGTGCACGTGCTGGACTTAAGAAGGCACATTGCGCATCGCCTGAAGATTCTGACCGAAGCGGAGTTTGCCGAGCGGATCCGGAATGAGGAAAACGTGGAAGCGACTACGGAGGCCCAAAAGGCCG
The DNA here is from genome assembly GCA_035652655.1 of Terriglobales bacterium. GTDB lineage: Bacteria > Acidobacteriota > Terriglobia > Terriglobales > Acidobacteriaceae > Gp1-AA133. The sequence goes on from DASRDJ010000353.1 coordinate 1,942, forward strand.
CCCCAGATCCGAGATTGGGTGCGTCGTCGCCCGGCCCCGAAGTAAAACAACAAAAGCTGGCCAAAAACTTGTTTGAAGGGGGCGAGCTAGCCGTCAGGCAAATGACAATCACTACCCCCAAAGGTCTTGAAGGCAACGACCGGCCGTTGGTCCTAGCTTGCGAGAATCAATACTCGGAAGAATTGAAGTCGACGATTCTCTCCAAATGTTCAGATCCGCGAGCAGGAGACAACATAACCCGCCTTGAGATCCTTGAGCGCACGGATCCTGACCCGGCACTCTTCCAAGTGCCCACTGACTATATTGTGGTCGACGAAGTGGATCAGTTCAGGATCGACCTCGGTATTGCCGACGCTCCCAAGCAACGTTAGCAAAGCGTGCAATTTGCTCCTTTTTGTAACGCTCGAATTCCGCAATCTTATTTGAGGGTGAACAGCGCATTCACGTGCGCCGTCACGGTCACCGTCTGAGGAGAGAATTCCTCGGTCGGGGCAGGTGCAGAAGACTCGGCCTTCATGGCCATGACGCGCGGCATGGGCACCATCGGGCGGACGTTCTCAAACGTGTCCACCGAGGCGTACGACAATTCTCCGACGGTGCGGCCGGCGGCCTTCGCGAGGGCGGTTGCAGAGTCGTGGGCGCGGCGGTATGCGTCGGCGACTGCTTTGCTTTTGGCATCGTCCATGGTGTCGAGCGTATAGGTGATGGACTGGCTTTCGCTGACGGCGGCGTCGGCGAGTTGTTGGGTGATGGGCCCGATCTTGGCGAAGTCTTTAAGCTTCAAGGTCACGCTGGTGCTGGCGCGATAACCGATCAGTTTGCGCTTCGCCGTTTTCCAGTCGTACACGGGTTCGATCGAATAGGAATTGATCTGCGCCGTTTTCGGATCGATACCGTTGTCGCGCATGATCTGGCGGACTTGCTCAGTTTCTTTCGACGCCTGATCGTATGCGGCCTTCGCGTTATCCGCTTGGGCGGACACGTTGAACTGCACCAGGACTGTGTCGGGCGCGCTTTCAAACTTCCCATCTGCGCCCGTGAAGAGCGTGTTGGGGGCCGCATTCACTGAAGGTACTTGTGCGGCCAGCAGGGAGGCAGAAAGCACGAGTAACAACAGCAGGATTATTCGTTTCATGGTGGCATCTCCGCGAAAATGAGTCGGAGAAAGTGTATACGGTTGAGGGCCTCCGAGTGCAAAGACAATCCTTCAAGGCGAACGATACAAATCCGGGAGTGGAGTTTATTCAGTGCCTCGGACGGAAGATGCTAAGTGCTGATGTCGAGATAAGAAACTGTCCTTCGGCAGGGTCAACGGGATCGAGCACGACAGCAGCGGGGTGCTTGTCGCGTACGTCAATCGTGGCGCGGAAGTAGTAGGTTTTTCCGGCTTCAGAAGTGAGGGTGGCGGCGGAGCCAAGATCGGAAAGTTCAGGCAAACTGGATTGCCAATCGACGCACAGATGATGTTCGCCAGGATCTGCGGAGAATGAGAAATAACTCTGCCCGTGGTTGGCCCCTTGCCACTTTCCGTCGAGACCAATCCTGGTAGTGACAGCTCCAAAGTGAAGGACTCCGTCGTCTCGCTTTTCGTGTTGGATGACGTAAACGATTGCCTTACCTGCTTCCGGAGCAACAATCGAGTGGGAACCCTTGTCGGCCTTGACGTCATACTCGACGCTCGCCGGACCACAACCGGCGGATGTTCTTGCTGAATTCTGATCTTGTGCGATAGCCGAGAATGTAAGAGTCAGAATCGCCAGCAGTCCCTTTAGCACGACGCACCTCCGGATTGGACATGATACTGACAAGCCCAACTTTGTGGTGAGGTCTGGATACACCTCAGCGATAGGGAATCTGCAAGGGGTGATCGAGGCGCACTTCCAGCACGGTGCCTTTTTCCAACCGCAGATCGTGGTCAGTGAGCAATCCGGCAATGGCCCCCACTCCTGCACCCGCGCCTGCTCCGATGCCCGCGCCCTTGCCGCCGCCCTTCGCCGCGCCAGCGGCTGCACCGATGCCTGCGCCAACTGCAACTGCTTCGATCTCATGCTGCTTGCTCATCCCTTTGCGCTGCAATTCACCTTCCTCACCGGGTTCTTTCACAGCGTGGTCGCCGGGCACGCCGGTGATGGTTGCGATCAGCGGCATGGACCCGTGGCCAGTGTCGATTTCGTCGAAACTCAGCATCATGCGCGCGTGAAGGCCTTGCTCGATGGAACTCACGTGTCCCTTGACGGTCTTCCCGCGCGGAATCACCGCCCCATTGGCGGCGACCAGGTCCTCAGAGAGTTTCGCTTTAAAACGCTTGCCCGGCTTCAAGTCACGAGTGTCGAGCTTGTCGTTGAGGCGGATCAGAAAACGCGTCCCCTCGGGAATCGCGTTGGGAGGGGCCTGCGGAGCCACGGCTGGATCTTGCGCAAATAACGGAGCGGCGATCAGGATAGCGAGAATCGACCACAGCGTTCGGGACCGAAAGCTGGACATAGCGGACCTCAGTGAGAAAGAGTCGGGGATGGCTCAGCAATTTGGATGTGCGGAAGACGGAAAGGGCTGCCTGTGAAAGGCTGGGACAGGAACAGAGCCTGGTCTGGGGTTAGGTTTAGGTGGCGTTATTAACTGGCGGATTCGAACGGAAAAGGGCTTACTGGCCGCTCTTGGCACCACTCGCATAGGTAGGAAAGTTGTGAATCTGGGCGTCGATCTGGCGGCGGAGATCAGCCCAGAGCTTCTCAGGCATTTCGTTATAGATTTTTACAATCTCGGGGTCGAATTGCCGTCCCGACCAATCCTGAATTTCTTTCTTCGCAGCATGGAACGGGCGGGCGGGGCGGTACGGACGATCCGATGTGATCGCATCGAGGGTGTCGGCGATCGAAAAGATACGCGCCCCGAGAGGGATCTGGTCGCCCTTCAAGCCGCGCGGATATCCCGAACCGTCGTATTTTTCCTGATGGGCGTAAACAATCTCCGACGCTTCCTGCAGAAATGGAATCTTCAGGAGCATCTTGTACCCAAGGAAGGCGTGCTCCTTCATGATGGTGACTTCGTCAGGCGATAGGGCGCCGGGTTTCCGGAGAATCGCGTCGGGAATCGCCATCTTGCCAATGTCGTGCAGGAACGCACCGCGCGCGATCACGGCGATGTGCTCTTTTGGAATCTGCATGGCACGCGCAATCGCGATGGTATAGGCCGTCACGCGCTTGGAGTGGCCTTCGGTTTCCGCATCGCGAAGATCGAGCGCGTCCCCTAAGGCTTCCAGAGTTATGTCGTAAGACTTTTCCAGCTCGCCTAGAGCTTGTCGTAATTGTTCCGTGCGCTGCGCGACCAGAGCTTCCAGATTCGTCTGGTAAGCACGGTTCTCGAGTTTCAAGCGGCGATTCTCTAGCGCCCGGCGCACCGTGTTCAGAAGCTGCTCCCGCTCAAACGGCTTGAGGAGATAGTCGTAAGCGCCGTTACGGATGGCCGTAAGCGCGACGGAAATGTCGTGCACAGCGGTAACCATCACAACCGGCATATCGGGATAGCGTTCCTTGGTCTTCTCGAGCAGACCGATACCGTCCATGCCGGCCATCATCAGGTCCGAAAGCATCAACTCGAACTCCTCGCCGGAATCCAGCAAGGCGAGGGCTTCGAGGCCGGAAGCTGCTTGACGGCATTGGTAGTTAGCGGAGGCGAGCATGGAAGACACAATTTCACGAATTGAGTCTTCGTCGTCGACGACTAGGATGCGTTCCGAGGGCATGATTCCGAGTTTGGAGTCTACTGCATAATACCCCACTTGCTATGTTCCGAAAGTAACCAAAGGGAGGCGGAAAACCGATTGGTAACGGGTCGCCGCGTGATATTTACAAAACGAGCGCTCACGCAAGCGAACTGCGATGATTCTTTCAATGTGTACGTTATTTGCGGCCGGGACGCTGGCCGTACCGAAGCTGTCAGCCCAGGAATCGGCGGCGTTTATCATGCTGGCCGCCAGCATCCTAGTCTTCCGCACGTTCCGCGAACGTTTCCTGCTGATCTGGATTCTCGGTTGGCTGGCTTACGGACTTTCCTTGTGGTTTGGCGTGGATTCGACCGCCTTCACTACTTCTCTTGAACTCCAGGCTGTTTCGCAGGCCGCTTTTGTTCTCGCGATCAGTCTCTTCGCAGCTTCCATTCTTATCTACACCCGAGCCGAGAAATACATTTTCACGTTGTTGATGATCACCGGTTCGGTGATGACATTTTCGGTGGCGCGAGTTCTGTATTGGCCTGCTGAAATTGTGGCTCGGGTGCCGCTCGAAATGGCCTATCGGATCTTGGCCATCGCGGCGGCCGTTCAGTTGTTGCGTTACCGCTGGGGACGCTTTGAGATCGGTCCCTGGTTAATGGCGTGTGGACTGTTCTTCCTGCATCTGGACTGGCAGGGCGTGACCAGTGGCGTTCCGAGCGGCGTATTTCTAATGACGGACTTGCTGCTCGGTCTGGGAATGCTCTTTATGGTCTTCGATGACTCGCGGGCGCGCACGCAACGCCTGGCAGTCATCAACAGCCTGACCGGCGCGATTGCGCGCACCCAACAGCATGGCCCGATGATGCAGTCGGCGCTCGACGAGTTCAAGAAAGTCATGAACGCCAAGGCGGCCTGGTTCCGGCCAGGAGAGACCGATCAGGCAGTTGCCATCACGAACTACGTGGGCGTCTCGTCCGAATTTCTGAAAGGCGCGAATCTTATCCACCTGGATGAAGCGGTCGAAAAGGCGCTTGCGGAACAGAAGCCGACCGTGGTGAAAGCCAGCACCATGCTGCCTTCGGTACAGGCATACATGCTGGATGAGAAACTGGATCACCTTGTGCTCGTGCCCCTGCTCGGGAAAAAGGGCCCCGTTGGCACGATTGCTCTCGGCAAGGCACACGCTTACACCTATTCGCTGGAGGAGATGGATTTTCTCCAGACCAGCGCCAGCCAAGTTGGTATCGCAGTCGAAAACCTGAGACTCCTGGAACAAGTACTGCGTTCGCAGCGCCAGTGGATGAATACGTTCGACTCGATCCAGGACGCGATTCTGGCGCATGATTCCGAATTCGTCATCACCAAGGCCAACGAAGCCCTCTTGCAGCACCTTGGCCTCGCTCCTGCCGACGTCATGGGCAACACCTGCGACGACGCACTGCCTCATGATTCCGCGAAGTGGACCAGCTGTCCTTACTGCTCACGCGGTGACGTGGACTTTGTGGAAGGGCCGGACCCCTGCTTTGGCGGGTACTCGATGGTGTCGACGTCGTCATACTCGGAACAGGGCGGCAAGCAGAAGGGAACCATTCACGTCATTCGCGACACGACGGACCGTCGCAGCGCAGAAGAGCGCTACCGGCTCTTGTTCGACCAGGTCCAGCAAGGAGTTTTTGTTGCGACGCCGGAAGGAAAGTTGCTCGACTGCAACGATGCCTTCGTGCAGATGCTCGGCTACGAAACCCGCGAAGAGCTGATGTCACTGAACATCAACAAGGAATTGTATGTCTCGCCTGATCAGCGCGAAGGATTCCGTAAGGAGATCGATGCGCACAACTATGTGCGTAATTTTGAAGTGACGCTGCTCCGCAAGGACGGCGCGCAGATGACAGTTTCGCAAAGTAGTTTTGCCACGCGAGATGGGTCCGGGCATATCGAGCGGTATCAGGGCTTCGTCCTCGATATGACGGAAAAGAAGCGCGTGGAAGACGAGATGCGCCGGCGTAATCGCGAGTTGAACGCCCTGAACGCGATGGCCGTGATCGCCACGCAGTCATTTGATCTCGATGAAATCCTGAACTTGACCCTCCGTCAGGTGATTTCGTTATTCGGTGCAGAAACCGGCTCGATCTACCTTTCGGACTCAGATGAGACCACGTTCCGTCGGCGCGCCGGATGGGGACAGCGCAGCGAGCAGCGCGCGCATTTTAACGCGGTCGAGTTCAAAAACGGATTCGGCGACTTGGTCATGCGGTCGCGCACAGAGGTCCTCACCGCTGAGTTCCTGCCGCATCTTCCACCGCTGGTGGCAGATTTCGTGAAAGCCGACGGACCCGGGTCCTGGATCTGGGTGCTGTTATGGAGCAAGGACAGCCCGATCGGCATCATGGGAATTAGCAGTCCGGAAGCTCGCGTTTACAGCAGCAACGACGAAAACATGATGGTCGCGGTTGGCCGCCAGCTGGCGACCACGATCGAGAAGGTACGGCTGTACGAAGAGACCTGCCGCGCTTATGAAGACCTGCGAAAGACGCAGGAACAATTGTTGCAGAGCGAGAAGATGTCAGCCGTCGGACAACTGATTGCAGGCGTCGCGCACGAACTGAATAATCCGCTGACGGCGATTCTCGGCTACGCGCAGTTGCTCGAGAGTGAGGGCCTGAACGATCGCGCCTCGGACTTCGTCCGGAAGTTGTTCAAGCAGGCGCAACGGACGCATCGTGTCGTGCAGAACCTGCTTTCGTTCGCACGCCAGCGCACTCCGCAGAAGCAGGAAGTCGATATCCGCAAGATTGTCGATGAGACGTTGGCTCTGCGCGAGTACGATCTTAAGGTCAACAATATCCTGCTGGAACGCGAGACGATGGTCGACGCGCCTTCGGTGACGGCTGATCCGCATCAGCTTGAACAAGTCTTCCTCAACATCATCAATAACGCAGTGGACGCGATACTCGAGGGTGGCAAGGGCGGTAAGTTGAAGGTTCGCATTCACGGGGCGGACGGACAGGTACGAATCGAATTTCTCGACTCCGGAGTCGGCATTAAAGATGCCAACCGTATTTTCGACCCCTTTTACACGACGAAAAGCGTGGGCAAGGGAACTGGGCTCGGCTTAAGCATCTGCTACGGAATCATCAAAGAGCACGGAGGCGACATTACCGCGCATAACCGTCCAGAGGGTGGTGCTTCGGTGGAGATCCGGTTGCCGGCGTCGGGACACGTGATTGAGAGCGAGCCTGTGACTGCCACGACTCGGCGAGAGATGGCAATCGAGGGTCGCGTGCTTCTCCTGGAGGACGAAGAAGCCGTTCTCGAGTTCGAGCGCGATGTTCTGGTGGGGGCCGGGGCGCAGGTCGTGGCCCTGATGAATGTGGAGGAGGCAAAGAACCGTCTTCGGGCGGAAAGCTTTGACGCCGTCATCATGAATGGAAGAATGCCCGGCGGGTGGAGCGCGCAGGACGCGCATCGCTGGATTGGAGTGGCTTGTCCGGGTCTCGAGAAGAAGATGATGTTCACATTCTCGAGCATTGCCGAGCAAGAAATCCGCAATTACCTGCAGGGAAATGGAATTGCATCCCTGGTGAAACCGTTTGAAGTCGTCGACCTCATCTCTCAGGCCCGTCGGCTCTTGCAGCGAAGCCAGGCAGCAGTAGCAAAATAAGATAGCCTCGAGAAAGCAAAAGCCCACGGCGCAGGCTGTGGGCTTTGCTGTAGGCATGCAACTCTCCTAGGCGTCCTCGGCTTTGTCCGTGGCTTGGCGCAAACCAGCCTTCTCTAGAACGGCTTTGGAAAACGACGCGAAAAGATTCGTCGACTTAGCGGCAGGACTGGAAGCGAAGGCATTCGTGCCCCGCGCCGTGCAGGCCAGAACGGCACGGTAGTGGTCGGCATCGTATTGTGCGACGTTGGCCGCAGGAATGCCGTACCCGCGTCCCTGGTCCCACGCATCTGGAGCCGCACCTAAGAAGACGAACGTCCACGTACCCTCACCTTCCTTCTGACTGATTAGTCCTTTCACCGCATCATGGGTCCATTCGCGCGAAGAGTTCTCTTCACCATCGGTCATGATGACCGTTACCACCTTGTCCACCTTCGGCGCATCGGCGTCGATCTTCCGTACCGTGATACCGATCGCATCGTTGAGGGCGGTGTTTCCTCCCGGCTGGTACGATTTCGCGTCGAGCTTGTTCACCTGGGCCAGCGGAATAGCGACATGCCGGTACGCCACTTGTGTGTCGAACAAGGTGAGGGAAAACAGGTAGTCGACTTTGTCCTCTTGCGCCAGGCCGTCCACGTACGCATTAAACCCTTCAATCACATCTTTCAGCTTGCTGGCCATGGAGCCCGATTTATCGAGAATCACGTTTACGAGAACGCGTTGCTTTGGGTTTTGGGATTGCACTGAGCATCTCCTCTTTGGCGGCGGTCGCTGACGGGACATACTGCGTGGTCACGCGAGTCGTAAAACCGAGCGCGCCCGAAACGGTGTCGCTTGGGATCTTGCGGCCATTGTAGATATCGGTCAGATACTGCTTCGAGATCCCGATCTCGGCTGCGAATTGCGTATTGGTCTTCTCACCCTGGATCTTCTTCATCAGATCCAGGAGTTCCTGAACGGTCAGTGCCTTGTACGCCATATCAGCGTACACAGTACGCCGGAATGGCGTACTTGTCAAGCGAGGCCAAAAATGAACGCAAGGGTTCCGGGTTTGCCTGTAGTACCTGTACTGGTTTCTGGGATGGCAGATTTTCTTTTGCGCTGTTTTCGATCGGGCAGGTATGATTTTCAATAGACTGATCGGGGGCTGGCTCTGCATTCGTTTTCGTCCAAAAATTCGCACTCGCGACAATTGCGGGCGCTTCGTGCTGTCGCGTCCGTCGAATTCCTCAAAGGCTTGGTGGTGTTGCTGGCTGGATTTGGCGTTCTATCGCTGGTGCACCGCGACGCCTGGGACGTAGCCGAAAACTTTCTGGAATGGCTGCACATCAGCCCGGACGGCCATTATGCGCAGGTCTTCCTGAATTTGGCGGATCAGGTCACGGATCGCAAGGTGTGGGCGGTGGCGATCGGCGCGCTCGCCTATTCGAGCTTGCGCTTTGCCGAGGCCTACGGACTGTGGGGGGAGCGGCCGTGGGCGGAGTGGCTGGCTCTAGTTTCGGGCGCGATCTA
>DASRDJ010000354.1:0-14536 GCA_035652655.1 Terriglobales bacterium
GTGCTCGATCTTCTACAACGTTACGGGGAAGCGGGATTACGGTCGGCGCAGGCGTTGAGCCGGGAGTTCCAGGCAGCGTATCGCGATATTCACGACCTGATTCTGGCGCGATCGTCGGCCGGGAAGCTGGCGAAGCTGCTGCTCTCATGGACACCGCCGTCAACAAACGGCAAGGAAGTTCGGGTGAGCAGCGGCCTTACGCATGAAGAGAGGGCACAAATGATCGGTGCGTCGCGGGAGACGGTGACGCGGTTACTCAGCGACCTGCGGAAAAAGCAATTGATCCGGTTGGAAGGTTCAACATTGGTAATTCGAAATCGCATGGCACTGGAGGCGATGGTCTCCTGACCGTTGCTAACAGCAGGAGCCGGCAGTTCGCCCTTGCCGGCTCCCCTCCACCCTGTACCCTCTACGTTCGTTCTGGGTACGAATTCCTCCCTAAAAATGGAAACCTAACTCGGCCGTTAGCGTTCTGGGAGTGACGTAGTGTGTGCCGCTGAAGGTAGACAGGAAGTTGTAGAGCGCCACGCGATTCGTGACGTTGATGGCCGTGAATTGCAGACTCACCTTGTATTTATCGCCGTCGAGCAGGTTGTCCTCACCGACCGCCAGGTCAAAGAGATGGCGAGGTGCGATGCGGTTCGGATTGTGATCGGCGTTGTTGGTACCGGGCGCTGTGATCGAAACCAGCGTCGATCCATACTTGGTTCCGGAGCAAAGGCCGTTGGGGGAAATGGGGACGCCAAGCGTGTTGGCGGAGTTGGGAGCCGCTGCGTGAACTGCGCCGCAGAATAGGCCCGCCTGAAATTGTTGGTCGGGACTTAGGCCGGAGACGTCGACCATGGTGTTGCTGCCGTTGACGCCGTTGTTGCAGTCTCCGCCGGCACACGGAACCGGTCCAGCGACGAGGCCGCCATCGTATCGCCAGTTGAACCCGAGCCAAGGTCCGCGCTGCCAGGGCTGATATTGGATGTGAGTCGTCTGGTTAAACTTCTGATCGTGGTCGATGCGGAAAACTCCTCCGGCGGCCGAAGGAGTTGCGCCCGCTCCGCCAACCTGGGGTTGGAAGAATCGGGAAGCGACGCTCGAGAAGACGACGAGGGCGGAAAATCCGTGAACGTTGGGCACGCTGAGGTGTGCGGCGTATCCAGGAATTTTGGAGTTGTGCCACTCAATGGGGAAAGTGATCGGGGTCGCGCCCAGGATGCTGAAGTCATACCCGTTGTGGGTGTACTTCCAGATGTACTCACCCGAAAAGACCAAATAGCGGCTGAAAGCTTGTTGCAAGCCGACGTGGAACTCGTTTCGCCATCCGGGCAGAAATGGAGTGACGCCTGAACCATTACAACCGAGTAGAGGGTTGAGTACGGCGTTGCCGCATCCTGTGCTTGAGAGCACGAGGTTCTCGTTGAACGGAGTTTCGAGAACGCGTGCGTAGGACGCCCGCAGAACCGTGTTAGTCCGCTTGACGTTGTACGCCACGCCAACACGCGGCTCGGCTTCCTTGTGTGTGCTCAGGCCGTTGTAGAAGTCGCCGCGCAACCCGAGATTGATGGACCAATTACCGCGGGTGATCGCATCTTGCAGGTAGAAGCTAAGCAGCTTGACGTCGGTGTGGCCGTCAAAGGTAAACAGGTGCCCGCCGCGAGTCAGGTCGTAGGGGGCCAATACCGGATTGAAGGCCGGGTTGGCCGGATCGTTGAAAGTCGGATCGACGATGCCGAGCGTGTCGTGTTCATCAAGGAAGGTCTGCTGGTAGAGGGCACCCCCTTTTACGTTATGAATCCCTTTAACGTAGGAGAGGGCTGAGCGCACTCCGCCGTTGGTCAGGACGCGGTCCTGACCAACAGTCTGAGATTGCAGTCCGAATTGCAGGTCGGCGAACGGATTGTCGCTGGGGTAATAGTCGTACTGATCGCGGCGCACGAAACCGCCGAGGGTGAAGACGGTGTTGTTGTCGATTAACCGGATCCACGACGGTGCGATGTTGAAGGTCTTGATCTGCGCCCGCTGGTCGGTGGGCCCGACGGGATGCCCGTTTGGATCAAGGCCGTGATTGTCGACGACCAAGCCGTTCCACGCGGTAGCGTACTGCTGGTCAAATGAGTTTGGATTCTGGAACCAGGAGCGCGTCACCCCGAGATTCAGATGGACGGAGTCCGCCGTTGAGAATTGACAGTCCACGCGATCAAAAATGTTCTCCTCGTTTCCTTTCGCGTGCATGACCGTGAACTCCGGTGGATCGAGGAAACGTCCGGAGTTGAGTCCGCTGGCAGAGATGAAGTTTCCCCACTTGTCGCCTCCATAGGCGAAATTGAGACCGACGTTGGCAGTGCCGAAAGAGCCGTAGGAGGTGGTCAGGTTCCCGGTCGGCTTCTTCACTCCCTGGCCCGAGCGGGTAGTGAGGTTGATGACCACGCTGGTCTTCTCTCCATACTCAGCCGGCGGCGCGCCGGAAATCACTTCCATCGATTGCACGGCGTCGAGTGGGATCTGGTTGGAGAAAGTCTTGCTCTGCTGGTCGCTCACCGGTTGGCCGTCGACGGAGAACGAATTCTCGGCATGGTCACCCATTCCGTGAAAGAGCCCATTGGAATCGGCGGCGATGCCGGGAGTGACCAGGGTGATGGCCGAACTGAGCGAGGACGACTGGCTCTCGAGCGGGAGGCGATCAACGATGGCTTTGTCGACGTCGGTATGGAAGGTCGAGTCATTCTCAATGAGATCGCCGCCTGCACCTTCCACCGTCACCACCTCGCCGGAGGCTGAGACTGTGAGACTCAGCTTCAGGCTGACAGGAACGAGCGAGCGCACATCTATGTCCTGGTTGTAGGCGGAGAAGCCTTGGGCGCTGACGGTTACGTGGTAGTTATTGAAGGGAATGTTGGGAATGGTGAAGGCGCCGTTGTTGTCGGTGGTGGTGGAGCGGTTGAACTGGCTAACCGGATTCCGAATCCCTACGGTGGCGCCGGGAACGACGGCGCCCGACGGATCGACGACGATACCGATCACCGAAGTAGAACTCCCGCCTGATTGGGCCTGAAGTGGCAGGCTTACGAACAAAATGGCCAGCGAGCAAAAGAGAATCAATGCAGATGAGCGAGCAGAAAGCATCACGCCTCTCCTTCAAAGAATGCGAATGAACGTTAGTCAGGGATCCGCGGGCGGTCGGCGTTCTTAACTAACAGGAGGCGGACGGATATAAAGGAAGGACGCGAGCAGCAAAGCCTTGGGAGAGACCTCTTCGCGGGGAACCACAGCCGATTCAAAAATGATTGGAACGGGCGATGCGCCAATATATGGCAGCACGCCGGCATGAGCCACCGAGCAGACCGAGCACTCGTGATTCGCGGAATCGGGCTGATCTATGTGGACGTGAGTTGCCTGAACAGATCCGGCAAAGGCGATCAGAAGGACGCACAGCAGGGACAGCGTGGCGAGCTGCCCGCTTCGGCGCGTCCTGTTGCAGAGGTCAAACAAGGATCCCACCCTCGCTGGTACGGATCGAGGTGCTAGTCTGACGTTGATGGCGATCCAGCGCAGCAAGCGCTGGGGTTACTGCTTCGCCGCTTCCCGCAGCGAGATATTGCCCTTCAGCGAATGAATCTCAAAGGCAGCCGCCGCGCTATGCAGCAGCGAGTTGGACTGTCCCACGCCGGCCAGCACGGGACCGAGAATCTGGTGATCGACTTTGCCCTTCACCGAGCGTGCCTTGAAGTGGGCCATTCCAGCAACGGGAAGAGCGACGTCAATGTTTCCCGATCCACTCACCAACTTGTAGAAACCCTGGCCTGGGTCACCCAGATAGCGGATACCCCCGGTGCCGGAATGAACTTCGATCATCGGACCTGAGACGTCCTGCAGGCTGACCTCGCCGCTGGCGGTGCTCACGTCCACATACCCGCCCTTGATTTCACGCAACGTGATGGGGCCACTCAGAGTTTTCACGTGCACGTGAGCGTTCCGCAGAGAGCGCGCATCAACGGAAGCGGTGGTGCCTTCGAATACGAGGTCGCCTTCAAGGTTCTCGGCGGAGAGAGACCCGGCGGCGGTACTAAGAATGACGCAGGCATCCGGGGGAACAAGCACCTGGTAGTCGACATTGTCGCCCTTGGCACCGGTGGCGACCTGGGCTCCCGTTATTAGTTCGATACGGTTTTCATTCTGCTGGTGAAGGATTTCGACAGCGTCCGAATGAGTGACATTGACGACAACACGGTCCACCGCCGATGGCGTCACGGTAATGCGGCCGTACTGGTTGCGGACGGAAATCACCGGCCGCGGTCCCACTTTGTAGGCGAAGGAGTCGCGCTTGATTTGAGCTGAAGCGGCGGTAAGAAGCACAAGGGCGAGAGGCACGAGGGCGGACTTTCTCATCAAAAATCTCCAATCCGCTGGCACCGCGGAAAATGCCCGGGGAAATCGTGCAAGTGGCACACGGCTGGCTGGTTAGTCGGATGCGAGGGGGATAGGTCGAGTTGCCGCGTTACAGGCCGAAAAGTTCCCGCAGGCGTTTCGTTTGGGCACGGCTCACAGGGATTTCGGTCTGTTTCTTGTCGTCCATGCGTAACTGGTAGGAACTCTTGAACCAGGGAACGACTTCCTTAATGCGGTTGATATTGACCAGATAGGAACGGTGGGCGCGCCAGAACAGCTTGGAATCGAGGCTGTCGAGCAGTTCTTCCAAGGTGCGGCAGTTGGACTGGCCCTCACCCCCGTTAGGACCGGCAGTCACAACGCTGATGACGCCGTCCTCGATCGAGGCGTAGCAGATGTCGCGTTGGTCGACGAGCAGCAGCCGTCCGGTGGAGCGAATCAGGACCTTGGAGGTGGTCTGCTCCTTTTGCGACTCGAGCATGCGGACCAGACTTTCGAGTTTGTCGGTCGGCGAGCCGCCCGCTTCCATCTTTGAGCGGACTTTCTGAATGGACTGAGCAACTCGCTTCTTGTCGAACGGCTTGAGCAGGTAGTCGACAGCGTTTACTTCGAACGCTTTGACGGCGTATTGGTCGAAGGCGGTGGCAAATACAATTTTTGGAAGCGCGATCTTCTTGTCGAGCAGTTTCTTGATGACGCCAAAGCCATCGAGGCCGGGCATCTGGACGTCGAGGAAGACGAGATCGGGGTTGTGCTCGCGGATTAAGTGCACGGCTTCCAGACCGTTCTTACCCTGGGCCACGACGTTCACGTCCCCTACGTCTTTTAGAAGGAAGGAGAGTTCGTCACGGGCGAGTTGTTCGTCGTCTACGATGACCGCGGAGAGAGACATGGAATTCGTCCATGAGAAGTATAGTGGGCGGTTTTGGAGAGGGTCAACGCAGTCGGGGTCGTTCACACGATTTGCCTACGGAACTGCTCGCTCGAAAATCTACGCGAAACGCCGAAAAGCGCGGGACGTTGAGGATGGTGTTCCCGTTGAGTTTGGATCGTGCACGCCGCTTGGTGTTGTGTCTTCCGTCGGAAGCAACCCAGTTTCTTGCTCTGCGATTCATTTTGAGAATTTGATAGACAGAGATTTAGAAAAGATTACCAGTTGATGTTCATTGTGAGATTTGCACACGATATGTAATTGAAAGTTTACTTGTCATTTGATATTGCTGAGCGCAATGATGTCGAGCAAAGCCTCCTCCCCTGTGCTCGCGTTGTATCAGGAGGGCGTAGTCAGTCACATCTGTGTTAGTCGGCCAAGAGAGGCTCCCCCGCGCCGAAGCATTTCGATTCATTCCATCCCACCGAAATCCCTTGAGGTTTCTCGGGTGAGGTGTCCCATCAATCTGAAAGCTTTCCCCGCCATAAGGAGTTTCCATGTTGCGTCTCAAGCTGTTGCTATTCACCGCGATTCCGTTGCTGGCAGTGCAGCCGATGGTGGCCGGCACATTGGCCGTGGGATCGTGCAAGGCGAAGGTGCCTAGCTTCGCCACCATCTCGCAGGCCGTCACCGCGGCGCCTGCCGGGGCGACCATTCTGGTCTGTCCGGGAATTTATGCGGAGCAAGTCACGATTCCGCAGTCGCTGACGCTGGAAGGAATCTCGGATTCCAACCAGGACATTGCGATCATCACGGTGCCTTCGGCCGGGCTGGTGGCAAATGCGACCAGCGTCTTCGGGGAATCGATTGCCGCGCAAGTGCTGGTGCAGGGCGGCCCGGTCAACATCAACAACATCGCCGTCGACGGAACTGGTGGCGATCTGCAATGTGCGGGCAGCACCTGGATCGCGGGCATGTTCTATGCACCGGGTTCGTCGGGCACAGTGAATCATGCCAAAGTGAGCGGCCAGACTGACAGTGGATGTGGCGTGGGCGTGTGGGTGGAGAACGCCGATGGACCGGACAAGTTCGTCACCGTACAGAACAGCAGCGTGCACGATGTGGATGGCTTCGGAATCTTTTTGTCGAGCAGCGCTTCGACGCCGAATCTGTTCGCCAGCATCAAGGGCAATGTTGTGGGGGTTAGCACGAGCGGCCTGATCGGGATTGGGCTCGACAACGTAACAGGGTCGGTTAACGGGAATGACGTAAGCAATGCGATGTTCGGCATCGTCAACACAACTCCGGGCGTGTCGATCGCCTTTAACACCACAAGCCAGACAACAGCGGGAGTGGCTCTGGAGGGCGGGGGGACCGTGGCGAATAACCGGATTTCGGCTTCGAATTTGGGGGTGTGGTTCTTTTCCGACGGCGGGGTGGTGCAACTGAACCGGATATCGAATATCAGCGGAAGCGCGGTCGAGTTCAACTGCAGTGCGGCGATCGTATCGGGCAACACCATCAACGATGTCGCTACGGGGCTCGACAATACGCCGGTCGGCTTCACCGGATCAAACACGTTTAACAACACCGTAACGGTTCGGGGAGGAAGCTGCAGTGTGGCCGCAGCGTCGAAAACTACTTTGGCAGCGACGGCTTCTGCCGCGGGAACACGGTCGGGCGCTTCGCTGTGGCAATGGCGCACTCCGGCTTCGCCGTACGCGTCGATGAAGTAAGCACTGGGAGGCCTCGCAAAATATAAAAAGGGATGGCAAACGTGCCATCCCTTCTTTTTTATTAATGAGGACGCGGACGCTATCCGGGCGACGCTCGCGCTTCTTAGTTACTGTTTTGCGGGCGGTTGCAGCTTTCCCGGCGGCAAGGGGCGCGTCATTTTCTTCTTGGCACTCTTGTGCGCGGCCATCGTGTCCATCTTCTGATAGTCCTTCGGCACTTCGAAGAGGTTGGCGTCCTGCGGACCCTCCTGAATATTTTGCAGTTCGGCGACCGTCTTTTCGCCTTCCCACTTGATGGCGAAGTTCAGCTTCTTATCGATCCAAGCAGTGCCTGTGTCCCCGTTTTCCATGGCGCCCGTGTACTTCACCGTGGGGCGGCCGTTCAGAGTGTCGTCGCCGACCTTCTTGCAGGTGCCGGGATTCTGCATGGCCTTCTCCCAAGCCTTGCATGCGTTCTCGGGGTCGTCGATGTGAAACAGCGGGATCGACGAGGCGAGATGTCCGGGGGGCGAGATGACATAGGACTGGGTGCTGGGAAGCACCATAGTGCTGCTGCGCTGGGCCACATTAATGATGGCGTAGCTGGCATCTTTTTGCTGTCCGGCGACTTCAAAGCGAACCTTGTCGCCGCTCACCGACAGCTTGGTGCCGGCTGTGTTTTGGGGCTTCTGGCGCACGAGATCGGCGCTGAACTCCTGACTCAGGGCGGGGACGGCGAGTAGCAAAAGCGATCCAGCCAGTTGAAACGCGACTTTACGAAACACAGAGCTCTCCTTGAATTGTCAGGGATGGAATGCCGCAAAATCGGGGGTTGGCAAGCCTCAGAATAGCAAAACGTCACAAGCGGGCCAAGTTACTCGTGGGCGTCGGAACCGGGCTTGGGAAAACTGCGCTCGATCCACTTGGACATCAGGTAGTGCTCGTGATCAGCATAGCCGCTCTTGCGATAGACCTCTTTGGCGCCGGTGTTTTGTCGGACCACCTCCAGATGGATCGATCGGACTTCGAGGGCGCGGGCCTGGTCTTCGACGAACGCCAGCGCGCGTTTACCCCAGCCTTTCCCCCGATGGCTCTCGCGCAGGTAGAACTCGTCAAGGAAAGCGTCGCGGCCAAGATACTCAAGGCTGTAGCCGAGAGTGAGGACGATGTATCCGACGGGCGTCGCGTCGTCGCAGATCAACCAGGTCCGTCCCAAAGACGGTTCAAGAAGGAAGGCGACAAGAGCAATGCGGGCGCGCTCGGGATCGAAGGCGTGGCCGTCAAAGGCGTAGTACTCACGCATCATCTCGAGTAGGACGCCAGCGTCGTTTTCGGTGGCAAGGCGGAATGAAGGTTCTGCGGCCATGAACGCTGAATCAGGCGACGGTTTCGATGGCCAGAGCCATGCCCATCCCGCCACTCACGCAAAGCGTTGCTACGCCGCGCCGGGCTTTGCGACGAAGCAGTTCGTGCAGGAGCGTGACCGTGATGCGGGTGCCGGTGCATCCGATGGGATGGCCGAGCGCGATTGCGCCGCCGTTGACGTTGAGCGTGTCGCGGTCAAAGTGCAGTTCACGATCGCACGCGAGCACCTGAGCGGCGAAGGCCTCATTCAACTCGACCAGGTCAAAATCGGACAGCTCGACGTTGTGCTTCTCCGACAACTTTCGCATGGCGGGAACCGGGCCGATCCCCATGATGCGAGGATGGACGCCCGCCGACGTTACGGCGAGAATGCGGGCCAGCGGCTTGAGATTGTGCGCCTTGACGAACACCTCGCTTGCCAGGACAACCGCAGCGGCACCATCGGTGATGCCGGAAGAGTTGCCGGCCGTGATGGTTCCGGACTTCGAGAAGACAGGCGCGAGCTTGCCGAGTTTCTCCAAGCTGGCGTCGGCGAAAGGATGTTCGTCGCGGCTGAAAACGGTGGCGCCCTTTTTGCCCTCGATGGTGACTGGAACGAGTTCGCTCTGAAAATGTCCGGCGGCAATTGCGGTGGCGGCGCGGGTTTGGGATGCGAGGGCAAACTCGTCTTGCTCATCGCGCGTGATCTTGTACTGCTCGGCGAGAACTTCGGCCGTTTCCCCCATGACCATTTTTGCCAAGGGGCAGAAGAACCCGTCACGGTACATGCCGTCCACCAGTTCCTGGTTGCCGAGCCGGTAGCCCCAGCGCGCGCCGTCCAAGTAATAAGGTAGGCGTGACATCGATTCAGTTCCGCCCGCGAGTGCGCATTCGAGATTGCCGGTGGCGATCTCCTGATAAGCGAGCGCGATGGCCTTCATTCCCGAGGCGCAGGCTTTGTTGACGGTGTAGGCCGGAACTTCCTGCGGGACGCCGCTGCGGATCGAAATCTGACGGGCGGGGTTTGGGCCTCCGCCGGCTTGGCGCGCGTTGCCGAAGATCGTTTCTTCGACTTGAGCGGGCTCGATGCCAGCGCGCTCGATGGCGGCTTTCGCGGCGACGACGCCCATGTCGGCTGCTGTCAGCGAGGCCAGCGACCCACCGAACTTGCCGATGGGCGTGCGGACTGCCGAGAGGATATACACGTCCGTCAAAGTGGATCCTCCAAACTTTTTAGTCTAGCAGGAAGAGTGGCGGGTGGCTGATAGATCAGCTGCTACCCTGTTAGCCACCAGCCACTCGCCATCACCCATGAGCTATCAGCAGCTTTTACAGTACACTGACCATTCGCATGAACTACATTTACGGTCTCAATGCGGTTAGCGAGGCGATCAAGGCGCGCGGGCGTGCTTTTCAGTGGGTCGGATTGGCTAAGGAACGCCACGATCTGCGCCTGCAACGCATCATCGAGGAATGCCGCAAGCTGGGCGTGCCGGTGCGATTTCTGCAGCGTACCGAACTTGATCGACTCGCTGGCAACGCGGCGCACCAGGGAGTGGTAGCGGTCACGTCGGCCAAGCAGTACAGCGGGGTTGAAGATGTGATCGAGGCCAAGCGCGGCGAGTATTCGCTGATCGTGGTGCTCGATGGCGTGGAAGATCCGCACAACCTGGGCGCGATTCTGCGCACCTCGGACGCGGCAGGCGCAGACGGCGTCGTCATTCCCGAACGCCGCGCGACGGCTGTGACCGGAGTGGTCACCAAAACGTCGGCGGGCGCCAGCGAGCATCTTCCGATCGCGAAGGTCACCAACATCGCGCGCACCGTCGAAGATTTGAAGGAGCGGAACATCTGGGTGGTGGGGCTCGATGAGCGCGGAACGCAGACTTATGACGCGCTCGATTACAAGATGGATTGCGCCATCGTGCTGGGCTCGGAAGGCAAGGGTGTGCACGACCTGGTGCGCAAGAAATGTGACTTCCTGGTTTCGATCCCGATGCTGGGCAAGGTTTCTTCACTTAACGTTTCGGTTGCCGCCGGTGTTGTCCTCTACGAAATCGTGCGGCAGCGGCGGAAGCAGGCGGCGCCGGATTCGGAATGAAGCTGCTGGTTGTTTTGTTTGTCGCTCTCGCGTCGGCGGCATCGTTCTCGCTCGACCGAGAAGCGTTCACGTTCACGAAATACGATCTCGACGGTACGATCGAACCGGAGCAGCAGCGCTTGTCAGTGCGAGGTTCCTTGACCTTGCGCAACGACTCCAAAACTCCCCAGAAGAATGCCGCACTGCAGATTTCTTCCAGTCTGACGTGGCGTTCCATTCAGGCTGACGGCAAGCCTCTTCAGTTCGTCAGTCAGCCCTACACCTCCGATATCGACCACACTGGCGAACTGTCGGAAGCGATCGTTACTCTGCCAACTGAAGTTGGTCCCGGGAAATCGGTCGAACTAACAGTCGGCTATGAAGGCACCATCACGCTCGACGCGACGCGGCTCATGCGCATCGGCATGCCGAAGGAAAGCGCAGCGCACTCCGACTGGGATCAGATCAACCGGCTGTCTTCTGCTGTGCGGGGAGCGGGAAACGTCGTCTGGTATCCCGTTGCCATGGATGCAGCGAACCTCTCCGACGAGGGCAGCCTGTTTGAAATTCTCGGGCGATGGAAGGTCCGCGAGTCAAATGCGGCGATGCACATCAAACTGGGCTCTTCGTTCGCAAACGAAGGCAGACCGCCGATGGTGATTTGTGGGGCGGAGGGAACCTCATCTTACGAAGTCATGAGCCGACTTGGTCAGTCGTCCGCGGAATGCAATTTTTCTCCGCTCGGGTTTCAAGCACCCAGCTTCGTGATGGCGGATTACGCTTTTCTTGATGCTCCCCAACTCCAGGTGTTCTATCGCGAGGAGCACAAGGATAGGGCGGAGAAATTTGCCCAGGCGGCGACTGCCGTCGCGCTTTTCGTGTCCGAGTGGGTTGGCACGCCTCGTCGCAAAGTTCTGGTTGCCGAACTGTTCGATCCCGGCGCGTCTCCGTTTGAAAGTGGTCTCATGCTGCTGACCCCGCTGGGCGACACCGATCCCAAGCTTCTACAGATAGCCATGGTTCACGAGTTGACGCACTCCGCGTTTGCGTCCGATCGGCCATGGATTTCCGAAGGACTTGCTCACTTTGTGCAAGCCGCCTACCGTGAGCACCAACAGAACCGCGAGGCAGCGCTCGATTTGCTGGGCCTGCATCGCGCCGCGGTGATGGACGCTGAAAAAGCTACAGCCTCGAAATCCAAAGATGCCCCGGAAGAGCCGCTGATCTCAACCGCCATCGACGCGTTCTACCGCAGCAAGGCGGCCTACGTGTGGTGGATGCTGCGCGACATGCTGGGCGAGGAGGCGCTCAAGAAAGCGCTGGCAAATTATCGGCCCGACCAAGATAAGGATCCAACTTACCTGCAGCATCTGTTGGAAGCGCAGTCGAAACACAATCTCGGATGGTTCTTCGACGACTGGGTCTACCATGACCGTGGCCTGCCCGATTTTCGAGTCGAGTCGGCGTTTCCGCGCAAAGCTTCACAGGACAACTATCTGGTGACTGTGACAGTGGAGAATCTGGGCTCGGCCGGAGCAGAGGTTCCGGTCAAGATTCAATTTGATGGTGGCGAGATGACGCAGCGCGTCGAGGTACGGGGTAAAGGAAAGGCAACGGTACGTGTGGCCACACCGAAGCCTCCAAAGCAGGTCGTCGTGAATGATGGCAGCGTACCCGAGAGTGATCTCACGAACAATGCGTTTAAGGTAGGAGCTGTCGCACCGTAAGGATCAGATCAACGGGAAACGCAAGCTCCCACCACCGAGGCCCAGACACACAGAGGAAACACTCCATTCATGTTCTGAGTCAGTGCGTCCGTGGTAGGTTTTCTAGGCTCTCTTAAAGAAAGTACGGGAGGAACGTTTGGCGTACATCCAATTTCTGGGCGCGGCCGGCACGGTGACCGGGTCGAAGCACCTCATCAACACTTCTTTTGATGGCGACGGCAAGAAGGGGATCCAGGTTTTGGTGGACTGCGGCTTGTTCCAAGGCCAGAAAGAATGGCGCGAGCGCAACTGGAAAGAGCTGCCGATTCCGGCGCGCGAGATCGATGCTGTCATTCTGACGCACGCGCATCTGGATCACTGCGGATGGATTCCGCGACTCGTGAAAGAAGGCTTCACAGGCCCGATCTACGCGACTTCGGCCACAATTGATCTGTGCGGAATCATTCTGCCCGACTCCGGCCACCTGCAGGAAGAAGACGCGGCCTACTACAACAAGATCAAGAAGTCGAAACATACTCCGGCGTTACCGCTCTATACCTTCGACGAAGCCGAAGACTGCCTGAAGTATTTTCGGGTCGCGAATCTGGGAGAAACGAAGCAGCTCAGTCCGGAACTGTCGTTTCGATTCGTCCCGGCCGCTCACATTCTCGGTTCCTGCATGGCAGAAGTCATGTTGACGAGTCAGGGGCAAACCCGGCAGTTGCTTTTCACCGGCGACATCGGGCGGGTACGCGACACCACGGTCGCGCCGGGAAAGGTGGTTCACTCGGGTCCGCAGGAAGGAGAACGCGCCGACGTGGTGGTGATGGAGTCGACTTACGGCAACCGCGTCCACCCGCACACAGATCCGCGACCCGAACTGGCGGCCGTGATTCGCGAGACCGTGCAGCGCGGCGGCTCAGTCATAGTTCCCGCATTTGCGGTCGAACGCACCCAGAAATTCGTTTTCATGCTCAAGGAGTTGATGGAGGCCGGGCAGATCCCGCGCATTCCAGTCTTCTGCGACAGCCCCATGGCCATCAAGGCCGTCGAGATCTATTTGAAGCACGAAGAGGACTACACCAACGAGGCGCGCTCGCTGATCAAAAAGTACGGCTCGCCACTGGAGTGGCCCGGGTTCACCTTCGCGTCGCAGGTCGACGACTCGAAAAAGATCAACGAGATTCATTTCCCGGTGATCATCATCTCGTCGAGCGGCATGGTGACGGGTGGCCGTATCCTTCATCATCTTGCACAGCGCCTGCCGGATCCGAAGAACACGGTGCTCTTCATTGGGTTCCAGGCTCCGGGCACTCGTGGCGCGACCATCAAGAGCGGCGCCAAGGAAGTGAAGATCTTTGGCGACTTCGTGCAGATTCGCGCCCGCATCGCCACCTTTGAGCAGTTCAGCGACCACGCCGATCCACCGGAATTGCTGGAGTGGCTGCACACGTTTCAGAAGAAACCGACTGCGACTTACCTCGTCCATGGAGAAGAGGAGGCGGCATCGATGTTGCGGGACGCGATCACGAAAGAATTGGGATGGAACGTGCAGGTCGCTGAGTGGATGCAGAAAGCGGACGTTCGCTAGCGTGGGCGGTAAGAGTTTTCAGCGGGAGGTACGCATGACGGAAGCTGAGCTGAAGAAGCATTTGGAGGCGGGAGAGAAAAGTCCGAAGGAAATCGCGGCGGCTGTGTCTGGGCTATCGGCATCCGTATTGCGTTATCGCTCCGATCCGGCGAAGTGGTGCATTCTCGAGATTCTTGCCCACCTTGCTGACATCGAGATTGTGTACGGCTATCGCCTGCGCCAGATGCTCGCCGATGAAAAGCCAGTGATCGCTCCGATGGATCAGGATGCGTGGGCTAAAAATCTGGGATATCTGGACGCGTCCGCGCCCGAGCTAGTAGCGTTATATGGTTTGAATCGCCATCACAATCTCAGGTTGCTGCGTCGCCTGAAGGGAGAGGACCTCGAGAAGTCTGCATTTCATCCCGAGTATAAGAAGGATGTGACGGTGGGAAGACTCGTCGAGCAGATGGCCGGGCACGGGGTGAATCATCTGGCGCAGATTGAAAAGTTGAAGAGGGAAGCGAAGTAGCTGTGCGCTGTGAGACACGAGCTACGAGCCGCGATTGGCGGCTTGCTGTGTAAACTCGACCAGGGATTTTAATTTCGCGGCGGCTGCTCCGGAGTCGATCGACGTTACTGCCAATGGCATCGCTTCGGAAAGGCGGGCGGCACGGCCTGCGGCGACGAGCGTGGCGGCTGCGTTCAGCAAGACAACGTCGCGGCATGGCGACTTCTTGCCTGACAAGACTTCCTGAATGATGTGCGCGTTCTCGGCCGCGTCTCCACCTGCGATTGTTTCGATCGACACACGATTGATTCCAAATTCCTCCGGGGTCACTTCGTAGGTGTGCACCTGGCCGTCGCGAACTT
>DASRDJ010000355.1:0-18926 GCA_035652655.1 Terriglobales bacterium
CTTCGTAGCGCAGGCCGTAAGAAATCGAGAGGCGGGGTGTTGCTTTCCATGCGTCCTGGAAATAGAAGTTGTAGGCTTCGCGGCGCACGCCGGCCTCGTTGAATTTATTGCCGATCGGCGTGAATTCCGCCGGCACGACGATGTTGTAGGAGTACGGCGTGGCAGTAAGCAGTCCGGTGATGGAGTCGGGCAGTGGTTGGCCCGGAGCGATGTTGTGCTGGCCGCTGGCGGAAGGGATGTCGACGGGCGAGTAGGCAATGCCGCCACCGAACTGGTAGGCGCCGTTGGGCGCGATGCCAAAGATGGTCGAATCGCGATTGACGCGAATCTCCACTCCCCACTTGAAAGTGTGAGAGCCGCGAATGCCCGTCATGTCGTGCTTGAGTTGGTAGAGATTCGAGTAAGAACCGAAGATAGATCCGGCGGGCGCGCCGTAGGCGGAGAGGAGTCCATCGCCAAAAAGGATGGCAGGTTGGGTGTGATTGGCGGCCGGGAAAAATGGGGTGCTACGAATGTATCCGAGCGATGTTTGAAAGCTGAGGTGTGGGGAGATGGTTCGTGAGTAGGTGACGCCGGCGTTGCGCTGGTGATCGAAGAATTGAATGGCGAATGTGGGGTCGATGGCGGTCTGGTCAGGGTTGGTGACCGGTCCCGTGACCTGATTCAGACTGAAGCGCGTAAACAGTTGCGCTTTGCTGGAGAGGCGATGGTCGACTCGAATGGAAAACTGGTCGGTGACGGTGGTGACTTTCGACGAAGTAGCGAAAGTGCGGGCGCCGTAAGGTCCGAGGGGATCGTTGGGTAGCGGGTAAGCTTCGAGCACCGGGCGGATCGAGTCAGCGACCGGGACTGTAAGCGTGTCGCTCACGCACGGATTGTTGCCGTTGGGGAAGCAAACGGTGACGGTGCCGTTGCGCTCGTTGGCGGTGGGAACGGGAAAGACCTGGGTGGTTCCGAGAACCTGGCGGAATCCCTGATACTCGCCCACGAAGTGGGTGCGGTCTCGGCCGTCGTAGAGATGAGGAACGACCACGGGGCCGCCAATGGTGCCTCCGAATTCGTTGCGGACGAAGGGAGGAATACGGCGATGGTCGAGGCCGACCTTGTCGAAGTAGTTGCGGGCGTCGAGCGCCGCGTTACGGAGAAATTCGAACACGCTGCCGTGCAGATCGTTACTGCCGCTGCGGGTGACGACGTTGGTGTACCCGGCAGCGCCGTGACCGATCTCCGCCTGCATGACGCCGGAGCTGGACTCAACTTCCTGGATGGCGTCGACGTTGAAGTTGGAGAAGGTGGCGCCGCCCATCTCGGGGTCGGTGGTGTCGACGCCGTCCATCGAGAAGACGGTGGTGGAACCGCGCTGGCCGTTGACGGCGAACTGCTGCGTGAAGTTGGCGGCGCCGTTGGCGTCGGTCATGGTGCCGGCGGCGAGCAGGAGAAGCTTGCTGAAGTCGCGCGAGTTCAGGGGCAGGCTGGAGACCTTGGACGCGGAGAGGAGTTCGCCGCCGCTGGCTTGCGGAGTGAAGCTTGAGTCCTGGGCCGAGACTAGACTCTTTTCTGGAGAGGAGAGTGCGAGGTCGGTTGTCAGCCGGGCGCCGTCGGTGATGGCGATTGAGATGGCGGACTTGAAATGCGCCGACGCGGTGACAACCGAAATATGGTAGGTGGCTGGAATTAGGGTCGGGAATATGAATTCACCGGAAGGCGTGGTGGTCGCAGAGTACGATGGTCCACCGGATGTGTTGGCTAGGGTCAGGGTAGCGGCTGGGACGGGGCGATTCGCGGGGTCGTAGAGTTTGCCTGTCCAGGTGGCTGGAGTGGAGGCCGCCGTCCAAATTGAAAATAAGAGGATGAGGGCCGCTCCCAGCGTGCGGAGTGAAGAAAACATGACACTGGAATTATAGCGATCGTGGATCGTGGGGTCTGTGATCTCAGAACTTGTACTTGGGGAGTAACATCTTAAAACGCAGAGGACGCAGAGAACGGCTCGGACTGAGAAGTACTAAGAGGAGCGTTTAACTGCTTAGGGCGCTAGGAAGAGCCGCTAAGGCGCAAAGGAATTTTGGCTTGTGCTTGATCGATTGGGCACAGGGTCGGGGCATCAAGGAGAATGCGCGGATGTGAGGAGTCGGATATGGCTGGATCTCGGTATTTCACCGCGGCTCGGTTGATTTCGATTGGGTTGATCGCTGTCGGATTCGTCGCCGTTGCGCAGAATTCGACCGAGCGTCCGCCCGACGGCGGGAGCCGGGAGGTGCTGGTCAGCATTTTGATACCGTCGCTGCCGAATGCGCCGTTCAGCGCGGTGGTGAACACGGAATCGATTCGGCAACTGGCGAACGGGACCTCCATCACGCTGAAGAATCACCGGGCGATTGCGCGCGACCGGGCGGGCCGGATTTTTCAGGAACGGCGGCTGTTGGTGCCGGAGGACGGCAAGCATGAATCGGTGGTGACGCAGATCGAGATCAGCGATCCAGTGACGCACGAGCTTTTTATTTGCGTGCCCAAGGAGCAGGTCTGCCAGGTAGAGGATTTTGATGCGCCACCCTTTCAGGCGCCGAAGACTGCCGCAGTACACGGCGGCGCGAACCTGCAGGATCTCGGCAAGCAATCGGTGGGGGGGGTGGAGACGATTGGGACGCGGGAGACGGTGGTTATTGAGGCTGGGAAGATTGGAAACGATAGTCCGATCGAGGTGCAGCGCGAGTACTGGTATTCGGCGCAGCTAGGTGTGAACCTCATCAGCCGGCTGCAGGATCCGCGGGTAGGGGTCCAGAACTTTGAAGTGTCGGACATTGCATTGACCGATCCCGACGTGAAACTGTTCAAGGTGTCGAGCAAGATGAAGGTGATTGATCTGCGCGCGCAGAAAGAGCGGCCGGGCGCGGATGAAGTGAAATAACAAGCCCTTCGCGGCGTTGTTCTGGTCAGGCTTGTCCGACAGGAGTGTCCGAGCCACACACGCTCGTGCTTTATCCGTGTTCAGCGACAATTTTGAGGGTGCCGCCTGCGTTTGGCGGCATCGTGACGGTCTCTTCTTCGGCGCTAAATGCTGCCCAGGGTTTGCCGTTGAGCGATCCCGACTTCAGCGGAAGTTTTCCGGGCATTCGCAGGCGCCGCTTCGCGGTCGCCGGGAAGTACGGTCCGAGTTGGACGGTCGCCGTGACGCTGTGTTGTTTGAGATGAGAATTGATTGAGTAGCCGATGCGTCCCCAACGCGACCGTGATTCCGGAGCGGAGCGTTTCTATTGCAGACCAGCGTATTCCGCTTTGGCATGCTTCAAAATCGCGAGCGCGGGATCGGCTTCCTTCCAGAGAGAGAGGAAATCCTGGTAGGAGGAACGGGCGCGATCTTTGTCGCCTTGGGCTGCGTGAGCGCGCGCGATGCCCAGGTGGGCTAGCGCGGCGATCGGTTCATTCACCGACATGCCGGGATGTTCGAGGATCTCCTGAAATTCTCCGATGGCGGCCTTATTGTCATGCGCGGCCAAGTACGCCTCGCCGCGGATATAGACCGGGTACAGGTTCATGAGCATGATTTGCGCGGGTTGCCCCAGTTCGTAGGGCCGCGCGGGCTTTAAGAGGTCCAGAGCTTCGTTGGGATGGCCCGCGTCGAGCGCGATCCGGGCACGAATCGCGGGCAGATAGTTGAATTGCACGAGAGTGTTCTGCGGGAATTGCTTCGCCATGCCGTCGGCCAGGGATTGCGCTTTCTGCTGGTCGCCGGTGAAGGCATAGGTTAGAGCTGCCGCCGCTTGCACGTCTTGACCGACCGAATTCGCCAGGGCCCTTTGTATGAGTTGGCGAGCGAGCGCAGCGTTGCCGAACAGCCCCTCGCGTAGAGCGTCCTCGGCGGCATAGCCGGCGGCGGTTTCTTTCTGATTCTGCGCGAGCGCCTTGGCGGAGGCAAGCGCGATGAATTCGCGAGCTTTACTCTGGCGTCCGTAATAGGAGTGGGTGGCGGACTCGAAGTAAAGGATCCACGATTCGACTTCTTTATTCTCGCGGGCATAAGCCAGTTCCCGGTCCATGCCTGCTCGGTCCTGCTCAAGGAAAGCGATCATGTAGCGGCTGGGGTGATTCGAGGGATTATCGAGACCGCGGCTGGTGAGGCGCGCAAATGTCGCCTTGGCTTCTTCCAGGCGGTTGACCGAGACGTAGGATGAGAAGAGGTTGTTGTAGGCTTCGGCACTTTCGCCAAGGCGCACGCCTTCAACGGACTCCGCCAGGGCTTTGTCGAACCATCCGAGCTGAGCGTAGATATACGCCAGATTCGAATGCGGCCCTGGGTACCAGGGAGTCATTTGTGCCCACGTTTCATACGCGTGCGCGGCTTTTTCAAGGTCGCCAGTAGTGAAGCCGTGATACGAGGCGTCGATTTCAACCTTCTCCAGGTCGGTAACCCGGTCGCGCAGTTCATAGGCTTTGGTGCTGTAAACGGCTGCGAGAGCCGATTCACCCGAATCGAAATATTCGGCAGAAAGCGCGCTGTAGGCACGGGCGAACAGGGGATCAAGCGCGATGGCTTGTTTGTAGTGCGGGATGGCTGCGGGAGGTCCCTTTGCGTTTTCGGCCTGTCCGCCCAGGGTGTATTCCTTCAGAGCTTCCAGCGATCCGGTGGTGGCGCGGCGCAAAGGTACGTCGAATTTCTTCACGGTGTTGATGGATTCGCCGAGCTTGGAGCGGAGATCGGTCGCCGCACCTCCGAGTTGAGCGATCACGTCGTCCCTCGAGCGCGCCGTTACCTGCACCTGGGCAAGCGCTCTGCCATTTATGCAATTTTCTGCTTTCAAACCAATCACGTAGTCCGTGTCGAGAGAGGCGATCGCGCCGGAAATGAAGGCCTTGCTGCCGGAACGCTGACACACTTCGCGCGCGATCGAAGGAGAAATGGGGGTATTCGCAGGCTGGGTCATCAGCTTGAGCGTAGCCCGCACAGTGCGCTCGGGAAGAATCTTCAGGAAGGGCGATTGGCTGAGGGAAACCTTGAGAGCCTGTTTAAGAGTGTCGTCGAAAACCGCGTCGCCGGTGTTGTTGGAGAAATCCGTGAGAACGACTGTGTCTCCTCCGGTAAGACGGGAGGCCCGTGCGGAACGATAACGGAATCCAGCATAGATCGCGATTGCAGCAACGAGTAACGCAGCCACGGCGATGAGTTTCTTGGAGTGCCGGCGGAGAGTGCCAGCAGCGTGCGGCACATGCTCGCCTGTTGCAGTTGCTGACTCCACGGGGATAGATGGTCCGCGAACACGGCGCAGATCATCCGCGATTTCACGGGCGGTCTGCCAGCGCTGGTTGCGATCTTTGGCCAGAGCTTTCGAGATGATGTCCTCGAGCGCAGGCGGAATCTCGGAAGTCAGCTGGCGAACGGGCACGGTTGGCGCTTGCAGAACTGCTTCGCGAATCACAGTGGTGGTGTTTCCTGGGAACGCGCGCTGTCTGGTGGCCATCTCGTAGAGGACAAGCCCGAAGGAAAACAGGTCGGTGCGTGTGTCTAGCTTCTCGCGGCGGATCTGTTCGGGGGAGAGGTAGGAAGGTGTTCCTAACGGGGCCGCCGTGCGGTTCGGATTAGCATCGGTCGGCGCTGAAACTCCATCTGTCTGCGTGTTGGGCGTTGCTTCCGCACTCTCTACGAATTTGGCGACCCCGAAGTCCAGGATTTTCGCCTGGCCGCGCCGTGTAATGAAGATATTGGCGGGCTTGATGTCGCGGTGAATGATGCCTTTCTGATGGGCGGCATCGAGACCATCGGCAATCTGAATGGCGTAATCGATCAGCTCCCGGAAGCGACCGGGAGTGCCATTGCTTACGCCTGCTTCGATCCATTCGCGAAGTGTCATGCCCTCCAGCAGCTGCATGACGATGAAGGGCTGGCCGTCGTGTTCGCCGAGCTGGTAGATGGAGCAGATGTTGGGATGATCCAAAGACGAGGCGGCGCGAGCTTCGCGCTCGAAGCGTTCAAAGGCGCCCGGTTCGCTGGCCAGTTCCGTGGGAAGAAGTTTGATGGCTACGCGGCGGCCGAGCTTAAGGTCTTCGCCTTCAAACACCAGGCCCATGCCCCCTCCACCCAGGAGGCGAATCAGGCGGTAATGAGAGATCCTTTTGCCGAGCAGATGTTCGGCCTCGCCGGGGAGTCTTTCGGCAACGGGAGTGGTTCCTGATTCCTCAACCGCCGCGATGAAGCGATAGCCCCGGCTGGTGAGCGTCTGAACAAAGCGGGGATGGGCGGGGTCATCGTCAAGAACCTGGCGAATCTTCCGGATGGCGGCGTTGATACTGTTGTCGGTGTCGAGAAAGACGTCTTTGCCCCAGACCCGCTCCACAATCTGATCCCGGGTCACCAACTCGCCGCGATTCTGAATAAGAAGACAGAGGAGGTCGGTCGGAATGCGCTCGAGTTTGAGTACCTGGCCGGACTTTTTCAGTTCGAAGGACTGGACGCTGAACTCGAAATCACCGCCAAAGCGTACTGAGGTTGAGGAGACGGCCCGGTCCGACGCCATGAGGGAGCCTAGCCCAAGGGTGGGCACGACATTTTACAACGGCGCGTCGGGGGAGGGAATCCCCCTATGTTTTCTTGATTTTGGCGAAAATCACAGCTCTTAAGCCATTCTTAAGGCTTCCGCTATTGCACAAGCGAAACGCTTCGGGCAGGATTGCCCACAATGCAGGTACAGGGCCGCGCACTTCCCCGCGCGACCGGCAGTTCAAATTCAGAACACGGGTATGTCTTGGAGGTGTTATGTCAGCTTGTGGGAGATTTCTGCCCTTGGTCGTGGGTGCAGTTTGGTCGATCACGATGGCGGTCGAGGCGCAAATGATCGACAACAACCAGGCACCAAACGTTGCCAAGGCCGGCATCAACAAATCACTGCAGGATGAAATCGGCGCGGGACGGGGGAGCGTAACCACGCCCGGGTCTTCGATGTGCATGATCGCGCATGATCCGTACCGGGCTATTCGCCGGGGGCGGCAACTATTTCAACGCAAGTTCACACATGCGCAGGGCCAGGGCCCGAATGAAAACGATGGCGTCGGCGACATCAACAGCGATCTTGCCATTGGGGCGGGGCTGGCCGACAGCTGTGCGCTCTGTCATGGCCGGCCGCGAGGTTCCGCGGGAGTCGGGGGAAATGTCGTGACCCGACCTGATAGCCGGGACGCGCCGCATCTTTTCGGGCTTGGGTTACGCGAGATGTTGGCCGACGAGATGACGACCGACCTGCGCAACATCCGCAGCCTGGCGCGGACAAAAGCGGCTCAACAGCATCGGGCGGTGACGACGGGTCTCCGAAGCAAGGGCATCGACTTCGGATCGATCACAGCGCAGCCCGACGGATCGGTGGACACGTCACAAATCTCCGGCATCGATCCCGACCTGCGTGTGAAGCCATTCTTCGCGGAGGGCAGCGAATTTTCTATCCGGCGGTTTATTGTGGGCGCGCTGCATAACGAAATGGGGATGTCGGCTTCGAGTGATCCCGACATCCTGGCCGCGAGTGCTGGGGCAAGGGTCGTGACTCCTTCCGGCATGGTGCTGGACGGGTCGCTGGACAAGATCACCCCGCCCCCGGCTCCGGATCCGCAGAATGGCAACGAAGTGGATCCGGCGGTCGTCGATCATCTCGAGTTTTATCTTCTGAATTACTTCAAGCCCGGACACGGACAGCAGAATGACGCGACCGAACTGGGCCGCGAAGTGTTCAAGCGGATCGGATGCGCGTCGTGCCATGTGCCCAATCTGACAGTCAAGCACGATCGCCGGGTTGCGGACCTGGAAACGAATTACGATCCAGTGCGCGGCATCTTTAACAGCCTGTTTGCTACAGCGACGCCGTTGATCGTGACGGTGGACGACGGCAGCGGCTTGCCACTGATGAAGTTGCCGGCAGGCGGTTCATTCGTGGTGACGGATCTGCTGACGGACTTCAAGCGCCACGATGTCGGATCGAAATTCTACGAGCGCAATTGGGATGGAACGGTGCAGACAGAATTCATTACGCGGCCGCTGTGGGGAGTGGGCTCAACAGGGCCTTACGGCCACGACGGACGCAGCATGACGCTGGACGACGTGATTCTGCGGCACGGGGGCGAATCACAGAAGTCGCGCGACGCGTACGCGGCGTTGTCGTCTCGCAAGTCGGCGGCATTGCAGGCGTATCTGAATTCACTGGTGTTGTTTCCGCCGGACGACACTGCTTCCAATCTCGATCCGGGAGACCCGAGCAAGGCAAACTTCCCGCAGTTCGGCCATGGCAGCATCAAGTTGACGGTGCTGTTTAACGATCCATCAGATCCGGAGTAGTTTTGGCAGAGGCCGCGCCTTCATCACAGGGGCGGCCTCACTTTTTTACGCGGGTTAGTCAGTGGACTACTTTTATACCCACCGGCCATATTTCGCGATGTTCTCCGCCCTCTGTTTGGCTTCGAGCGAAAGGGCGACCAGTCGCAGAATTTCCTCAAGAATCTCGGACCTGCTGTTCTGGTTTTCAGCTGTTGGAGACATTGCGACCTGATCGAGATCTTCGAGCAGCGATTCCACTCTTTGTTCGAGGACGTTACTCATAGCGAGCAAACTAGGCGTTTCGGCCCTTACCCGAAGTGATCCGCAACACCGTGGATGGTGATGTCTGTACTTTCCGCAGTGGTACGACAATTCTAAGTTTCAAGCGAGCAGCGCTCTTGGGGGAGCTGTTCAAGACGAGCGCCCCGCGACTCAAACCTGGGTCCGGGACGTTCGCCGCTTTTACCCAATCGTTTCCTTAAACCTCCCGGCCGTGTCAGCGTTGGTGTGACGTTAATCACGGACTGGAGTGTCTGCAGTCACTGCCAAGAACCACCGAGTTTTGTACAAACTTTGCAGCGTGGTACCAGTTCCCCCCAGGCCCATTTTGCTGGTGCGACGCGGTTTCCGGGCCCAATACAGACACCTTGATCTGCTGTGTCGCACATTGAGGGCGAAGTGTGTCGACGGCTCGAAGGCATGAGTAGCTAATCAGCGCGGATAGCAGCTCTGGACGATTTTATTGGTCCTGCTCCCTCTGCGCTTAGTGAAGATGCAGCAAGGAGCCACTTCGTCGTGCTCCCTGACTGCCCCCTCACTCGATTTGTATGAACGCCCAACCAGTCCTGCGTTTCCGAGGACGCGGGAGAGCACCGTCACTGCAGAAGAGATATTGCCTCACGGAGGGCACATGGCAAGTAATCGGAGAGACTTCCTAAAGAAAGCGGCTCTGGCCGGCGCCGGGGCCACGATGTATCACGCGATCGGTAAGGGAAGGGCATGGGCTTTCGCGCAGAGCCCAACCAATATTCGCAAATTCATAACCTCTCTGCCCGGGCTCGGGCCCTCGGCACAGAACGAAATCGGCCAGTACATTCCCCTGGCCACGAAACGCTCCATCAAATTTGCCGGGCAGTCGGTGGACATGTACAACGTGGCCGTAACGCAGTTCAGCCAGTTCATGCATCCCGATCTGCCGGGCAAAACGGACTTTTTCGGATACACCGACCTGTCTACATTCGACCGCAAATATCTGGCGGGGGCGATCGTGGCAAAGCGGGGCACCCCTGTGCTGCTAACTGTCACGAACCTGCTGCCAAATCGTCACATCCTGCCGGTCGACCCCACGATCATGGCTGGGCCCAACGGATTGATGGTCGGCGATCTCCCTACGAACCGCCACGCGACCCACCTTCACGGCGGTCTGACCCCATGGTTCAGCGATGGAACTCCGTTCCAGTGGTTCACGCCCACCGGAAAGCATGGTGAGAGTTTCATGAACGTGCCGGGTTTTCCCGCGCTGCCGGGTACCGGCACCTACTACTATCCGAATGATCAGAGCGCGCGACTGGTCTGGTATCACGATCACGCGATTGGCATCACGCGGCTGAATGCGTATGCCGGGATCGCTTCGGCGTACATCATCGTCGATGACTTTGAGACGGGATTGGTGAGTGCTGGGCTGCTGCCTGACCTGGTCGGAATTCCGCTGGTGATCCAGGACAAGGGCTTCGTGCCCAGAAACGTTCTGCGGCAGGATCCGAGCTGGCGCTGGGGAGATCCGGGTTCGCTGTGGTATCCGCACGACTATGAAGTCAACACATTTGAGGGTGGAGTCGGGAATCCCAAGGGCCGATTTGATTGGGGACCGACCGACGGTGAGCCGCCTTCGCAGGGAACGATGCGGCTGCCGCGTGTCTCGGCGATTCCAGAAGCGTTCTTGGACACCATCGTGATCAACGGCGGGGTGTATCCAAAGGTGAGCGTGCCTCCCAAGCGCGTTCGCTTCCGACTGCTGAACGGGTCGCAGGCTCGCTTCTACCATCTGAACCTGTATCCGGAAGATCGCTCGAATGCCGGAGAGGCGCGCGTGGGGACGCCGGGCCCGATCATGTACCAGGTGGGAACTGAGGGTGGATTCCTGCCCAAGGTGGCGATCCACGACAATGGCAGGCCTATTCCGCTCGATCCGTCCGATCCTTCGGAAACCACCGCAATGGCGGATGGGCCGTTCAACCTATTGCTCGCACCCGCCGAGCGAGCTGATGTTGTCATCGACTTTAACGGCGTGCCTGCGGGAACGAGCTTCATTCTGTACAACGACGCACCGGGGCCGTTCCCGGGCGGCGACAGCAGGAATGACTACTTCACCGGCTGCCCGGACCAGACCGAGTTTGGCGGAGCGCCGACGACAAGGCTTGGTCGAGGAGCCAACACGCGCACGCTGATGAAGATCACAGTCACCGCAGGAGCGGGTGATAGCGTCTCGACTCGGGCGTGGCTGCCGCAGATGAATGTGCAGCTCAAGAACAGCTTCCTGAATGGAAGCCAGCCAGGGCTGCTGTTCACGCACGGGGATCCGTCGGTGCCGGCATTCCCGTTCGACGGCCCGGCGTCCCGCATGCTGTCATTGAATGAGGACTTCGACGAGTTCGGCCGCCTCATTCAGACGATTGGAACTCTCGAGCAGAACGGGACCAATAATCAGGGGATTGCGACATGGGGCCGCGCTTACCTGGATCCTGTGACGGAGAATCCCAGAGCCGGAGCGGTGGAAGTCTGGCAGATCATGAATCTGACTGGCGACACTCATCCCATTCATTTCCACCTGGTCAACGTGCAATTGATTCAACGGCAACCGTTCCTGGGTACTCCTGACCGCTGGACTTACAGCGGTGATCCGATTCCGCCGGATGCGAACGAGATCGGGTGGAAGGAAACAGTGCGGATGAATCCTGGGGAGGTGACAACCGTCATCATGCAGTTCAACCTGCCCAATTTGCCCACGGCCGCGATGCGCAACGCAGTGAGCCCGCGGACGGGTGGCAAAGAGTACGTGTGGCACTGCCACATCCTCGAGCACGAGGAACACGACATGATGCGGCCGCTCGTAATCGAGTAAACTAAAGGGGCCCTGCTCGCCAAGCGGGCGGGGCTCGCGATTCAAACAAGAAAGAGGAAATTCATGTTCGGTGGAAAGATTGGACTTCCGGAACTGCTCGTGGTCTTTGCGATTGGCCTGCTCATCTTTGGGCCCAGCAAGCTGGCCGGTTTAGGCAAGAGTCTGGGAGAAGGCATCCGCGGATTCAAGTCCGCCCTAAGCGAAGAAGATAAGAAACAATAAAGCTCTATTGCGGGTCCGCCACCACAGGGACCGCGCTCACGAGGAGAGCGCTGTCTTCCATCCAAGGAAGCGGCCCACTTCCGACAGAAAGACTTGCCAAGCCGGCTCTTCCGGTAGCAACAGGTGATTGGTACTCGATAGCGGAACGAACCGCGCGTTCGGGATTTCCGCTGCGATGATTCTTCCTTCCTCCGGTGGAACTACCCGATCCCGATCGCAGTGGAGTACCAGCGTCGGTACCGACACGTGCGGCAATCGGGAACGAACATTGATCGCGTCGCAGGCCTCCATAATGCGCGCGGCGTTTTCCGGTGTCGCAGAAACCCGCTGCAAATCATTGAGCCATTGTTCTTGTTCGGGAGTCGCGTTTTCGGAAGTGTAGAGGCTGGTGAACATGGACAGGAACGCCGGGTTGTTCTTTCCCCAGTCCAGCCTCACCAGGGTCTCCAAAGCCTGACGGCCAACCAGCGCTCCTGAGTTGTGTCTGTGGCTGTAGCCCCGTGAGTAAGCGCCGCACAAAATGAGATGGCTGATGCGCTCGGGGTGCCGAGCCGCGTACTCAATTGCTACTGCTCCACCTTGGGACAAACCGAATAAGGCAAACCGGTCCAGACCGGAAGCTCCCACCACGGTTTCCAGATCGTGTACCCACGCGTCGAACGAGATGTCGGCCACATCCCAGTCGGATAGCCCGTTGCCGCGCTCGTCATAGCGAATAAATGTGTGATGCTTTGTAAACTCGCGGATCCAGTGGCGCCAGAGCGGGCTCTCCCATTCGAAATCGAGATGATTCAACCAATTCGCCGCTTTCAGAAGTGGATATCCCTCACCCACACGCGCGAAGGCAATGCGAGTGCCATCTTCCGTGATGCAAAAGCGGATTTCCTGTCGCGAGGGAGGTTGGTGGGAGTCGGGCTGCACCACATTAACTGAAGGGGAGCCCACAGTACGCACCGCTGCCACGAAGCGGTAACCGACGCGGGGCAGCGTCTCAATACAGGATGATCCCTCCGAGGCCTCGCCAAGTACTTTTCGCAAGGCGGAGATATTCTTGTTGAGGTTATTTTCCTCGACAAGCGTGTCGGGCCAGAGCTGGCGCAACAACTCTTCCTTTGTCATCAAGTGGCCGGCGTTCTCCACCAGCAAACGCAGAGTATCGAAGACCTTGGGCGCGAGAGACAGTTCGGTGCCTCCGCGCAGAAGACGGCGCTCGCGCACATCCAGCTGAAAATCCGCGAATTCGTAACGCCCAGGGGCGTTTGCCATAGTTCTCTTCAGAAAAAAGTAACAAAAAAGGAACAACGGCCTGAGCAGCCGCAGGCGTATGCTAGTCGTCGACAAAAACGCTTCAATTGCGCAAGCGGCCCCGAAGAGATTGCCGATTATTGTAGCGCCTTCGCAGGGCGACCCACATCCAATCGAGAACAGGAGAAACGGTTATGGCGAAGTTCCTTCCCGATCAGACTTTTTATCCCTCGGCAAAACTGGCCATGGAAGCGGCGCCCGAGAAACTGGCGTACGTTGCTCTGCTGAATCCGACGGTGAATGACGGCACCGACGCTATGGCGGTTGTTGATGTCGATCCGTCGTCGAAGACCTATGGAACGGTCGTGAGCCGCGTGGACATGCCAAACGCCGGCGATGAATTGCATCACTTTGGATGGAACGCATGCAGTTCCTGCCTGTGTCCCCATTCACCGCACCCGCACATGGAGAGACGCTACCTCGTCGTTCCGGGCATGCGGTCGTCGCGCATTCACATCCTCGACACCAAGGCCGATCCACGAAATCCCAAAATTGTGAAAGTCATTGAGCCGGAGGAAGTGAAGAAGAAGTCCGGCTACAGCCGTCCGCATACTGCGCATTGCGGCCCCGATGGGATTTATCTGAATGCACTGGGTTCGGTGGAAGGGAACGGGCCGGGCGGAATCTTCATGCTCGATCCGGAGACCTTCGACATCAAGGGCGCGTGGGAAGTCGATCGTGGACCCCAGTATCTGGCATACGACTTCTGGTGGCATCTTGGGCACGACACCATGATCACGAGCGAGTGGGGAACGCCCTCCATGGTGGAGGACGGCGTAAATCCCGAGCTGCTGCTGGGCGGTAAATATGGACACGCGTTGCATCGCTGGAATCTGCACAATCGGCGCCATGAACAAACGCTCGATCTTGGACCGGAGCAACAGATGGTACTCGAGCTTCGTCCTTCGCACGATCCCAACAAGACTTATGGGTTTGTGGGCGTCGTGACCTCGTTGAAGGATCTGTCGTCGTCGATCTGGGTGTGGTATCGCGAAGGCAACAATGGCAACGGAACTTGGAAGATCAAGAAAGTGATTGAGATTCCCGCCGAGGCGGCCGATCCGGATAAGCTTCCTCCGCTGCTCAAGGGCTTCAAAGCGGTGCCGCCGCTGGTGACAGATATCAACCTGTCGCTCGATGATCGCTTCCTTTATGTCTCGTGCTGGGGCAGCGGGGAGTTGCGACAGTACAACGTGTCGGACCCATTCAATCCGGTGCTGACAGCCATGGTGACGCTCGGCGGACTGGTGAAGCAGCAGCCCCATCCGAAGAATTCTGGCAAGCCGTTGAACGGTGCGCCGCAGATGGTGGAGATCAGCCGCGACGGCAAGCGTGTGTATGTTACGAACTCGCTCTATCGCACATGGGATGAGCAGTTCTATCCCGATGGCATTCGCGGGTGGATGGCGAAAATCGATACCGACACGAACGGCGGGATGCGGCTTGATCCCAAATTGTTCCTCGAGGTCGACAAGTTCCGTCCGCACCAGGTGCATCTCGAAGGTGGCGACGCTTCGTCGGACTCGTATTGTTTCTCCTGAGGAGTGCCGATGGGAGAGATGACCAGTTCGTGGGCTCTAATTGGACTCGGAGCGTTCCACGGCATTAATCCGGGCATGGGCTGGTTGTTCGCGGTGGCGCTTGGTCTGCAGGAGCGTCGCCGCGGAGCCGTGCTCAGTGCACTGCTGCCGCTGGGGATTGGCCATGCGCTGGCCGTGGCGGCGGCGATTGCTCTGGCGGTGGTGGCTGGTGCCGTCATGCCGTTGCAGTGGGTGCGCTGGGTTGTCGCTACGATCCTTGTAGTCTTTGGGGTCAGCCGACTTTTTCGGCACCGGCATCCGAGTTGGGCGAGCATGCGCGTGAGCAAAGGCGGCCTCACGCTGTGGTCGTTCCTGATGGCGTCGGCTCACGGTGCGGGATTAATGGTCGTCCCGCTGTTCCTCGCGATGACGGTTCCCGTTACTCATCACGGCATGATGATGCATCCGAGCACACCTGGGACAGCGTTACTGGCGACCTCGCTGCATGCGCTCGGTTACCTGGTGATCACGGCCGTGGTTGCGCTGTTGGTGTTCGAGAAGTTCGGCGTCGCGATTTTGCGGAAGGCCTGGATCAACCTCGACTTGATCTGGGCTATTGCGCTCATCGGCACCGGAACCGTCACCCTCTTCATCTGAAGTTTGAGGTAGCGCCGCCGTCTCGGCGGCAGTCCGGGGGGCGTCCGGCCCGCCGCGACGCGGGCAAGCTGCCGGCGCTACGAAGATCTTTCCCGACTCTTCGCAGTTCGGATTGCACTTTACGCTTCACCACCCATGCTTCATGGTCTGCGCGAACTTCTCCGCAGGCAAAGTATTGAGGACATCTTCTTTTGTGAGCCAGGCGCGCCGCGCTTGCAGAATTCCGTAGCGGATTTTGCTCAGGTGCGAGGTGTGATGGGAGTCGGTATTGATGACGATCTTAACGCCCTGCTCTTTGGCTTGGCGCAGGTGGACGTCGTTCAGATCCAGGCGGTCGGGATACGAATTCAGCTCCATCGCTACTTTGTTTTTTGCCGCGCTTTTCAGAATTGCGTCCATGTCGAACGGATAGGCATCGCGGCGCAGGAGCTGGCGTCCTGTCGGATGACCGAGAATGGACGTGTTCGGATTCTCGATCGCTCTGATCAGTCGTTCGGTCATCTTTGCGGATTCTTGATTGAAATGCGAGTGAACGCTAGCGATGACGATGTCCATCTGGCTCAGGACGTCGTCGGATAAATCCAGTGTGCCGTCGCCGAGAATGTCGACTTCAATGCCGGCGAAAATGCGGATGCCCTCCATGCGATTACTGGCTTCGCGAATCCGCTGAATGTGCGCGAGGGCACGTTGATCGTCGAGGCCGTTGGCGAAGGCAAGGTTCTTCGAGTGGTCGGTGATGGCGATGTACTTATATCCGTGAGCCTTCGCCGCCTCGGCCATTTCTTCGATCGTGTTCCGGCCGTCGGTCTCGACCGTGTGCATGTGCACGTCGCCTTGCAGGTCTTCTGCACTGATCAGGCGGGGAAGCTTATGCTGGGCGGCAAGGTCGATCTCGCCCAGGTTCTCGCGCAATTCCGGAGGAATGTATTCCAGGTTGAGCTTGGCGTAGATCTCTTCTTCGGTCGCGCCCGCGACTGGCTGTTCGGTCTTCAGGTCGGCGAGACTGTATTCACTTAGCGTGAATCCCATTTTCAACGCGCGCTGGCGGAGCGTGACGTTGTGCGCCTTCGATCCGGTGAAGTACTGCATCGCTGCACCGAACGATGCCGGGGACAGCAGGCGCACGTCGACTTGCATCCCGCTGCGCAGGCGGAAGCTGATTTTGTTGTCGCCCTTCGCGATCACATCCATGAGCGGTGGGTACTGCGCAATGTGCTGGATCGCGTCGGCACGCTGGCCGTCATCGACACAGCAGCTACCTGTGACGAGGACGTCCAGATCGCCTACTGTCTCGCGGCCGCGCCGCAGGGATCCTGCGGGCGTAATCCTGTCGATGCCGGAAATGGACGAGAGATATTTGGAGAGCTTTTCGGCTTCCACCTCGGCGTGATCGATGAGATAGCGGCCGCCGATGCGCTTGTAGTCTTCGATGGCCTTGATCAGCTTGAGTTCGTGCTTCTCGCCCATGCGGGGAAGTTCGCGAATCTTGCCGGCGCGCGCAAGCTTCTCCACTCCGTCCACATCGGAAATCTGGTAGTTGCTCCAGATCAGGGCAATCGTCTTCGGCCCCAGACCTTGGATCTTCAGCAACTGCAGCATTGACGGGTGATATTTTTCGAGCAGCTCGGCGTGGAGCGCGAGGCGGCCCTCTTTGAACAGTTCCTGCAAATTGTTCAGCATGCCTTTACCGATTCCGGGGACGGCGAGCACTTTCTTGGGGTCGGCAATGAGATCGCTCATCCGTTGCGGGAGATTCTCGATGGCTTGGGCCGCGTTGCGATAGGAACGAATCCGAAAAGAGTCCTGTCCGTCGATTTCGAGAAGGTCGGCGGTCTCGTAGAGCAGGTTAGCGATAGCCTTGTTTTCCATGGAAAGAAACAGATTAAACAAGATGGCTCGCAAGAGGAAGGCGGGGAGACAGAACTCCGCCGGGACGCGACCGGTTGGGGGAGTTTGGCCTATATAGGGAACGGGCGTCGTCAGGCCATTCAAGCGAATCTGGGTTGCCGGAGCGGCAACACTTCAGGAAGCTTTTGCGACGTTTGCTGCTTGCGGGCCTTTCTGTCCTTGGGTGATTTCGAATTCCACAGTGTCACCTTCCTGCAGGCTTTTGTAGCCCTCGGAAGTAATTGCGCTGTAATGCACAAAGACGTCCGGTCCATCTTCACGGCCGATGAATCCGTAGCCCTTGGCATTATTGAACCACTTGACCGTACCTTTCAGTCGTTCCACGTGCGCCCCCTCCGGCAGTCCTGCCCTTCATCTCGACGTTCACAGGGGCAAATGAAGGTTGTACCTGCCGAATTCTGGGCACATTGTGCGGCGGGGGGTAGGGGCTGTCAAGGAGGGTGATCACACATCCCGCCCTTTATTTTCGTGATCTTGGACTAGTCTGGTGATGGGAAAGCCAGAGCACTCCGGCGATCGTCTTGGCGTCTCGGATCGTACCTTGTATCACCATTTGAACAGCCTGGGAGAGAGAAACGAGGCGTTGTTCGATCACCTCATCGGCTTCGGGTTGGGCCGGGCCGGGAGTGAGACTGCGCGCCCAGAAAACCGTCATGGGCTCGGCTACAAAACCGGGACTCGCGTAGAACTTTAAGATCTTCTTCCAACTCTTGGCTCTATAGCCGGTTTCCTCGAGAAGTTCGCGCTTGGCCGCGGCTAGCGCTTCCTCACCTTTGTCGATTCTTCCTGCGGGTAGCTCCCAGAGATAAGAGTCGGCGGCGTGTCGGTACTGGCGTTCGAGCAGAACGCGCGGGTCTTTGCCGTTGTCGAGCGTTGCGAGAACGACGACCGATCCGGTGTGGCGCACAACTTCCCGCAGCACGCGAACGCCGGAAGGTTCCACCACGCGTTCGGATGTGACCCAGAAGACGGGCCCCTTGTAGACGAGGCGGCAGGAGAGCACCCGTGCGGCTTTGGATTTGGTTTTCGATCTCGCGGATTTCTTCATACGACGAATATAAGCGAGGAAGGGAATGGATGACGAGCGACCGAGCCCTTCCATTTCATCGGTACGTCCGCCTGATATGCTGCGGGCGATGAAAAATGCAGAAGCACACTGTCCTCAAATCGCAATCGTTGGTGCGGGAAAGTTGGGCGCGGCATTAGCGATTTCGCTGCGGGGTGCAGGATATTCCATCAGTGAGATTGTTTCCCGCGATGGTGAAGGCTCTCGGCGAAGAGCGAAGGCCTTGGCACGCCGAGCTGGAACGGTGGCTGCGACTCTTCGGAAGGCTGCGCTGCGGGCCGACCTCGTCTGGTTTTGCGTTCCTGATGGGGAGATCGAAAAGTGCGCGCGCTTGCTTGCAGCGAGAGACTGGAAGGGAAAGATCGCAGTTCATTCGTCGGGCGCAATGACAAGTGATGAATTGAGTGTGCTTCGCAAGCGCGGGGCGCATGTTGCCTCGGTGCATCCGATGATGACCTTCGTTGAAGGGGTTACTCCGGCGCTAAAGGGAGTTGGCTTCGCGATCGAGGGAGATCGCGAGGCGGTGCAAACCATCAGCAAGATCGTCCGCCGGCTTGGCGGGGAAAGTTTCCCGATCGCGGCGAAAGACAAGGCTCTCTACCATGCCTGGGGAACCTTCCTGTCGCCACTCCTGACGGCGCTTCTCGCGGCCGGGGAAGAGGTAGCTAAGGGTGCAGCCGTGCCCGCCAATCGGTCCAGACGCTGGATGCTTCCGATTGTTCGGCAGACGGTCGAAAACTACGCGAAACAAGGCGGAGCTCGCGGATTCAGCGGCCCAATTGTCCGGGGCGATGCGGCTACGATTAAGAAGCACCTCGAAGTCTTGCGGAAGCTTCCGCT
>DASRDJ010000356.1:0-18925 GCA_035652655.1 Terriglobales bacterium
TTGCCCCAATTCGGGTTGCCGCGCTTCTTTGTCACTTACATACCCTCGCCCTTTGGTATAGACGTTTTCCTCTGATCTTTTCACTTTAAGGTTTGTAGGGCACACGCAAGCCGATGCTCTTCCAATTCGCTTGGCGCGTTCCATTTCGACATTTTTGTAGGCCGCCAGTTCCGTACTTATCTGATAATACGTAGCCGAACGAGCCTCGGCGTATTCGCTAAGCCTCGACTAGCAAGCTGCTGCAAGGTTTTCGCAGATTGGGGAATGCGCAGCTATCCCTACAGGTTTCTGGCATTATCCACCGGCGGAACGTGCTCCGGTTCCGCGTGCCCCATTTATCTCCTGTTCCGCGCGGAGCCAGTCCTGTTCGTCTTGGCCGGGCTCCCGACCACGACTCTCATAGAGGTCATACGCCCGCGCCCTTATCATTTCTTCTGAGCAGACGGCATTCGGCATAGTCGTCGTCTTTTCGGGGAATCTTTTCGGGTCGACGACAGTCGTGGGTTTCGGCAGCTTGCTAGCACTGGAATTGATCATGAAGGACACCTCTGGTTGTGCGAACTAAGAAGAAAGGTACTTCAGATAAGCTGACTTAGTTCAGGGGATCTGAAAGAGGAAAGGAATACTCACTCACCCCTAACCATACTCCTGGACAACTAGCGCGTCCATCACCATATCCAGGTAAACCGTTCTATGAGCAACTCAGTAGACCTGCGGTCCGTCGCAGCTTGACAACAGCTCTACATGCGCTTACCCTTGAAATTGAGTAAGCCACGTATTTCTTACCCTTTCAGATCTCCTGAACTAAGTCAGCCCATCTGAAGTTAGTCCTCTTAGCTTCCCTTCTCTAAGGAGGAACTCCGTAATGACACTATTGACCCGTTGGGAACCCTTTCGCGAATTTTCCACCATGCAAGACCGAATGAACCGCATGAATCATTTTTTTCGGGAATCGTACAGCCCTGAAGTTCCAGAAGAGGCCTTGACGACCACCAGCTTTGCACCGCTGGTCGACATTTACGAAGACGAGCACACCATCGCGCTAAAGATGGAGGTCCCGGGCATCGACGAAAAAGACATTGATGTCCGTCTGG
Organism: Terriglobales bacterium; assembly: GCA_035652655.1. GTDB lineage: Bacteria > Acidobacteriota > Terriglobia > Terriglobales > Acidobacteriaceae > Gp1-AA133. Next base: position 1,095 of record DASRDJ010000356.1, read on the forward strand.
AAAACAATACGCTCACTGTCCACGGTGAGCGCAAGATCGAAAAGGAAGAAAAAGAAGAAAATTTCCGTCGCATTGAGCGGCAATACGGAAGCTTCACCCGTTCCTTCACGCTGCCCAGTTCCGTGGATCCAGGGCAAGTGAGCGCGAACTGTGACAAGGGTGTTCTCAAGATCACTCTCGCCAAGAAGGCCGATGCCAAGCCCAAACAGATTAAGGTGAATGTCAGCAGCGAGAAAATCCTCGATGCCAAAGTTCACGGCAAAGCCGCATAAGCGCTAGATAAGTACGTCTAGCGAATGGCGAGTGAAAGAAGTGGGAGGGCGGCTAAAGGTCGCCTCCCTTTTTCGAAAAAGGAGCTTTGATGTTTGCGCGAATGGTAGATTTTGTCAGTAGGCCGGGCAAAACAAAAATAGTCACTGAGACCATCCAGAGCAGGCTGTTTCCCATTTTTCGTGTGCAGCCCGGCTTCGTCGACGAGATCGTACTCGAGTCGGATGTTGAGTCCAATCGGGTCGTTACGCTGAGCTTTTGGATAACTCGGGAGCAAGCAGAAAGGTATAACCAAGAAACCTATCCTGCAGTCACGGCGGTGCTGATCGGTTCCCTTGAGGCTGAGCCCGTCGTGAGAACCTTCAAGGTGGCGAGTTCCATGATTCGCAACCTGGCAGTGACCAGCGCCGCATAGTGCAGCGGACGACATAAAGCCCCATTCCATTTTGGACTCGTAGGCGCCGGACTCGGAAGCTGCCTCATTCCGCCACGTGCTAAAACGTTCTGCTGTAACCCAGCGGGCACACGAGTTACTCAGCTACCAATGAATAAGCCCCGGATCCGAGTAATCTTGCTCAGACTGGTGTCGCTGGAAGTGCTAGCGTTGGGGCGGCGCGTTTCCCCCTGAATTGCCCGGAAGCCGGACAGTCGCTTGGCGCTTTGCGGGACCGAGGTATGGTAAAGCGAATTGCACCAATCCGGGTCATCGTGATCCTCCTCTGGGTCGCCGGCGGGGCAGTGGAGACCAGAATGCGACCGCGACCAGCAACCAAGGGAAGCCATCTCCGGGGCAAGATAATCTCCCGGCTTCTCCCAGCGGTCGTTGAACCTAACCTGACTGTTCCGGGCCTCGCAGAGGTCGGGCGCTTACACTCGCGACTCATTTGCGTTTCTTGATCCGGTGTCGAAAGAGCTGCCTTAACATACGCGTAAGATCTAGCCTTCCGCTAGCTGGTCAAAAGAAGACAGTTAATCATCCCCTTGGCGCTTAACGTGATATCGAGGCAACTTTCATGAAACGCATTGGAGTCATCAGCACAGCGGTTCTGTTTGTGTTACTGGGAACCGGGGCCCATGCTCACCAGCAGCAGGATCAGCAGGACGAGAAACAGAACCAACCTGAAAAGCAAGCACTGCCGCAGGAGAAGCGAAACCCCGATCAAAAGCAGAAAGCCCAGCAACCAGTTCGGACCAACCAACAGCAGCAAGACCACAACAAGCAGCAACAGCAACATACCCAACAGCAGGCAGAGGAGCAACAGCGCGGAGAGCAGCAGCAACAACAAGACGAGCAACAACAGGAGCGTGCCCAGCAACAGCGGCAGACCCAGAACAAGCAGGATCAGCAACGTGCCCACCAACAGCAACAGAACCAGAACAAGCAGCAACAGCAGCGTGCGCAGCAACTGAGCGCGCAGCAACAGCAACAACAGCAGGCACGTCTATCACAACAGCGGCAACAGCAGCTCATCGAGCAGCAGCAACAGCGTGTGACGCAGTACCGTCAGAATCTGGATCAGGAACAGGCTCGAGCGCATCACCAAACTGCGGAGTTGCAGCAACAAAACCGGAGGTCACAGTACCGCTTTCAGGAAGACTATTTAGAGCGTGAACGTCAACAGCAAATGGCCTTTCGGAACGATCGTGGGCACGATTACGAACGAGATCCCTACTACTACACCGCTCCGAGCTATCGTTACCATCGCGGCGGCAATTACTATGAAACGAATCAGTATGGCGCAGACTTGCTCCGGCAGGCCGTGAACCATGGCTACGAGGAAGGCTTTCGCACCGGTGAAGCTGACCGGCAGGATCGGTGGCGTTCCGATTACCAAGGCTCGTATGCCTATCGGGATGCGAACTACGGCTACAGCGGCTACTACCTGGCCCAGGAAGACTATAACTACTATTTTCGGGAAGGGTTCCGTCGTGGCTATGAAGATGGCTATCGCAGTCGCTACGAATATGGGCGCTATTCGAATGGCTCGTATAGCATGTTAGAGGCCATCGTGTCACAAGTCCTTGGCTTCGAGTCGCTTCGATAGGCTCGAATCGCGAACTTCCACCCAGTGGCCCGAAACCAGGCTGGCGGTGTGAGCCCCGCCGCTTCCTGTCCACGAGGGCACTCGTTGTCTGGTAACCAACTCCGAGCAGAACTGGAGAAACCGGGAGCAAGAGTCTGTCGGAAATGCATACAGGATCCTCCCCTTCCGTATCCACCGCCCCATTTGGTTATTGACCGAAAGGACGCGGTCGCTTCACGGAGAGTGGCGAGCATCTGCTTGGAGTGTTTCCTTTTGACCAGACCAGGCATGCAACTAAATGAGACAGTGGCTTCACGTGGAAGAAAGTTCTCCACGCGAGAAGAGCAACTATGTCAAGCCCTTCAAGGCACCCAATCCTGGTGGTTGATGACGAGCCAAGCATTCGTGAGAGCCTCGCGCTGTTGTTGGACTCGGCCGGGTACGACGTGTCCACTGCACGGGACGGTTTTGCGGCGCTCACGCATCTGAAACGAACCCTACCAGACTTAATCCTCTCCGACCTGAGCATGCCGCAGATGTCAGGATACGAGTTGTTGTCCGTCGTCCGCCGACGTTTCCCCCAAATAGTTACGGTTGCAATGAGCGGCGACTATTCAGGCGACGCCGTCCCTACTGGAGTGATTGCCGACGCCTTTTTCGGGAAAGGCCAGAGTCTCCGGAATCTGTTAGCAACGATTGCAGCTCTCATTCGAACATCTGCAACGTGGGCGTGGACTCACAAGGCGGATGCTCCGGCCTGGATTCCCCGTAACGGGAACGACGCTAATGGAGCGCCGTACGTTCTAGTCAGTTGCAGCGAATGCTTGCGGAGCTTTCAATTGCCGGTGGTTGAGGAAACTACCGGGAAGGTGCAGGAAGCAGAATGCCGTTTTTGTCCGGGCAAGAATCGATACATCATCGAGCCGGCGACTGCGCGCATGCAAGAAGTATACGCGTGATGTTCTATTCCACTTGGTTACTTGCCGCAGCAGTGGCTGGTTGGGCTGCAGGGAAGATCACAGGAAACGACGGGTTCGGAACGGGCGCCGATCTTCTGCTCGGAATCACGGGAGCATTTCTAGTTCGTTGGTCCCTTGAGAACGTCGGTATCTCCCTTGCCAATGTGTACTTGCTTCTGTTCTCGATCTGGGGAGCGGCCGCGTTGCCAGCCCTTGTGAGGCTCGGAATGAGGCGCCACAGGCGGTTGAAGACGCGGTCGCGACTCCAAAACAATTAGCCTGCGATCTCCCTTGGTCGCGAAGAACCTGGTATACACCTACTGGGATGTGTGGCTCGCAACTCGCTGTAGTCCATGGTTGCGGGCTTAGTATCCAACATACTCTTACCGATCCCGAACCCAACCGAAAGACATGAGATTAGCCCGACTCACAGGTGGGAAAGCCATCGGAGAAGGCATCGGCCTGCAGTTGAAACATGTACAAATCTCCGACCTCGGCCGAGCCAGCAAGATCATTATGCTCTCAGCTCGGCTGGCTGCTTCAAAATGCAGACTGAAAATCCGGAGAGCGTGTGGGTGGCTCACAACATGAGCCATTCTGCACAGTACTGGATTCGCAGATGAGCGAAGCTAAGGACGCTTCAAGAGCGCGGGCTACTCCGTCAAACCAGGCGGCTTGATCTTCTCTTGAAGTGGTCACTCTGGCAGCGGATCCACGTCGTTGCCGGTCGTTTCCCCTGCGAGACTCCGCAGGCCTGGCATCCAGAGAAAGCACCTATTCGTCAGGTGATCGGCGCGAGTCGTCCATCCTCGGACAGTACATAAAAACCCTATTCCTTTCCATGTAGGAGAACGAATGCTATTAGCTGGCAAAGTCGTATCGACAAGTATCCTCCTTCTATTGCTGGCCGCAGGGGTCTCAGGACCACGTTCATCACCCTCTCCTGCGACAGCCATCGGCGATGAAGGAGTGCCGGCGGCCGCTCCAGAGAACGACGTCAAGAGGACGCAGCAAGCCCTGCACGACAAAAAGCACTATCGAGGCAAAGTCGACGGCTCGTTCGGTCTTCGGACCCGAGCTGGCATTCGCGCGTATCAGAAGGCCGAGAGTTTGCCGATCACTGGACAAATCGACACCCAGACTGCCGCCGTACTAGGAGTCAGGCCTGAATCGACCTCGAACAATGTTCAAGGTGGGCGTGAGGTTTCCCACAAAGAGAAGCCCTCAGCAGGAACCGCGCGTGTTGCGAGCAGAGCGAGCAAGGCTCGGCGCAAGGACATCGCTGAAGATCGTTCTGCTTTTGGTGTCGGGAACAACCGCGACAAGGGCGCCAACAGATAACAACTCTCAGCAAGCCTGCCCCCGTTGATCAGTATTGCTCAGAACTCCTGACTCCTGATCTGCTAACTTCGCAACCAGCCTGATACGCCGGTATTCCTGACCGCGGATCGGTGTGCCCAATGCACACCACACGAAGCCAGCATATGGGGCGTATTCGGCATAGGAAATGAGGCTGTCCCATGAAAAAAGTAATCCTCGTACTTGCCATGTTGAGTCTCGGAACGCTGTGCTGGGCAGATTCTGCCCGAGAAGATGCAGCCGATCGCCTGGACAACGCCACCAAAGTCTTGCACGAAATTATGGGAATGCCTGACAAGGGAATTCCGGAAGAAGTACTGGAGCACGCCAAGTGCGTGGCCGTTGTGCCGCACATGATCAAGGGCGGCTTGATCTTCGGAGGCAAGGGAGGCAAAGGCGTAGCCACCTGCCGCACCGCGAATGGCTGGAGTGCGCCCGCGTTCATTACCATTTCCGGCGGAAACTGGGGTCTGCAGATCGGCGTCGAGGCTGTAGACCTGGTCATGATCATTCAGAACGAGAAGGGAATGCAAAAGCTCCTCTCGAGCAACTTCCACGTTGGAGCGGACGCTTCAGCGGCGGCCGGTCCGGTTGGACGGCACGCCGAAGCCGGCACAAACTGGAAGATGGATACGGAGATCCTGACCTACTCCCGTGCCAAGGGTGTTTTTGCGGGGCTCACGCTGGAAGGCGCATCAATCCGTCAAGATAACGATTCCCGCCGAGCGATTTATGGGCCGAAGGTCACAACTCGAGCTTTGCTATTAGGTAAGGTGGCGGTTCCATCCGCAGCCCAGCCGTTCCTTGCAGAAATTCGCGGGGCAAAAGCCCAAGCCGTAGCCGAGGGAAAGGCTGAATCGAAGGAAGAAGCCAAAGAGAAGGATTAGAAGGAAGTAAGTAAGCGGCTTCAAAAATTGCAGGCTTCCGCTTCCATTTTGCGACAGGATCTAGGCGCTCTGCGTCCAGACCGCTGACCAATCTTGTTCTGGTCAGCGGTACTATCCTTCACCCCACGGAAGTAGCATATGAATTGAGCAATTGTGACCGTTCTTCTCATCGTCCCGACATTGATAATGGACAGGTCGGATACAGCCCGGCAGAGGTGGGTTCAAGCAGACCCATCAGATGCTACTTCTAAGACGATACAACTTACACTTCCTCGGTTTCGGAAAATTCCCTAGAGTCAGTCGTTCTCAGAACGTCGTTCCACGCCGAGAGAGTCATCTGAACACTAATTCTGGCCGAAGGAGCAACAAATGAGAAAGGTAATCTTCGTATCAATAGCGGCCGCCATGTTTGTGGCCTCAACCGCTTTTGCCCAGGACACTCTCAAGCCGAACGACGCAACGCCAAACAACACAGCACCCGTCGCGCAAGAGCCACAGAAACCGGCGAGTCCGGATATGACTGTGACCGGCTGCGTACAGAAAGGCGACCAGCCGGGGGAAGTCTCAATTACCGCCGAGGATGGCAGGATTTGGGAACTACACAGCACCACCACCAAACTCGACGCGCACATCAATCATAAAGTGACCGTGACCGGCGCAGTCACCCGAGACGCGAAAGGCGCAGACCAAAAAGCGGGAGAAGTCGAGAATGCAGCGGGCAAACAGGAATATGGGGATCTGCTTGTCAGCAGCCTGACGATGGTGAGTAAGACTTGCGGCAAGTAATCTTGATTTGGGCCAGCGAGGCTTTGCTGGCCCTCTTTTTTATTGAATGGGGACGGCAACCTCATTGCCAGGACTGATCCGTCAATCCATTGATCCAGAGACTCGGTTTACCTCTGAATGTTTTCAGCTGTTATTCCACAACCGTTTCTGGCATAGTGTTCTCCTTCGCGATTTTGCGAGCATCTGTTGATGCCGATCGTTTTTTCTGCGGCCACTGCTAAATCCATAAATCCGTAATCTCATCGAGGCCTTGGATGGCGGACTGACCCGAGCCAGGCGCGTGTAGGGCGACGAGCCATTCATTCCGCTCGTTGGACGCTGGGAAGAGGTGGTCTCCGAGCGCGCTCTTTGTCGGGCGTCCCGCCGGGCTCGGCAGGTGGTTCGGTCCCTTTGTTAACCTGCTCGCGTGAGGCTTTGGTCTCACCGTTCACATTACCTCCGTCGTCATCATGGAGAACAACATTTAGCAGCGTACTGTGAACATGCAAGTTATCTCCCACGTCGTACTTGATGAAGCCCAGCTTCCTGAATCGGTTCATGAAGAAGCTGACTCGCGAACGGGTGGTCCCGACCATCTCAGCCAGTGTCTGCTGGCTCAGCCTCGGTACCGACATTTCGGACACTCCTTCTTTTCCGAATTGCGCCATCAGTAGAAGAACCCGGGCGAGCCGCTTTTCGCTGGAATTGAACAATTGATCGACCAGATCATCCTGATACCGGATGTTTCGCCGCAGCAAGTACTTGAGAAAAACGGCCGACAATTTTGGTTCCAGCCCCATTGTCTGCATCATCGCTTTCTTCTCGATGTGCAGCAAAATACAGTCCGTCGTTGCGATCGCGGACGACATGCGCAGCAGTTGACCAGCGAGACCGCCTTCCCCAAAGAAATCGCCTTCGCCCAAAATGCCAATGGTCGCTTCCTTTCCAGCTTCCGATACTACGCTGAGCCGTACCTTGCCTTTTTGGATAAAGAACAGTCCGTCGGTGGAGTCGCCTTGGGAAAAAATCACATTCTTTTTTTGAAAAGAAAGCATCTCCCGACCTTTCCCAATGGTTGAAAGGAAGGCATGGGGACTAAAGTGTGCTTTCTTCCTTGGGCTTGAGACTTGCTTTACCACTGGGGCCATCCTGACGAGTGGGACTCTCACCAGTGCCAAGTATGCGGGGAGAGATGCTGCTGCGCTGATCAGTAGTGCTCATAAACACCAGAACTCACGCGACATCTCTTCTTTGGACAATGGCTGGCTCCGGTGCCTGCACCAGCTCATCAAACAAAGAGTGGTAGTGCACCATTACCGTTCTGGGATCTTCCGTGTTTGCTTCGTCTTTCCCCACACGCAAGGCAATTTCGTGTGCAGACCGGTAGTTCTCCACTACGCGGGGATGGTCAACAGAAATGTCTGCGGCACGCTGATCGAAGTCGGATATAGGATAGCCACGGGTATTCATCAGCGCAGACACCAGGTCATCGGCTTCTGCGATTGCGTCTTTCGGAGAATCCACAAAGCGAGACTGAACGTATTTCCATTCCTCCAGGTAACGTTCACGCTCCATCGGGTCAAGATCGCGAAGGCTGAGGTTTTTTTCAACCCGCTTCTCGCGGTCCGGCAAGGTTGCCTCCGCTTTTCGTTCTGACCCGTGCACTAGCACGGCACGTTGGTACTCGGGCCCGAATTTTTCCCGCAAGGCTGCGCTTGTAATCTTGCGTTTTCGGACGTACAGCACTGCCGCGATCGCGAGAATCAGAATTAACACGGCTACCAGCACAATCAGCTTCGGATCCAACAGATTTAGGTTCATTGAAGACTCCCTGCATCGAGAATGTTCGCTCCACCAAGGTCGCTCACGAAGCTCCCTGGGGCGTCACAAACTTCGTTTGGCGCCAGTATCAAATTCTTAACTTCGGAAAACTGATCAGAATTGACCGTCCTGCAAATTCGCTGCGTGGCATTTGGCGGAAGGCGAGAGGTGCGCACTGAAAACCATGCATTGACATGGCACTGAGTGCCATTTCAATCGAGCTGAAGGCTTGAGAACGGGAGTCTTTCTTGCCTACTGGATGATGAGGAATAACGAGAAGCGGCGGCCATTACGAAGCCATGGCAGGAATCATGGAGCGCTCTCTGCGTTCCAGGCCGCACCCACGAAAACGATCATGGCAGAGAACTCCATCCACACCATCAATCCGATCGCCGCAGCAAGCCCTCCGTAGACAGGGCCATACTTCATCTGCCGAACGTAAATTCCAAACGCCAAATTGATGCTCCACCACAGAATCGTCGCTGCTGTCGCTCCAGGCAAAACGGAACTCCACGTCGTCGCGCTGGGTCGCGCAACGCGATAGATCACGGCCAGTACAAAGATCGCCAGCACCATCGACACGACCGGAAGCACGACCGTCCAGAAGCCGCGGAGCAACAGAGAATGTCCGACTCCGAGACTCATCCATTGGCGCAATGGCCTTCCGAAGACGCTCAATGCGACGGCAAGGAGCCACGCCACGATCGACACACAGAACAATAGCAACCCCCGAATTTGCCGGCCGAGAAAGGAGTGTCTCTTTCGATCGCCGTAGATTAAGTGAATGCCCTCCATGATGAGCTTCATTACCTGCGTGCCTACGAGCAACGTCCCGATCCAACCGACCACCACCCAGTTCCAGGGGTTCACTTCCCGGCGCACCAGGAAGTCGGATACGAGCTGCCAACTCCCTGGAGGCAGGATGGCTGACAACCGCACTACCAGTTCCGGGCCACTTTTCCCCCTCAAGGAGCTGCTCATAAGCCCCAAGGCTACCAGTAGGATGGGAAAAAACGCGAGAAACATATTGAAGGCTACGGCCTGCGAAACCATGCCGCATTGTGGAGTGACTCTCGCGAGGGTTCGGAACAGTTTCTTCGCAATCGAGCGAAGCGCCATCGCCCGAAATTATACCGTCCACAATGCATTCTGACGCTCGACGGTTGAAAGGATTGCAACCTGACAGGGCGGTCTTGTTGGTACCTGAGGACTCTCGATCTGGCTCGTTCGCCAATACTGCCTGACACCCACGGCGAAGGGAGGCGTAAAGTATGGTGCATGCGCAAGCGGGTGATCGGGGTTACGCAGATTGTCGAAGCTTGGGTTCAGGATTGGCTGGACCTGAACAAAGCAGCTTCGGTCGAGGTCTCATCGGAAGATGAGGATTATCCTATTGAGTCCGCGCTTCTGGGAGACGAGAAACGCGGCTGGCGTGCATCGGAGCCCGGCAGTCAGACGATACGCCTCATCTTCGACAGTCCGCAAAAGCTCAGTCGTATCTTCCTGGCCTTTGAGGATAGCGACGTTTCCCGCATGCAGGAGTTTGTTTTGAGGTGGTCCTCGCGTGTTGGAAAACCTTTCCGGGAAATCGTGCGGCAGCAATGGAATTTCAGCTCGCCCGGAGGAGTCCGCGAGATCGAGGACTACGCTGTTGACCTGTCAAATGTCGGAGTGCTCGAATTGATCATTGTGCCTGACAAAAGCGGCGGGGAGGCTCGCGCGTCGCTCGTCAAGATGCGTATAGCTTGACAAGCCAGCGATAGTGAGGCCTTGTCCGAGGCACGGTGGTCGAGAGTAACGCCGACACCGTCCCTCGTTCACGTGGTAAACTATAGTTGAGGAAACCAATACCTCTCCTCTTTCAGGTTCTCTGAACTAAGTCAGCCCATCTGGAGTTCTCTCTTCTTAGGCTCTCAAGAAAGTTGGCATGCCATGCCTTCGAGTGCCATTTTGAACGAAGCTCAGCAACTCCACAAAGTAAGTGACCGGCTCGACTCCCTGGCGAAAACACATCCCGTCGTCTCAGAGGCACTCATTGCCATCTCAGGAAGCGTTCGCAACACGGCAACGCTGTTGGAGGTGCTGGTGGCGACGAAAATGGGATCATCCCTCGGGTTAGATCCCGCAGAAGCCTGATTGGCTCGCTCCAGCCTTTGTGGTGCGCAACCGAGCGTGACGCTGGCCTAGTCGTGAAGAACGACATTCAGCAGCGAACTGTGGACTTGCAGACCGCTCTCGCCATAATCGAGGAAGCCTAACTTCCTGAACCGGTTCATGAAGAAACTCACCCGCGAACGAGTTGTCCCGATCATCTCTGCCAGCGTTTCTTGACTGATCTTCGGAATGACGATTTCTGGCGCGCCTTCCTTGCCGAAATGAGCGAGCAAGAGCAAGAGCCGAGCGAGTCTCTTCTCGCTGGAATTGAAGAGTTGATCAACCAGATCCTCTTCGTATCGAATATTCCGTGACAGCAGATAGGCTACAAACAGGTCCGAGAACGTGTGCTCCCGATGCAAAGCCAGCATCATTGCTTTCTTGTCAATGCGCAGGAGTTCGCAGTCCGTCAACGCGGTTGCAGAACCCATCCGCAGCGCCTGTCCTGCCAAGGCGCCTTCTCCGAAGAAATCGCCTTTATTTAAAATGCCCAGAGTGGCTTCTTTGCCGATCTTCGAAACGACCGTGAGGCTGACCTTACCCTCCTGAATGTAGAAGACTGCGTCGGCTGCGTCGCCCTGCGTAAAGATTGTTTGTTTTCTGGAATGGGCAAGTACCTTCCTACCTTCGCCGATCGTGGCAAGAAATGTCTTCGGTTCGAACTCACGCTTCTGCTTGGCCGATGGGGGTGGTGCCATGAATGGCTTCCTCGTATACACCTATAATCATGGCAATCTTGTCAAACTCAGGCGGCTTAAGATGTTCCTTTTTGCTCACCATTGATGAAAAATCGGTGGATACCTCGCCTCGGCCATTCACAGTTCAGCTAACGTCCTTTGATTGAGCAATATTGAACAGTTTTTCAGTGTTGGAACGTTGCAATATAGGGCGGTGAAAGCCAGAGAACTCACTCCAAGCCAGACATTATCCGTACCTTGTCCCACTTGTGGTGCGGCAACCGGGGAAGTCTGTGAACTGCATTCAGGTGCCCCGCGCACTGAGCCTCATCGAGACCGGAAGCTCGCGGCGTCCGATGCCGTCGAAACGAGACTCAGCAAGAGAAAACTACTTCCCCCAAGCCGCGCAGCTCGTTTGCTGGCTATCGTTAAAGTGTGAGACCTTGTTGCGGGCTGCGGTGAATATCCCCCCTTCACACGATCCCGGACCGCTAGGGTCTCGCCAAACCACCCTCTTGCTCTTTTCTAGAATAGTGACCTTTTGAGGCCGACGATCCGACCCCTGCCAACTCGGGCTGCTTATGACGTACACCCGACGCCCCGGATCCATGGTACAAACCACAAGGTCCGCCTCCTATCACGAATTTTTCCTTCGCGCCCAGCCAATTGAAGGTGTAAGAGGCTGACGTGAGTGACCTCTTTCTGACTTGCCGCCTGATCTTCGGCCGTAGAACGGACGCTGAGAAATAATTGCTGGGCGACCCGCTCGTTCAGACGAGCAGGACAGTTTTTACCGAAGCAGCCAAAAAACTTCTTGTCACCTGGACGAGAGCTGTTTTCCGCCTCCGAGGATGCTCTCCTTTCGAATCCGGGCCACTTCTTCCTGAAGATCCATGATTCGCTCGAAGCGATCCTGACAATCGTGCAACTGTGTGGAATTCACCGCAAGTCCCTGTGTTAGAGCATGGACTTGGAATGCGACCAAGTCATCGACTTCGCGTCTCAGAGCAAGGAATCGTGGTTGAGCCATAGGATGTTTGCTGCTGTTGCTGCGAGTTTTTGCTGGCTACTACCCCCAGCATAGTCAAGGCGACTGTCAATATCTGTTCAATTGGGCTCGTATTTTTCAAGGGATCGGCAAAAGCAAGATCTTGACTGGGCAAATTCGCATCAAGAAACAGTTATTTTTCTGAAAGACTCCCCCATGTGGTATGAGGATTCCGAGAAGGAAATCCCAATCAAATGCAAGGCCTTAATCATCGATGATGCTCACCGGCAGGAAACTTTTGGCAAGGTTCTCCAGTTACTTCAAGAAACAGCGGGTCACTGTGCGTGAAGGCTATTTCCATTCGCACGAGAGGGCTCGGTCCAACGTAACTGCCGAAAACAAGAATGTATATCTGCTCTGCAGCGGGCCTTCCTACAATGAAGCTCACACTCTGGCTACTGGTAATTAAGGAGAGATCATGGTGAGCAGATTTGGGAAGACTATAGTGGTTTTACTCGCCCTAGGCATGTCGGCGTTGGCGCAAACCGTGCCCGCCGGAACTCACATCACTGTTCGTACAGACTCGCAAATCAATTCTGCCAGTGCGCAGGTCGGGCAATCATTTCGTGCCAATTTGATGAAAGATCTGGTGGTCAATGGCAAAACCATCGCTAAGGCTGGCTCGCCGGCAAAGGGCAAAGTGACCTATGCAAAGTCAAGTGGACGGTTGCACGCGCCTGGGGAGGTCACCATCCGGCTCACCTCGATTCAACTCAAGGATGGCAAAAGTCTGGCAGTCTCAACCAGCGGCTTTCGTGCTAAGGGCAAGAGCCACACTAAGAGCAACGTAACCAAAATAGGTGGCGGCGCAGCAGCGGGTGCCCTCATCGGCGGATTGGCTGGTGGTGGCAAGGGAGCTCTGATCGGTACGGCCGTGGGGGCCGGAGCTGGCACTGGAGTGGCAGCTGCAACGGGTAAGGAAGAGGCTTTGATCCATGCCGAAACGGTTATCACCTTCACTACCAGATCAAACGCTACGCCGAAATAACGTGACTTGGGGCGGTGGCCCGGTCAAGTATTTCTTTCGGTCGCCGTCCCTCTTTGCTCGCAAGGCTAGCTGTTGAAAAATCCCGATTTCACCAACTGAAACCTGCCTGGCCCAGAAGCGTGACCGGCGAGGTGCCCACAAACCGTGTGGCAGGCAGTTGGGTCACTCCGCTAGAGAGCGAATTGAAGCGATCTGCTTCGATGCTTGGCTAGATCCAGTGGCCAGTCGAGTCTTCGCAGAGTCGCGGTGGGAAAACAAGCAGGGCTGCGAAAATCATTTCTCGCGAAGCGCGCCGACGGTGTGTACTGCTCCGGCAAATGCCGAACCCGTGCCAGCGGCAACGCATCTCGGTCTGCACTGCGATCAGCGACGGTCTGACTGTGACAGATAACGGAATTTTGCTCTTCGCAAGTTGTTGTGGATTCAGTGAGTTGCGAAGATGCAAAAATGCAAAATAGGCGGGTGCTGTACTGAGGGCCACGAAGCCATCATCTGTCACACATTTCAGCGTTGAATGCGGCCGCGTTCAGTGTGGGGTGCGTCGGGAATGTAGACGTACCAGGCGACGGCTAGAGCAGTTGCGAGCACGATGACTGCAGCGATGATGAGCCAGAGGTCCCGCTCGATCTTGTTTAGGAGCGTTTTTCGCATCGCGGTGTTTCAGACTCGGATGTGGACAACAGGCGCTCAAGCTCGGCGGCCAACAGCGCCACCTTTTCCGAGTCCTTCTCAGAATTGATTAACGCAACCAATTCTCGAATGCGGTCTTCGCCGCACATACAGGGTTGAGCGTGTAGCTTACACCCGGTAATGTCTGTAGGATTCCCACTTGCCCACTCACCTCGACGAAGTTTTCCGTTCTGTCTGTATAAGGCTTGCCGACGAAACCACGATCGAATGGCTCAAGCAGCGATTACGACTGCTTGGGCTGACTGAGAAGGCAAAGAGCACGGACGAGACGGAAACACCATGCAATTAGGCGCCCCGTTACCGCTAGGGTCAGTCCACCCATTACATTCCGCTTGAGAATTTCACACACTTGGATTCGGCAAGGTCATACAGCACGGCACGAACATCCCTGAGCGGGGCACGTAGAAAGCCGCTAGATTGTCGATTGTTGTTCCAGTGCTGCACTCTTGGAGTCGATCGATGATTCGCGTCTGACGACAAAGTTCGGGAGACGACCATCGTTATTCTCACCCTGTGATGGGGAAAATATGACGGTTCGATGTGGACGTCTGTGATCCAGATCACATCGCTGGAACGCGACAAAAAGCCGAACGCTGCGCTCTCCCCCAGGAGGGAACAACGTCCGGCAAGTGGGGGAGTACTGGTTATGATGTGGCCGCTCGTAAGGTATGAATGTAAAAACGCATTAACAAACGGGGCGGTGGGGTCTCGATTATTTACAATTGCAATCCTCCGAGATGGACAACCCGAGCCAGATCAGCACGAAACGACTCGTTCGGAATCTGAACCGGAAGTTGTCCCAATCACATCAGGCTGTGTTTCGGTCGGAGCGTCGCTTGGAATCCTCTACAGAGGCTTACACGTTTCTCGACACGCTCAGTGGCGAGCGCCGGTACCTGAGCTTTGCAGAATTGCTGCGTCTGGCACACCAGCTTGGCGTCGTTCCGAAACCCCTGTTGAACCATGAAAGATGAAAATAATGCTAGGGTGCCCGCGGCCTAATTACTCCGCGGTTTTTCGTGTGTAGGCCAAGGCTTGCCAGACACTGTCAACAGACTTCCCAATTCAGCAGCCAGCATTTTGACTTTTTCGGGGTCCTTCTCGCTGTCGATCAACGCCACCAGTTCTCTGATCCGGTCCTCATCGTCCATACTGTGTCGCACTTGCGGATTTCGATTGCGTTGACGGGCTCGAAAAGGTGCTTGCGCAACTCACCGCCGAGGCCGCGCCGCCGCCTCCGCCGCGATACCCGTAACCGGGTGACGAGAATATCTCGGGCGTGGTTGAGGGCGTTGGGTATTTCTTGGCGCGGCGCAAAGACCCGGACACGGGGCAGTGGGTGCGCGACATCCCCACGTGGGCGGCCTTTGTGGTTGCGGATATCACAGCAAACAATTTTTTCGACTCCACCGGCAACCGACACGAGCAACCCGCTTAGATTTTGCTTTTCCACCAATACCGAAGTGAGCCCAGGGCAGGCGGTGCGATTCGACATCGAGCAGGGCACCCTGGCGCGGAAGATTGCCGCTATCACCTTAATCATTTGGAAGAAAGGAGCGAGCTTCGACCCCAAACAGTTGCAGCGACAAACAGCTTGAGCATCCCTGAGCAAGAGCCCTTCCATTCGAAGAGTTTCCTTCGCTAGTGGTCGGTCGAATTTTCGAGATGCTCGGTTCGAGGGAAGTATCAGTCAATGAGATCCGGCCCTGGGTGCCTTTGGGCACCGAGTCACCCATTACACGTTATGCCCCCTCGGATAACCAGAAATAGCTATAGGCCACGAGCCTCGGATAGAACCATGGTTGACACACTCAACCACCATTCGCTTGTTGCTCTCTCAACTCGATGGAGTCGCCGGCAGGAAGCAGAGAAACTTATAAGAACCGAAAGGCAAAACTCATTCCCGCCAAGCCGATGCAGAGTGGGCTGGATGTCGAGAATCAAATCTCAACTCCGGTCGAGGCAGAACTTTTTTCTTGACATCCCTTTTGATAGAACTCACTGACTTGTGAAAAGGCGAACAAACGGCGCACATTGGTGAGAGGGCCTAGTTTCATCAACCATGTTCTATTTTCGACTAGGGACCCGGCCTTGCGTCGATCTCGGCCACTTGGAGCTGTAGGGAGGTGATACGCGCGTCACGCATTCGCCGCGCAACCCGCTCGCCGCCCGTCGAATCGACGTAAATGGCGCGAATGTGAGCTTCGGACTGCTGTTTCTGTAATTCAGTGATTTCAGCGACTAACCGCGCGCGCTCCAAATGGTCTGCCATTTAGGGCCTCCTGTGTAATCCACAAGATGCCCGTCGCTTTGGGAGCGCGGCAGAGAGGTTGTGAACTGCGTTCTCACCTTACGCCCCAGGTTGGCGGGTGTCCATCAGGCTGAATAGTTAGCGCTTTAAAGCGGTCTCCAGCCAGGGAATAGCACCGCAGGCAAGCTCGAAACGAGATTCCAACAGTCAGGAAGGCGACTTGCTTTGTTAAATTTTCCCGACTTGGTCAATTTTGAACATCCATCGGATCTGGCATCGTCTTAAAGTCGCTTTCAAAGCTGGAGTGGTGGTGGATCCCCCCTGCCATTCCAGTTGTGCAAGTGAGCTGGAAGAACGCTCAGCCCTCCGAAAGTCTGTTGGGTGTCTCTCAAAGTGGTGTGGCAACTCCAACTGCTGCACCACTTCCTTCTTGGTTAAACACGCCCTTGCGACTCTCCCCACTTGCGGCCCCCGACGGGCGCGAGGCTCTTTGCCTCCGGGTGGCGCTGATACTGAACCAGGAGACGTGCGAATTGCGACGGAAACGCCGCATTTTGTGAATATTCTCGGTCTTTGCAATTTAACAATTTGTATTCCTTTCCGGTGTGAACATTTACGCCCTTTAATTTGAACCACTCTTGTTATTTTGTGGAAAACGGAGATCCGAGAAGAATGTTTTCGTCTGATTGTTTCGGGGCGACATACCCCCAAAGAGGATCAATCATTGGCAGAAAAAGAAAGTTGTACGGACGCGCGATTTTCCAGTCCCTAGCATTTCAAGAACATTGCAGGTTGTGATTGTGAGCCGCATCATTTGCGGAACATCAAGCCAAGCGGGCTTTTTATGCGACCGGGCAAGGTTCGAACTTGCATCTGCGACACAGGTGTGGCGCTGCCTCGCTATGTTCTTTTACAACACCGGCCCAACCAAAACAAAAACGGGCTGCCAGACTCTCGTAACTCTCCCCCAGAGAAACAAAGCCCGACTGCCCGCAATCTTCAAGGGCTGGGATTCTCGCGGCCAGTCGCTTACATCGTCAAGAGGAATGTTTCTCTAGACCTGCAATATGTAGGGTGAACTACGATGATGAACGGCTAGTTGCTTCGCGGCGTTTCGTTAGCACAAGCGGTATCCGTTCTTGAGCTCAAGAGTGGCCCCCAATTGCGTTAAGAGTTTCTATCTGTGCTCAACTCACAAAGCGAGGCTGTGCCATCAGTAGTTCCCTCACGGCGGCAACGAGCGCTCCGTGCGCTGCTTTTTCGACGATTTTGGAAATCCCGTGTTTCAGTGCCTCTCCCCTCACTTCGGACCCGTACATGGTGTGCAGGATGAGTTTGACGTTTGGCAGAAGTCGGCTGATTTCGTCTGCTGCCTGCAGACCGTCCAATTCGGGCATCGAGAAGTCGAGAACGACCAAATCTGGCTTGAGAGCAACCGCCTTTTGCACGGCCTCACGCCCGTTCACAGCGTCGCCACACACCTCGAACCCGGGTTCTGATTCGAGCATGACACGAATTCCGCGCAGCACAGACTCGTGGTCATCAGCAATCAAGATACGTTTTGACAAAGGAAACGCCCCGATCAGAAGTGTACAAAATCGTTTTTATAACTTCAATAGGTGATCGTCCTTAGCACGTTCGAGCCATCCGCGCTGGAATTTTGGTGTTAATGTCTCTGCTCCAGGCGGGTGCGAGGTGGCAGAAGCAGACCTGCAGGGGACGTGCAATGACATCCGATTGGCCGACCTACCGATTAGTCTGCACGATAGCGTCACCGGTGAAGTCATTGGGACAGCAACCGTTCTGGATAGCCATCGCCTGAACGTTGGAGAAGATATTGGTCGATACAGGATTGCTCGCGTTCGACCGGAGAGCACTCGGGAGGAAGGTCACGTCGATGTTGTGAAAATCACGGAAAAGTCATAGTTTGCTTCCTCT
>DASRDJ010000357.1:0-7179 GCA_035652655.1 Terriglobales bacterium
AAAATTCGCGGACTCCACCCGAATCGTATAGGCTGCAGGCCGTACCCCGGTAAAGACGTAAATTCCGCGGCTGTCGGTCACCGCCGTTCGTGAAATAGCGGTGTCCTCATCGACTAGTGAGACTGTCGCGCCGGGCACCACTCCGCCGCTCGAATCACGCACTACCCCCGAGAGTTGAGCACCGTAGCCGGACTGCGCCCGCGAATTCGCTGGAAGCAGCACGGTAAAAAACATCCACACTAGAATTAAAAAGGAGAGTGGAAGAAGCTTGCGGAACGCCTTCTGCATGCTAACCTCCTGCATATTTCAAGAATCTCGGCAAGACCCGACGCTTACGAGTTGTTACGCTTTCTTTCTTTTACTTACTATTGATTCCATTGTCAAGCACTCAAATCGATGCGCTTCAGCAGCCCACGCTGAGCTCTCGTCCAGCCCTTTCGCTGTATCATTGGCGGTTAAAGAGTTGGATGGTAGACGAACAATTCTTTGTCGAGTTCGACAGTTTGCGCGCGCATCAAGTGCGGCTGGAGGGCGGGGACGCCTCATCTGATTCCTACTGTTACTCAGAGGGGCTAGCGCCCGCCCCCAATACAGACTCACGGCAGATATCCTCGCCGAGTCGCAAGAGCAACGGCGGAAGTGCTTCGATGTCGACAAGCGATGTACGGAAATTCACGATGCAGGCTCGCAGCGCGAACCGTCCGTTGACAACGGCGTTGGACAGGAATGCTTCACCACTTTTCTCAACGCGAGTCAGCAGCGCCTGGTTGATTTCATCGATGCGCTTCTCGACGGCGGGCGAACCAATCTGTCGATTCAGCTCCGACGGTAGATATCTAAATGTCGTGATGCTCAAGTGCTGCGTGAACGCCTCGAACTCAGAGTGACTGCGGATGAGCGCATCGAGATGCTGCGATAAACGCATGTCGTCAGCGATCATGCCGATCGCACCCGTGCGGCCGACTTGCCGAAGCGCAAGCCACACCTTGAGAGCGCGGAAACCTCGCGAATTCTGCGGCCCTTGATCGAAATAGTTAATTGCCGTTTCGTCGAAGTGATAGTAAGCAGGATGATAAGAAAAAGCTCGCAGCAGATCGTCGGGCCGCCGCACAAGGACACACCCCGCTTCCAGGGGAGCGTAGAGCCATTTGTGCGGATCGACTGCCACCGAATCTGCTTCGTTAAGCGCCCGCAGACCGTCCGGAGCACCAGGTACCTGAGCCGCTAACGCTCCATACGCTCCGTCCACGTGAAACCACAGCTTGCGCGCGCGGCAAATCGCCGCGATTTCCGGCAGTGGGTCCACCGCACCCGTGCTGACCGACCCGGCAGTGCCTACAACGAAAAACGGAAAATCGCCCAAGGCAAGATCCCGATCGATCTGCGACTCCAGCGCGGCGGGATTCATCCGCTGGCCGATATCGACGGGAATCCAGCGAATGGCATCGGAACCCAATCCAAACATGTCGGCTGCCTTCTGAAGCCATGTGTGCGCCTCGGTCGAGGCATACGCCACCAACCGTGGATGCTCCGCAAGACCTTTCCTTCGCACGTCCCATGCGGCCTTTGCAGCGCGGGCAGCGAGGAAGCACACAAAGTTCGCCATGTTGCCGCCGCTCACCAGGAGGCCGCCGCAGCTAGTCGGATATCCGATGAGCTCAGCGATCCACCGAACGGTCTGCGCTTCTATCTCGGTCGCCAGCGGAGAGAGCCGGAATGCGCCTACATTCTGGTTGATCATTGCCGCTAGAAAATCGCCAAGCGCTCCTAGGGGGGCCGGACTCGACGTGATGTAGCCAAAAAACCGCGGATGAGCATTGAACAGCGAGTGTTCGAACAGCAGGTTGGTGGCTTCTTTGAGCACTTGGGCTGCTCCCTCGCCGGCATCGGGAAGCCCGCGCTCGCTCCTGAGCGCGCGTCGGATATCTGCAACCGACTCATCTCTATTGACCAACCCCTGCGGCATCTTAGCCAGCCAGTCGGCCAACAAATCGACGAGTTCATGGCCGAGCGCACGAAAGTCGTCCGGGACCATTTCGATCGGCGCCGTTCTGTTCTTCAACGTATCGACTTTGGTGTTCATCGCGATTTATACCCGCCTCATCCGGAGCATCCTAACAGCGCAGTCCTTCAAAGAGATCAGATTCACGTGCCCGACCGCCATTCACCAGACTGAACACGCGATAAAACTCCTGTGTTCCCCAGATCGCCTTGTGGTTCTCGTCGGGTAAGTGTTCGAGATTCTTGTAGATGCTCATCTGCGTTTTGTGACACGAAACAGCCTTCCAGACCGTCGGCCAGAACGGACTGGTGTCCATAACGGTTGTAAGAGCCCAATCTGGCCATGGCGACGACCTTCGCTCGATACCATCCACTTTGGAAATCAGACCGCGCAACTCACTCTGATAGGCTTCCCATTTCTTTCGGCTCCACTCGATGTAATACAGTTTCGATACGCGATGGGGTTGGCCCGACCCAGTTGCCCCGGCGGCGGCAACAACCGCGGCAGTTGCGAGCTGCGAGATGGCGATGTGATCGGGGTGGCCGTAGGCGCCTTCGGGACCAAAAGTAATGACGACGTGGGGCTTCAGCCGACGGACGTGGTGGGCAATCCGTGCCACCGCTTCCGTGACGTTTACCTGATCCAGGTCGCCGTCGCAGTAGTCGAGGAAATTGACTTCGCGCACGCCTAAAACCCTCGCTGCTTCCCGCAGCTCGGCCTCGCGCACACGACCGACTACGTCAGGAGGCGGCTTTTTTCCGCTTTCGCCAAAGCGGCCACGCTCGCCGCGCGTGGCCGTCACAAGGTAAGTCTCGACCCCCTCGCCGGCATACCTCGCCAGCGTTCCACCGATACCGAGGGATTCGTCATCGGGATGTGCCAACACACCCATCAATCTCAAGCGCCTCCCGTTGGCCGAAGTCATCGCCCCAACACCTCGCGGATACGCGCCAAGTGGTGCCAGCTGTGCCGCAGTGCGTGGTCCTCAATGACGAATTGCGCGGTGACTGGCGCGCCGAAGCTCAGGGAGAAAGGCGCCGCCTGATCCAACTCGTCATCCGTGAATGCGCGAACCGCAGCGGCCGCCTCACGGCTATTCCGGTGCAAGAGTTCGACCGCGGCAGCTTTGCTCACCTTGGCATTTTCCTGGGCATGTTTTCCGTTTAACTCCGCGACAACTTCCCACGTGACATCTGTGACAGCTTTGCCACTGGCGATTGCTCGCGCGAGATCAATCTCAATAGGATAGACACTGGCAACATGGTGCACGATGACGCCGACAGGACGACGGTCCGATCCCGACACCGGTGCACCCCACTCCGATTCCGAGAGCCCTTCGGCAAAGGCAGCCAAGCCGGCAGCGCCTTCCTCGATGCGATCCGCCAATAATGCCGAGCGACGGCCTACGGAGCCCTTCATTTTGTAAACAGCAGTGGTTTGTGGTGACATGCTTCATCTCCTCATATTTTCTTGGATCTTGGTCGACCAGCGAATCGCTGCTTCCGTTGTGTCGACGCAATTACTATGCGGCAGCGAACTTTGTTGTTGATTCAGGTAGAGCAGACTCGGTTCGACTTGTTGCCGCAGAATGAATCTCCGGGTCGAAGGCATCGAAGAAGGCACGCCCGATGGCGAACAGACCAGTGCGCGGTATCCAAAAATCGCCCAGCCTGGGCTGCTCCCGCAGAGGCGCAACCGCACCAACGTTGCGCCCGTCGATGGTGGCCTTGGCGCTGGGCACTGTCCAAGTCGACAGAGGGTTTGCGATGAATCTTTGGCCGTTCGGCGTCCGGCCGGTCAAGCGCAGCTTACCCGCCCCCAAAGCAACGCCAGCGACAGGCGCCATTGCGTTCAGGACAGTTGGGCTCTTCCAAAGCATGTCGGGCATCAAGCTTCCCATCAGGTTCATCGCACGGGTAGCCAGCGTAGAACTGAGATCCAGCTGCCACTCAATCCGGCCCGGCGCAACGATGCGCAGGCGCCGTGGTCCGCACCACTGGGTCTCGATCGGCAGCACAGTGACGCCTGCAAGCGCTTTGCCGAAGAAGCGCGCACAGCCTTGCCGAGGCGGAACGTTTTGGTAGAAGTGCCAATCGCCGTCCGGATCGCGATGCCAAATGGCCGTGTAGGCCGGACCGAACGATGAAGCCAGGACGTGCCGGCTACACAGGGTATCGCCCGAGACAAACGGGCAGGACTCAATGCCGTACACGGAAAGGATTTCGTCATCACCTTTGGGCAATTGGGGGTTCTTTTCCAAGCGGCGGATTAGATCACGTGGCTCGTTCATTAGACCTCCTCCATAAACGGCTGAAGCTTGATTTAAGATCGAACTCCGATCACTTCCAGATATTCAGCGAAGACCGTGGTGCTGCCAGCCCCCGCTCGATTGTGAGAGGTCCATAGCGCTTCAAGTTCCCGGCGAAGACTCTCACCGTCGGTGGCATCGAGGGAAGCAAAGGCCTGATAGGTGGGTCCGTAGTAGAGGCGGAAGAACTCCACCACCTCCGAGGGAGGAAAGGGATAGCTGAACGCGTAATGACGCCGTACCAAGGATAGATCCGAGAGACCTTCGTTGAGCCTTTCACGAACCGTGGCTTCGTCGCCCCACAGCACCGGCGCAGGCATCCCGGATGGCGCAACGAATTTCGATACAGTGTTGAACATTTGGCCGATGAATCCCTGTGGGGTCCAATTCACCATGGCAATAGTCCCTGCCGGGCTGCACACTCGCAGGAGTTCCCGAGCGACAAGATCCGGCCGCGGCGCGAACATCGCTCCGACCAAGCTGGCCACGATATCGAAGGTCGCGTCCTCAAAAGGGAGTGCCTCGGCGTCGGCTTCTTCGAACCGGGCCGGGAGACCTTCGGCTTGCGCCCGCTCCCGTGCGCGCTCTACCAGATTGCCTGCGATGTCCACACCGGTAACCTCCAGACCTTCCCGCGCGGCAATCAGAGCCAGTTGCCCCGAGCCACAGGCGACGTCCAGGAAATGGGCTCCAGGAGCCGTGTCCAGGCGTTCGTAGAAATCCCGCGCACCATTCTCCATGTACCGCGAGAACCGATCGTAGTCGCCAGCCATCCAGGTTTTCTTGAGGCGAGCTTTCAGATTTACAAATTCGGATGAGATCGCAGTGGCGTGCATCGTTTGGTCTCCGTTATTTCTGAATTGCCGTCGATCACCGATTCGTTGCTGTTGTGTCGACCCAGTCACTATGCGGCAGGCTTGGGAGGGGATACTTATCCAGGCGTCTGGTTCTCTTGCTGCGACGCGAGTACTATGTGGTTTACTTGACCCAGCGTCCGGACCAGTTTGCCGAAACTCGATCGCTGCAGTTTGGAGCCGAATGGATGTTTTGTCAGAAGTTCTGAAGGCCGTCAGACTCGATGGAGCCTTGTTCTACAATGGCGAGTTTTCAGCGCCTTGGTGTTTTCGGTCGCCAGCCTCGCGCGCGGTAGCTCCCTATCTCTCGCCGGATTCCGGGCACGTGATCATCTTTCACCTGCTGACCGAGGGCCGCGGCTACGCGCATATTGAGGGCGAGGGCCGGCCGGTTCCCCTAAACGCCGGGGACATCATCATTTTTCCGCATGGCGACCCCCACTTCATGGGAAACGGTTCGGGCGTCAAGGCCGTGGACATGGCGCAAGAGTTGGAACGAATTTCGTCTCAAGGCCTCAAAATCTCCCGCATGGGCGGAGGCGGGGAAATCACCAAGTTCGTTTGCGGCTACCTGGCTTGCGAGCCGCAACTCAGCCGGGTCTTCCTTGGCGGGCTGCCACCCGTTCTGAAGATCAATATCCGCAACGACGCCTCGGGCCAATGGCTGGAAGACTCTATACGCTATTCCGTGGGCAGCGCGGATGCATCCAGGCCCGGCGGCGAGGTCGTGATCGCCAAATTGGCAGAAGTGCTGTTCGTTGAATCTTTGCGACGTTATATCGCGCTGCTTCCGTCGGAACAAACCGGCTGGCTGGCTGGCGTCCGTGATCCGGAGGTTGGCAAAGCCTTAGCCTTGATGCATCGCCAGCCAGGACATCCCTGGACGATTGCGGCGCTCGCGAACGATGTAGGAATTTCGCGTTCCGTACTGGCCGAGCGGTTCCGGCGTTATCTGTCGGAGACTCCCATTGCCTACCTGACCCGCTGGCGGCTTCAGCTCGGCGCACAAATGCTCAAATCCACGAGCAGTAGCGTTGCGCAAATCGCTGCTGAAGTTGGCTATGAGTCCGAACCCGCCTTTAACCGCGCCTTCAAACGTGAGTTTCGTCTTCCGCCGGCCCGATTTCGAAACCAAGCGAAATTAGCCCGCAGCAAGCCCGTCCGCCACCTATCAACGAAAAGTCGCCGCAGTGCAAAACGATGAGCGATGTATGCCAGTCATGCTCGACCGACCGTGCCCTGCTTGCGGCCATTAGAATGGTCTTATTTAGCAAGTCCTAAACAACCGCGTGTCCGCAGGATTGGTTGATGAAGGCGCCAGCTTGCATGAATTGGGCGAACGAAAACTCCACTGGGGGGAACTCCCGGTTGTAAAGGCACACGCTATCCAGCTTTACAGCCTTCAGCACTTCCGAAAAGTGCATCCTACCCCACCAGAGCCGCAAAAGACTATTAGTGAACTCGACCGGACTCCCGGCAAAGCTATGTTCCTGTTGTGGATTCCCAGACAAGAAAACAAGACTCACAATCAAAATCAAAGCTCCATCTGCCGAATCAAATCATGACAACGAGGCTCTAATTCGATTCCATAGCCTTCGAGGAGGAAACTATGTTTGAAGCTAATCGTGTCAAGTACTTGCGAGTGGCGCTGATGGCGGTGGGTGTGATCTTTATCGTCGGGATCTATGGCCTGGTCATGATCTGGCCGTCCGGCTGGTCGTGGCACTCGGGACCATCGCACTCTCTGCCGCACTACCTGCAGATGATTCTGGGTGTCTACGCGACATTGGGTGTCTTTTTGTTGATCGCGAGCCGCAACCCGCTCGCAAACTTGAGTCTTATCTGGTTCACGGTGTGGTCCAGCGTCATACACGCTGCGATCATGGCAGCACAAGCTCTGGCAAACCCGGAGCACATGGGACACCTTTGGGGAGACGTCCCGGCGCTCCTCGTTGTAGCGGCTGTGCTCGCGCTTCTCACACCTCGAACTGCGGCAGCAGAGTCCACTTTGGGGG
>DASRDJ010000358.1:0-17223 GCA_035652655.1 Terriglobales bacterium
CTATACGTTCGGCTTGAATCAAGGGCAGCTTTCTCCACAGAAGTTGCGCACGCAACTGGGCAAGTTCGACTACACCCACACGTTCACGCCGAAACTGCTCAACGAATTCAGCATCGGGGTCGACCGCTTCTACTCCGATACAAACTCAAACACTCCTCTGAATACGAAAGCCGGCACGCCGTTGGTTGCCTGGGGCGGGTTCTTTTCGGATCTTGGTGCGTTGCCTGGCCCTAATACCTTTAATCAGATCACTCCATTCACGATCTACGAACTTTTTGACACAGTGACCGCAACGGCGGGAAGTCATACGCTGAAATTCGGCACGAACATACGCCTCAATCGCCTCAACACGTGGTTGCGGCCGCAACAAGCGTACCTTTATTTCACCCTGGCGGATCTTCAGGGCGCAGCAGGGAACGACTGCGGTACCACGGGAGTTAATTGCCCCTTCGTGCTGCAGAAGATCGGCTTTCCCGGCTTCCTCGGTATCCGGAATTCCAACTGGGATTTCTACGTTCAGGACGATTGGCGAGTGACAAGCAACCTGACCCTCAATCTAGGGTTGCGCTATGACTACAACACAGTTTGGAGCGAGGGCCACGGGCGCATGCAGAACTTTGACTTTGCGACGCAGTCATTTCTGCCGGCGGGGGCAGCCGCCTACGATGCTCCGAAGCATGACTTCGCACCCCGCGTTGGTTTCGCCTGGGATCCTTTTGGAAAGGGCAAGACCGCCATTCATGGCTATGGCGGGCTATTTTATATGCCCATGCAAATGGGGTTCGGTTTGACCACGAATATCCCTGAATTCTCGAACTACAACGTACTATTTGGCGGAGCTTACCCGGCTGCGAATCCGCCGCTGGTTCCAGCTATACAGAACGTGACTATCTTTCCGAGGCATCCGCGAGACCCGGTTTCAACGAACTGGATGTTTGGAATTCAGCAGCAAGTCTTCAGAGACTCCGTCTTGACGGTGAACTACATCGGCAACAAGGTGACGCACATGCAGGCGGGCGTCTCTTTTGCCGCCGTCAATTTGAATCCGCAAAACCCGGCCGGTGGACGAACTTGCTTCGGCAACCCGGGCAATCCGGGCGCTTGCCAGTACGCCAACGAAAACAATCAACCGGACGCGCTGTCTTCGACCTACAACGCGTTACAGGCACAACTACGCAGCAACCTCGGCAAGAAGCTTAACCTGGAAGCCAACTACACCTGGTCGCACGAACTCGACAATCTCGTGAATGTATTCGGCGGCTGGTCCGATCCTTTCAGGATCGACCTCGACCGTGGAAGCGGCGACTGGGACGTGCGGCACAACTTCACCGGCAGCCTGGTCTATAGTTTGCCGGAATTGAGGGGCACCAACGTGTGGGAACGCGGGGTGCTCGGTGGCTGGCAGGTCTCCAGCATACTGCAGAGTCGCAGCGGTCTTCCAACCAACATACAGTTAGTCAGTGGCTTTTTCGGGAATCCGATGCGCCCCAATTACACTGGCCAGCCACTGACGGTGGCGAGTGCGAAGTGGCCAAACGGGAACTACAATGCCGCGGCCTTCGAGGTTCCGCCGGGCTGGAACGGCGTCTGGGATGATCCGAGCACCATCGGCACGGTGGGCCGCAATGCTTTGCGTGGCCCCGGATTCTTTCAATTGGACTTCTCGCTGATGAAGAACTTCCGGATCACGGAAAATTCACATATCCAGTTCCGAACCGATTTCTTCAACATTTTCAACCATCCTAACTTCGCGAATCCTGACGGTGGCATCTGTCTCTCGGTAGATGCGACTAGCCACTCTTGCATCAACCCGTTCACTGGCGCGAGTACGGCCAACGGTAATTTTGGGGTCAGCACTGCGACGGTCGCCAGCCTGGCTGGTGGCGCGATTGGCAACGGCACTTCGCGGCAGATCCAGTTCTCTTTGAAGTTCATGTTCTAGAACGACTGAAACGTACGTGAACGTGAAACGCAAGGTCCCTCGGCTACGCAAAATTGCCTTCTAAGCAGGCAATTTTGCTTCGCTCAGGATGACATGGATTGAAGGAGCCGAGGCGGTGGTGACGGCTCGGCTCGGTTTTAATTAGGAAGTCACGGACTTTAATGATGCAGGTTGATTGGGCGAGCGGGCTTTTGGCTTCGGCTCCTGACGTTCGCGAGAGTGTGAAGTTGCTGGGGCAGTTGAACGGTGTCTTTGCGAATACCTCTGCGCTTCGAGCTATGGATCCCAACACTGTCGTGTATCGCGTGCAGGCCTGGTGCCCGGTGCCGGAAGGTACCGAGGGTGGCCTGTTCTGGGGAAGTACCGTGGTTGAGCCGGGCGAGGTGGACGGTGAGTATTTCATGACGCATGGACACTTCCACGCCAAGCGCGATCGCACCGAGTATTACGGGACCGTGGAAGGCGAAGGGGCACTGATCCTGATGGATGAGAATCGCCGGACTCGCATGGAGACCATGTCTCCCGGGAGCTTGCACTTTATACCGCCGCATACCGGGCACCGCGTCGCCAACACTGGGCGCGCGCCTTTGAAATTCGTGGCTTGCTGGCCTGCCGATGCCGGCCATGACTACGAAGGCATTCGCAAGCATGGCTTCAGCGCACGGCTTCTCAACGTGAACGGCAGTCCTACCCTGGTGCGGAGCGGTTCGTGAGCCGCGAGAGTGTGGAGTCGGCGACTAGTGTGAATAGGTTCGAATCCGGTCTCGACATAAAATTCCTAAAAAATCCGATGGCGTTCGAGTACGGCCCCGGCATTTTTGGCCCGCGGCCAGAGTACCGCTCGCTGGATGCGATCCGGGCGAGCCTGCGGGATCCGCGATGTTCCGGACCTGATCCTGTGTACGCGATTGCTATGGATGTAGGCCGCGAAGAGGATCGCGCTGAGTTACAACGCCGCATGCTGTTGTTCGGGATTGTCATTTACGCTGCAGGACGGCTGGGGGAAGAACCAGTGCGCAGCCAGGGACACGTGCATGCCATTGCTCCTCATTGTGGGTGGTCGACTCCGGAGATCTTCGAGATCTGGGAGGGCCGCGCCGTTGTTTACGCGCAGCAAAATTCTGGAGACGATCCCGGTGCCTGTCTTGCAATTCATGGCGGGCCCGGCGATCGCGTGGTGATGCCACCGGGCTGGGCGCACTTTGTCGCTAACGCCGATCCGAAGGCGGAGTTGGTGTTCGGTGCGTGGTGCGATCGGCAATATGGATTCGACTACACGCAGATGCGGGCGCATCACGGGCTGGCCTGGTATCCGGTGTTTGATTCGAATTGTGACATCGCATGGAAAGCAAATCCGGCGTATGCAGCCTCACGCATTGAGACGCGCGCGGCACGGGACTATCTGGAACTTGGTCTGTCAGCAGGAACTGCAATCTATGAATTGTTCCGAAGAAGTCCCGCTTCGGTGCAGTGGGTGTCGGATCCGGCGTGTTTGGAGAATCTGTGGCCGGCTTTTCAGCCTTGAGGTTTGCGTCTGTTAGCGAAATTTCCCGAATAACTGCACGGAGAATCTCCATGAGATGCAGGCTTCTCGCAGTCTTGGCGGTGGTATTTTCTGTGATTGTCTGTTTCGGGCAGCAAACTACTTTTCTCGCCGAGGACGCTGGAAGCAAGTACTGGATCAAGACCGACGTCGTCTACGACGTCGAGAACGGGCACGAGAACAAGCTGGACGTCATCTACCCGCACAACGCGACCGAGGCGGTGCCGGCCGTCATCTACATTCACGGAGGCGGTTGGATTTGGGGAGACAAGGCGGGTGCGGTGCTGGAGGTGTTGCCTTACCTGCAAATGGGATGGGCGGCGGTCAACGTCGAATACCGGTTGGCGGACGTCTCAAAAGCCCCGGCCGCAGTCGAGGACTGCCGGTGCGCTCTGCGCTGGGTGGTGCACAACGCGAAGGAGTACCACATCGATCCGTCGAGGCTGGTCGTGACGGGACACTCGGCAGGAGGACATCTTTCCTTGACCACCGGAATGTTGCTGGAGAGCGACGGCCTCGACAACGACTGCGCCAGTGATGGCAAGGAACCCGAGCCGCGCGTGGCCGCCATCGTGAACTGGTTTGGTGTTTCCGATGTTGCAGATTTACTGGCCGGAAAGAACCGCAAGAACTACGCGTTGGAATGGTTCGGCAGCCTTCCGAACAAAGAACAAATCGCACGTGAGGTATCACCACTGACGTACGTGCGCAAGAGCAATCCTCCGATCATTACTGTCCATGGCGATTTGGATGATGTTGTGCCTTACGAACATGCGGTGCGTCTGCACAAAGCGTTAAACGAGGCCGGTGTTCCCAATCAACTGTTCACGGTGAAGGGTGGGGGCCATGGACAGTTCGCGGATGCGGACAACCGCAAAGCGTACGACGCGATTCGAGAATTTCTGGCGAAATACAATTTGAGGCCGGTGAAATAGAGGCACACTGTGCAATTGCAGGCACTCGCTCTAGGGTAGATCGTCGCTGTTTCGGCAGTTCTGCCACCAACTCCGATCATTCTCTAGAAGCGCCCAAGATTTGTACGAATGGCGTGTTCGACGCTCCAAATTTTTCCTCTCCACCCTGCCGCAGCTTGATTCCTTCACCCAATTCAAGCAAACAGTCTTCCGACTTACAGCGTTGAACGTATACCAAGTCTGCGGAGGTGTCTGTAGGTTCTTAAGCCGGGGTTAGAACAGGGGCGCAAATTTTGAATCGGTGTTGTGCCGCGGAACAGCAAGCCGCGCACAGGAGCACCCGTTAGTGAACGCATGTAAGCGATCGGTTGTTCTAAGCTTGACCGCGCTTGTGTGCTCTCTCTCCGCGTACCCGCAGGTTGATGGCCGCGGGTCGCTGGCGATGGGAGAGAGTAAAGCGGGGAAAGAATCAGAAGTCCGTCCGGTAGAGGAAAGAACAATCCCCGCGGTCCCCGCAGATTTCAACCACGACATCTACTACAGAAACAAACTCGAGTTTTCGCTCGACGGGGGATGGCTCCCTATCAATATCCCTTTTCCTCTCGACGTCTTCGTAGGCGATGCGTACAACACCTATCCCCTCAAATACACGCTCGTACCCATCATTGCTTCACTGCGTTGGCACATCAACGACATCGGAGGTCCCTGGTTTCTGCGCGGCAATTGGGATCTCACATCCAGTGGGTCAGTCACCCTGATTCCGAGGGGGCCGGAGACTCGGTATTTCGCTTACATCATGGGCATTCGACGTAACTTTGTCCCACGCCGCTCAAGAGTTGCCCCGTACTTTGACGTGCGCCTTGGTGTCGGGAATATCGACGCCAAAGGGCCCGCAGGAGTGCAATACGCCCAAGGGGAAGACCTGACGTTCACCGTGAACATGGGGAGTGGAGTGCGATATAACATCAGTCCTCGTTACAGTATTTCGGCCGGCTTGAATTTTATGCATATATCAAATCTCGATTTGTCTCAAGGCAATGGCAAGCCGGACTGGGGCATCCGGAATTACGGCATCAACGTTTACGGACCGATGGTAGGGATTGATCTGCAGTTGCGCAGGAATCATCGACGCTCTGAGCACTAGGCCAGATGTGCTCCCTCGCGCTCTCCCAGAACCGCCTTCCTTTCAACAAGGTCGTATGCAGTAGGCTTTTGGCGCATGAAGGTTCCCTGGCCGTAGTGAGTCGGCCCGGCGAGAGCCGCTATGCTTCGCTGAATCCACCCGGTTGCCTTCACCGCAAATCTGTGCGGCAGAACCGTTTCAAAAGAAACTGCGCAAGCCGTTCGGGGATGGTCTTGTAGACCTGCGGTGCTTGCCATCGACTTCCTGGCAGTGTGATGTCGATCACAGGCTGATAGGACATAGATCACAGACCAGCTGGCGTGTCTGATAGAGGATATGTACATGTAGAGGTCAACAATGCTCACAATCACCTCACAATACGCGCTCCGCGCCCTCACCCATCTGGCACGACAGGCTGGCGAGCCTGTGCTGGGCCGAGATTTGGCGCAGTCTGGTCAAGTCCCGGCGAACTATCTCTCTAAGGTGATGTTGACCTTGCGAAACGCCGGGCTCGTCGATACGACTCGGGGATCGGGCGGAGGTTATCGCCTGGGCAGGTCGGCGGATGAGATTTATTTGATCGACGTGGTGGAACTGTTCGAAGAGATTTCGAGGACGAAACCAAACTGTTTTCTGGGCCATACGAGGAAGTGTTCGGATTCAACGCCCTGTTCTGCACATTTCAGCTGGCGAGGCGTGCAAGTTGCGTACTTGAAATTTCTTGTTTCCACTTCGCTCTCCGCAATCGCAGGAAAACCCGAGGATGTCTGGAGCACCTTTGGATCTGCAGTGCCTGGAACACGGGAAGAAACGCAGCAATGATCGGAATCACAACGCGAACGATGCGCTGATATTTGCCTGTGCTGGTTGAAGGGCGACGTCAAGAACTGTGCTCACAATAGGAGAAATGAAAACGATGACTGTAACAACCGAAAAGACGGTGCGTGAATGGGCCCTCGAAAATCCTTCGGCTACCAGAGTTTTTGAAAAACTTGGCATTGACTATTGTTGCGGGGGCAACCGGTCGTTGGGAGAAGCCTGTCGCACAGCGAATGTGAAAATCGATCAGGTGCTCGAATCGCTGGAGACAGCCGGTCAGGCGGCCCTGGCGTCGCGGGAAGAGCGGGACTGGCAGTCCGAGCCGATTGCGGCGTTAATCGCGCACATTCAACAAACTCATCACTCATATACCCGGCAAGAAATCACACGACTCGGCCCCCTGTTCGACAAGGTCTGCTCGGTGCATGGCAAGAATCATCCTGAACTCCTACAGATTCGCGACACGTTCCAAGCTCTCGCCCAGGAATTGAGCGCTCACTTGATGAAGGAGGAGATGGTCCTGTTTCCTTACATCCTCAGGATGGAAGCGGCGGCGGCAGGGAATCAGCCGCTGGCACGGGCCCCGTTCGGTTCGGTGCAAAACCCAGTTTCCATGATGGAGCACGAGCACGATTCCGCAGGAAACGCATTGCGTGCCATGAAGCAGGCGAGCGATGGCTATACCGCACCTCCGAATGCGTGCGTCAGTTATCAAACGCTGTACAAAGCTCTAGCCGAGTTTGAAGCAGACCTGCATCGTCACATTCACCTGGAAAATAACATTCTGTTCCCCCGGGCAGTTGCGATGGAAAAAGCTCGTTAACTCGTTGGCCGGATCTTGGGAGCGAGCGTTCATAGGAGAGAGAATTCATGCAATACAAAAAGCTGTGGATCGCCTTCGGGATAGTCATGCTGGTTTCGTTCTCGGTGCTGGGCGGCGTCGGTTATAAGGCGATCAACAATGGTCCGCCAATACCCGCAAAAGTCGTCACCGCGGACGGCCAAGTCTTGTTTACGAGCGAGATGATTCGTGACGGGCAGAACGTGTGGCAATCCACCGGAGGACAAGAGATCGGTACGATCTGGGGACACGGAGCGTATGTCGCGCCCGACTGGAGCGCCGATTATCTTCATCGCCAATCGGAGATTGTGCTAAATCGTTGGGCAAACCAATCAAGCCACTCTACCTATCAATCCTTGCCTGCCGAAGAACGGGCTGCCCTGCAGGGCCGGTTAACTGAACTGACCCGGCGCAATACCTATGACGCAGCCAGCGACACGATCGTCCTGGATCGTGATCGCGCGGCAGCCTTCGAGGAACTGGCGGCCTATTACGGCGATGTCTACGGCAAAGGCCGGGATGATTACGCGATTCCTGCCGGCGCCCTGAGCGATCCGGCAAAACAGCGGCAGATGGCCACATTCTTCTGGTGGACTGCCTGGGCGGCGAGCACCAATCGCCTTGGCCAAGATGTTACTTACACGCAGAACTGGCCGCACGAAGAACTGGTCGGTAATCGTCCAACGGGCGGAACGATCGTCTGGAGCGTGATCAGCTTTGTGCTGCTGCTGGCCGGAATTGGCACAATGGTTTGGTATTTCGGATCGCAGGAACAACACGCCTCGCGGGAAGCGATGCCGAGGCGAGATCCCCTCCTGGGATTGCAGCCAACGCCATCACAGAAAGCAACGGTGAAATATTTCTTCGTCGTGGCCGCCTTGTGGGTTGTGCAGGTGGCGCTGGGAGCGGTCGTAGCGCATTATGGCGTCGAGGGAGGCGGCTTCTACGGCATCCCACTCGGGAAGTGGCTTCCCTACTCAGTAGCGCGCACCTGGCATCTGCAAATCGGTATCTTCTGGATCGCTACGTCGTGGCTTGCAACCGGTCTCTATATTGTTCCGGCCGTGAGCGGCATTGAACCGAAGGGACAGCGTTTGGGCGTGAATGCGCTGTTTGTTGCGGTGGTGGCGGTGGTGGTCGGCTCGCTTGCTGGAGAGTGGTTAGGCATCCAACAGAAGCTTGGCAACCTCTGGTTCTGGTTTGGGTCGCAAGGTTATGAATATGTCGATCTCGGACGCGTGTGGCAAATCCTGCTCTTCGTTGGCTTGACGTTCTGGTTGTGGCTGATGTGGCGTGGACTGAAGCCCGCGCTGGCACGCTGCGATGAGAACCATTCTCTTCTGATGCTGTTTTTGATTTCGAGCATTGCCATCCCGCTCTTTTATGCGGCCGGATTGATGTACGGCCAACGTTCTCCCCTGATCACTGCGGAGTACTGGCGCTGGTGGGTCGTGCATCTTTGGGTGGAGGGATTCTTCGAAGTCTTCGCAACCGTTGTCATCGCATTCTTGTTGACCCGGCTAAAACTGCTGTCGACTGCGACCGCGACTCGCGGCGTACTGTTCTCGACCGTGATCTATCTTTCGGGCGGAATTATCGGGACGTTTCATCACTTGTACTTTACGGGGATGCCTAACTCGGTCTTAGCGCTGGGTGCTATCTTCAGCGCGCTCGAAGTCGTGCCCCTGATCCTCATTGGTTTTGAGGCATGGGAGAACATCCGCCTGTCGCGCGGGACTGCGGACAATCCCTGGATCAGCGCCTACAAGTGGCCGATCTATTTCTTCGTGGCCGTCGCCTTCTGGAATTTCGTAGGCGCAGGTCTGTTCGGCTTCATGATCAACCCTCCGATTGCGCTTTACTACGTGCAAGGGTTGAACCTCACTCCGGTGCATGGTCATACCGCGCTGTTTGGTGTGTACGGCATGCTTGGATTGGGGCTCATGCTGTTTTGCCTGCGTGCATTACGTCCTGGACTGATGTGGAAGGATCGCCCCCTCGCGATTGCGTTCTGGTCCATCAATATTGGACTTGCAGCGATGGTTCTGCTCAGCACATTGCCGATTGGCCTGGCACAAGCGTGGGCGTCGGTGGAGGTAGGAACCTGGTATGCGCGGTCATCTGAGTTTCTCCACACTCCGATGTTGACGCGGCTGCGCTGGATGCGCATGTTCGGCGATACGATCTTCGCTTTCGGCGCGCTGGTGCTGGGCTGGTTTGTCCTCGGGTTGATCACCGGTCATTCGTTCGATCGAGGCGCGCGGGTTCTTGAGCAAGGGGAATACACACCGCACGAGCCAGAACTCGTGCACCAGGGTGACTGACGGGAACTATGACTCCATCAACGCACACTATGTGGACCACTCAGCAGACTCGCAGGCGAGCCATGGTCGTCCCCCGCGAACATGGAGCCTGGGGGCTGCTGCTGGTCCCGCTTTTTACAGGAGTGGTCGCCGGCTTCGCACCGGAACATCGCGTTTGGGCTCTGCTGCAGCTCACGCTGATCACGCTCTCGTTGTTTTTGCTGCGGACACCACTCGAGAGCTTGCTGGGCACGGGTGCGATTGTGGCACGCACATCAGACGAGCGTTGGACAGCGCTCATCGCTACTGCTGGGCTGGGATTCCTGTCCTCCGCGTGCCTGATAGGCCTGATGTGGAGAGGGCAATACCCGGCATTGTGGCTTCTCGGAGCAGTAACCGCCGGCTCATTTGTGCTGCAGGCAGTGCTTCGGAAACTGGGGCGCGGTACTCGAATGATTTCGCAGGTCGTAGGAGCGTTTGGGCTTACCTGTACGGCTCCGGCCGCCTATTACATCGGAACTGGGCGACTCGACACGCGCGCATTCGTATTGTGGATCGCGAACTTTATCTTCGCCGGCAACCAGATTCACTTTGTTCAATTGCGCATTCGCGCTGCACGTGCAGACACGTTTACCGAAAAGTTTGAACGAGGAGGATTCTTCTTTGTGGCTCAAGCAGTGCTTTTGACCCTGCTTGTGCTTGCGTCGCGTTGGAGGATGATACCGGCTCTGGCGATTCTCGCTTTTCTTCCTGCAATTGTGCGGGGCTCGTTATGGTTCTTTTCTAAGGCTGAAGCTCTCAACGTCAAAAGCCTCGGCTGGTCTGAGATGAAACATGGAGTCGCATTCGGAATGTTGCTGGCGATTGCCTTGCTGTGTGGGTAAATCGCTACGCACTTTTGCGATCCATTGGCCCAAAGACCACGGCCTCGGTGTGTAGTTACGCTTAGCGATCGGTGCAGCCCGAGAAATTGGTCCGGAGATTCGCTAGCGGGAACTCGCTTACTTTGGCTGGGAATCAATGGTCTGGTTGGTGCCGAGATGTACCCGTCCAGCAATTCGTAGGTCCGGAATTACAAACTCTGTGAATCCGTCGTGCTTTACGGGGACGAGAGATTCGCAACATGGGCGCTCGGGCGTCTCATAACGGATCGAAGCAAACGAGCCCTTGACTTGCACCTGTACCCGAAGCGGCTCGCCTGCGTAGTTGACAAGCTCGAGGACCTTCACTGGTTCGCCGTGCACGTGGTAGGGCACAGCAACCGTCGTCAAGCCGTTCCATAGGCTCATGAGCACATTTTCCTTCCCGAGTAGCCGACGGATGTCTTGTGCAAACGTCTCAGGATCAGTAACCGGCTCTGAGAGCTCAAGCACCTTTCCTTTACCGAGAGCATAGGAAACAGCCTGTTCGTTGAGCCGGGTTGCATCCTGGCTTTGCCAGGGATAGGAACCGTGCGCGTCCACGAGCACGACGGTCT
This sequence comes from Terriglobales bacterium, assembly GCA_035652655.1. Classification (GTDB taxonomy): domain Bacteria; phylum Acidobacteriota; class Terriglobia; order Terriglobales; family Acidobacteriaceae; genus Gp1-AA133. The sequence goes on from DASRDJ010000358.1 coordinate 10,963, forward strand.
TGCCGCGAGTTGCCAGATCGGCGATCCGTTCACTCGTTTCTCTATCGGGCTTCGAGAACACGACCACGACATCGAAGCCTTCGGAGTTCGACGATTTCAAGTCTGAGGGACCTAAGACCGTGAATGGAAGGTTGTGACGGGCCAGCAGGTTCATCACTTCGTCAGTTGGATCGAGATCATCGACCACTACTGCGACGTTGGCCGCGGCTTCCATCTCTTGGTCCGAGGTGTGCGAACAAAAGTTCGCGTAGGATAGCACTTGCTTCCAAAGCGCCCACGCTTCTGGGTCATGTTTACTGAGACCCTTCTGCAGGCGCTCATCAAGCTGGAGGATTAAATCGGCATGAAAAGCGCCTGCCTCGGCCACTGCCAATGAAAAATCGGTCGCCGTTAGCGCTGTTTGATTCCCCGAGTCTGACGATCCTTCCCACGCAAAGGTGTACAGCGGAATCTGTCCCTGCTGGGATCTCTGTTCAATCTTGACGAGAGCGAGATTCGTATCAATCCAAGGTTGGGCGGTGGGACTCGATACCTCGAGCACAGCACCGTGCTTGACTACCAGACTGCCCTTCATCTGCGGCTGCTTACCGTCGGGATTTAGGACTAAGAACTTGAGACCGGGGTGAGCCGCTCGCAGTTTGGGAAGCGACTTCTCCAAGTCTGCGCGCTCAGACTGGCGGACGTGCATGATGATGCCTTCAAAGTCACTCGCGTCAATCTCAGAGACGGCTGCAGCCTGATTTAAGGCCATTTCTACATATACTCGATAACCTTGGCTGCGGGCTGCTCTTGCCTGCGTGGAAACGCTGGCGTTCCAGGAGAGCACCAGGTCGTTCAAACCGAGTTCTTTGGCTGGGAGCAAGGCGGAACTCGTCCATTGGACGAAAACGTTGCCCGAGGCAGAGGTAGACGCCAAAACCAATGCCCACGCGAGAATCGTGTGTCCAATGTTCATGGAAGTTTGCCGAGGCTGAGAGGAGTCTGTAAGGTGCCCCCCAACAGAATCTGCGGATTGCCAATCACCGTTTCCACTTGTGCTTCATGAGAAATCCAAATTGCGGAAACGTCTGCCATACTCTTAAGCACTGCTTTGCCCTTCGCCGGGCCCAGAAGCAGCAAAGTAGTCGACAAGGCGTCGGATGCGGACGCGGTTCTTGAAACTGCGCTAACCGCAAACACTGTTTTCAGGGGTCTTCCTGTATCCGGATCAATGATGTGCCCGGCGGAATCGTTTCCTAGCAGACTAGGCGCTGTCTGTTCGGAGGTAGACACACTTCCATCCTTGAGCATGACCTGCGGATCGATTTTGTTCGACGGATCCCGCAAGTGTATGAGCCAACCTGGTTGCTCAGGAGGGGAACCCATCGCGAAGATCGTGCTTCCACCCGCGATGATCAGAGCATCGCGGACGCCCATAGAGTGCAGGACTTCGGCAGCTCGATCTACGGCATAGCCTTTGCCAATGGCGCCCAGGTCCAACTGCAAGCAGGGTGAGCGAAAACTGATCTGGTTGGGAGGAATTAATTCAATCTTCTGGTAGCCGACGCAACTCCGAACTTTTTCTTCCTGAGCGCGGGAGGGTGTGCCATCGCCCCGCAACGACGCTTTCCACAAATTCACCAGGGGCGCGACGGAGATATCAAACTTTCCATCCGAAAGCCTGGAAAACTGCACAGCCTGGTCGATGACACGGTATAGGTCGGAAGGAACTTTTTCCGCACGAAAGTGAGCGGAACGGTTTAAGTCACTCAGGGCACTGTCGGGTTTGTAGTCGCTCAGCAGACCATCGAGGCGGACAATTTCCTGAAATGCCTTCTCGATCGCATGGGAGGCATGTTCAGGCGACCGGTCATAGGCGGCGACTTCGAAGATCGTACCCATGATGTACTTTCTTTTGTAAACGAGGACCTGTTTTTCTGAGCTCTGGCCGACGGAAGTCATTAATAAGGAGAAGCAGACCAACGCTGCCGCTCGCCGCTTATCGAACCGCATAGACCTCACCGCTCAGGCTTGCCAGATAGATGGTGTCGCCGGCGAGCACTGGAACCGACTGGACTGTTCCCGCCATAGCAGCTCTCCACACTACATTGCCTGTAGCGCTGTCCAGGGCAAACGTACCTCCCGCTTGAATACAGACAACCCCGTCGCCGATGACGGGGGGCGCGGTTACTACTTCGCCGACGGCAGTTTTCCAGCGCAGGCGTCCCGTCTGAGTTTCCAATGCATAGAGGAAGCCGTCCTTGCTTCCGATAAAGGTCAGATCGCCCGAAACTGCCGGCGAGGAGGAGATGCCTAATCCTGTTTCATATTTCCAGCGGACTTCCCCGGTGCTGGCGTCCATCGCATAAAAGGAAAAATCCTCAGAGCCGATCAGCACTAAGTCGCCTACTACGGCAGGCGACGAATCGATGCCGTTGCCGGTCGGCGTACTCCACAATATTTTTCCAGAAGCTGCGTCGAGGCTGTATACCCTGCCGTCTCCGCAGCCCAGGTAGAGCTGGTGTTCGGTAGCATAAATGGTGGAATAAATTCTTCCGCCAAGCTCGCGGACCCAGCGTTGGTTCCCGTTCACGACATCCAAAGCGTAGACTTTCGCGTCGGCACTTCCGAAAAAAGCAAACCCAGTACGGACGACGGGGGACGCCCAGACCTCAGCTCCGGTTTCCGCTTCCCACGCCTTGTTACCCGCATGCCGATCAAGTGCATACACTTTGCCGTCATCGCACCCGAACAGAATTCGATTTTCGGAAAGTGAAGGCGTCGAATGAACTTGCCCAGGCGCCCGGAATTTCCATTTTGAGGTGCCCGTGGCCGCGTCGATGGCGTGCACATCGCCTCCAATCGAAGTGACATACAAAAGGCCACCAGCAAGTATCGGAGCAGAACGCACAGAGCTGCCCGCTCGAAATTGCCAAACAGCCCGTTCGGGCGACCGTGCTGGATGTTGCCCCTGCCCACCGGTGCGGGCGTTGCTCTTGAGCAGCGTGGGCCAGTCGGAAGGAGCTTTGGACTCGGGAGTCTCCGTCATTATCAAATCAGGCTGAGAGCTTGCGGTGATCGATCTGTTTCAGGTCTGCAACGCCCAAGCCAAGCTTGCCGGCAGCGGCAACATGTCCGGGCTGGCGGAAGAACAGGTTCTTCGTCGCGTCATGATAGAAGTCATTATTGTTTTCGGTGATGCTTTTCGGATCGTGTTGCCACAAGGAAGGTGCGCCTCGTTGCCGGCGCTTGGTTTCAATGTGCTCCAATTCAATAGTGTCCATTGCAACGGGATCCGTCGCCACCAGGAGCATGCCGGGCTGATCGATGAAATCCTGAACCTGGGTGAGCGGACCGCCGTGCCATACCTGCCGCATGCCGTCCATGATATGGAGCACCGACTTCGAGCGCAGGGGTTCCACCGTGCACATCATCCCGATCATCGGGCTGGTAAAGGAATGAGGGGCACGATGGGTGCGCGCCACATTGTTGAATGTTCCGTAGGCCAGGTTCTTCAGAGCGCCGGTCACGCCGGAGGCCGAGTGGTCCTTCATGGTCGGGACGTTGATGATCTTGGTCACTTCGTGAGCCACTATGCTTGCCATGTAAGAGCGGGTTTCCCACTCGCCAAAAAAATTGGCATCGCAATAGACATTTGGCTCATAGCCGGCGCTACCCACGAACGCCTCCTGGATGCCCAGTATTCTTACCCCTGGAGGCAGCAGTGCTTGATAGCTGCCGATGTCCATTTCGTACGAATACCGGTCATAGATCAGTATGTTGCGTGCCGGCACACCAATTGATTGAACTGAGGCGATAATCTCGCGCAGGATCTCGGGAGAAGAACAGCAGGCAGGCGCGCCCGATGGGTTGATCTTGATTCCAACGATATCGTGCGGTTCAACGAACTTGGCCCATGCCGCATGCGCGGATTTCTCTCCCGTCAACTCCGTCATCGCGCGCTCGAGCATCGAGCGGACAATGGGCTGCGAAACACGATTCCGCACAATGGCCTTTGGGTCACGGAGTTCGACGACTCTCCCCGGAAAGAGTCCTGGCATCCCCAGCGCCGAAGGTTTGTAGTCTGGCAGCCCGCGCAGTTCGATGGCTGGCACGCGCGGCGGAGTCACGTCCGCGCGCATCGCCGGATCGAGCCCCTGCACCAGGAGCGAGGCGCTTCCGATGCAACCGGCCTTGACGAAAGTACGACGATCCATGAGTCGTTCCTGATCCGCAGTGTGGTGCTGCTTCTCAGACCCACCAAAAACAGCGATCAGATTACGATAGGGCGACCTTCTTTACAACTCACCCGCCCTATCCTCGACGGGCATGGTGACAATCTCTTGCCTAGTGGATACACTTTCGCTTCGACCAGCAAGAGAGGCCTATGAAGAACTGGATCAAAATGCCGTTCGCCCTAGTTACGATGATTGCAATCGCTCTGGGATCGCCGATCGTGCTGCATGCCCAAGCGCCTCATTACGACTTGCTGCTAAAAGGCGGCCATGTCATTGACCCTGCCAACCACATCGACGAAGTACGTGACATCGCCGTTTCCCAGGGCAAAATCGTTGCCGTCGAGAAAAATATTCCGGCTGACCAAGCGGGCAAAGTTGTGGATGTCTCAAAGCTCTACGTTACGCCCGGGCTGATCGATATTCACTTTCATGTGGGCCACGGAGGAGCGCCGCTGAACTGGTTTGCGCCCGATGCGCGAGCGCATATTTCTCCGTTGGGAATTCCGGCGGACCTGGCCCTGCAATCGGGAGTAACAACGGTAGTGGATGCGGGGACCTCCGGTGCGGAAACCTTCCTTCAGGAAAAGGAAGAAGTCATCGAGCATGCCAAAGTACGAGTGCTGGCATTCCTGAACATCGTGGCTAACGGCATGAATGGTGGACTAGAACAGAGCACAGATCAGATGGATGCAAAGCTTTGTGCCGACACGATCAAGAAATATCCGGACATCATTGTGGGAGTGAAAACCGCGCACTACTGGACGAAGGAGGGTGTGGACCCCGCGCACGCGCCTTGGGTTGCGGTTGACCGTGCGATTGAATGCGCCACAGCGGCTAACGTTCCGGTCATGTACGATTTCTGGCCGCGGCCGGACCGAACTTATGCTGACCTCATCTTGAAAAAGATGCGGCCTGGCGACATCCACACGCATGTCTTTGCCCAGCAATTTCCGATTCTTCTTGAGGACGGCAAGCTCAACCCAATCATGACGGAAGCTCGTGCCCGCGGCGTAATTTTTGACGTGGGGCATGGCGCCGGCAGCTTCTGGTTTCGCAATGCTGTTCCCGCCACAAAACAAGGTTTTATCCCCGACTCCATCTCCACCGATTTGCACACGAGCAACTACACCATCCTCAGCATGAACAACGTGATGTCGAAGTTCTTGGCGATGGGTGTACCTCTGGACGATGTCATTCGCCGCTCAACCGTCAATCCGGCCAGCGAGATTCATAGACCCGAATTAGGGACATTGTCTGTCGGCAAGGATGCGGATATTGCTGTGCTCGATTTGATGCATGGCCATTTTGCCTACATTGATAACGGTGTGGCCAAAATGAATGCAAACGTACAATTGACCGCCCGCATGACGATCCGCGCCGGACGCATTTTGTACGACCCGTCGGGACTGAGCATGGTGGAGTGGGAAAAGGCCCGTCCTCAATACTTTTCGACTCCCGACCGGGGCGACTCGTTACCAGCTAAGGCGGATGACTATCCGAGAGACTGAATCTTCCAACGATTAGGATGCACTTGAAGGAGGGACGTAACGATGCCACGCATGACTCGGCGAAAACTTTTAGGCACGGGAGCGCGAACGGCAATGGCAGGAGGTGTCGCGCTCTCCGGAATCTCTCCGCTGAGAGGCGCGGCAGCGGCTAGGACGGCTCCTCCAGCTGTGGACTACTACCAGAAGCTTGGGGTGACTCCGTTCATCAACGCGGCGGGAACCTACACGGTTCTTTCGGCTTCCACCATGCCTGACGAGGTACAAGGGGCAATCGCGCTCGCAGCGCGCCAGCCGGTAAACCTCAACGAACTACTTGATGCGTCAGGCGCATATCTGGCCAAGCGATTACAGTGCGAGGCGGCTCTTGTTACTTCGGGCGCTGCCGCTGCCTTGGTAGTGGGAACAGCGGCTTGCGTCACGATGGGAAATGAACAAGCCATGCTCGGCATTCCCACGGATATGGCTGCTCTCAAGAATGAAGTGATTGTTCAGAAATCTCATCGTTACGGATATGACCATGCCCTTCGCAATTGCGG
>DASRDJ010000359.1:0-54640 GCA_035652655.1 Terriglobales bacterium
ACAGAATAACGTGAGTCTTTTCCGAGAGCCGGATGCGGGAAATCTGCCTGTCCGGTTCGATGAGCGGGAACAGGAACCAGAACCAAGTCAAACCGGACTGCGGAGACGAGGCGAAAGCCAACTCAATTATCCACCGGGAGACTACCGTCACTGCGCCTGTTCTCGACTCTACTCTCTATTACACTCCGTCGAAAGTCATTGCATAACCCGTTTGGAATCAGTCGGGCTGTTAGAAGCGCACTTTCATCCCTATGGGTGGGCCGCAGGCCCATAGGAACTCAAAACGTTTTTCCGCCAACCTAGATAGCGCTGGAACAGAGCAACTACCCTGAGAGAGGCCCCATGAGGGTGCGGGGGCAGAACGGACGCTTTCCCAAGCACCCGTTTGCCCGTTTGCCCTGTTCCAGCCCTTGCAGAATAAGCACTTCCGCAAGACATACAAAACTGGCAAAAGTTCTAGGCTGTTGCAAAATCCCGATCACACTCAAAATTGACTGTAGGGCTGGACAACGCATGCCGAGCATCGAGGTTGACTTCAACAACTGTGATTCGGAAGGAAGGGTGCGCCTGAGCACTGTTGGCGCTAGACGGTCCCTCAACGAATCGCAGGTCACGCTGCGAAGCGGGTTGGAGGTGGAATTGACCTCCGGTGATTTTTCCCCGATCAAGGGCATCGTGGAGTATTCGGATTCAGAGGGCATATGGGTCGCACGCTTTGACGTTAACGATCTGCGCGACAATGAGATGGAGTCGCCATCAGAGCCGTAGCTGGTGAAAAATCTCGATTACACTCATCAACAACTAGCTAGTTCGGCGTATCTGTTATCAAACTCAGCACAGTTCCCCAGATTTGGCCGCCGCGGTACGGTCCGTCACCATCAGCGGCGAACTGTGGCTCATCAAACCACACATCGCTTTGGTCCTCGCAATGATAAGGCGCTAGCAAGCTTCCTCGTTTCTGGGTGGTCGAGTGCAGCACAAGTGATGCTACCGCGAAGGCTGGAGAGCAGGGGCGGAGCCTTTGCGCTCCAGTTGACCCTGCAGGTACCAAGTACTAGCAGGACGACGACTCAACAAAAAATCATAGCTCCTGATCGCGAATCGCCGAGCCAGCAAAAGCTGTGCAGTGCACATCTGTGCTGGGGGCGTCGGCGGCTCTGTCAGTAGTGACAGTTCCGTACTAGTCACATTGAGCTTTACCCTCTACCGCCTACGGATCTGACGTGGGGCTTTCCAAGGAGAACACACCATGAAGGCGGGGGATTGGGCACGCTTGTCGCTGACGCTCGCAGCCGGAGTTACTTGCATCGTCGTTGCGCTTAGCGGGAGCGCTCAGGTGCAAACGCAGACTACTACCATAAGTGGAAAAACGAGCCACCGGGTGAAAGTTGACCGCGCTGAGGTGGTCCTTGTATCTGGAAACGACTTGCTATTGAGGATGGAGGACGGAACGATCCGCCATATCGCCGGAGTACCAGACACTTTCAAGGCCTTCGTAGACGGCAAGGAGGTCGGCATTTACGATCTCAAGGCGGGCATGACCCTTGAGAAAACGACAACAATAACCTCGACGCCCAAGGTAGTGACAACGGTACGGACTATCAGAGGCAGGGTGTGGCACGTTAGTCCCCCCAACTACATCTCTCTAACGCTCGAAAATGGAAGCAATCAACGGTTCGAGATCATTAAAGGCCAAAAGTTCAATGTCGAAGGAAAAATGGTGGATGCCTGGGCTCTGAAACCGGGTATGAACATTACAGCTACCAAAGTCGTCGAGTTCACGGCGATGGAAATTGAGCAACAACGAAAGCTGACAGGCTCATTGCCGCCTCCACCGCCAGCGCCGCAAGCAGATGCTCTTATTCTAGTTGCTAAGTAGTCCATGGGCTGGCTGCCGTGCTCGCGGATGCGTATTGCGGATCGCGAAGCAGAATCGATTTGGAAGGGTGATCCTTATGACCTCGCACCTCGCCAAACTCTGGACAAACGATCAAGGACAAGACATCGCTGAATACGCCGTTATGCTGGCTGTGATCCTCGTCATTGTTGTCGGCACAATACGGCTCATCGGCTCTAACGCCAACACCGTCTTCTCACAGGCGGCCAGTTCAATTCAGTAGTGCGAGTGTCACGTCTCTCTCCGTAAAAAACTCCACTGCAGGACTACTAGCTGGCAGGTGGTAGGGCGTCCGTCTGATTGGCGCAAACATCGCGATCTCTAACAGTGTCGGCAGTGTCAAGCACTTCTTCAAGCGCACTTCTGCGTGCACTCAGGAAAGAGCGCCATTTCGCTCTGGTAGAACGTTTGCGCCTTTTCCAACCTAGGCTCGCTTTGAATCGTCAGGGGGGCAGGAACTCGGTCTGACCCAGCCATCTCTTCGATCACAAACCGCGATCGAGATTCCTTTTATTCAAACTCCCTTACCCACAGGGAGCGGGATGCCCAATCATTACATCGGTGATCTACTGCACACCATCGCGATGTCCGGGCTCTCCCGCGAGCGAACCGAGCTTTTGCATCTCGTCATAGTCCCAGCCCCGGCGCCACATCCAGTACAGATGCACCGCCAGCTTGCGTGCCATCGCTACTTTCGCGATCTTCCGTCCACGCCCCATGGCGAGATGAAAAAACTTGCTGCGCCACGCTGGCTGACTGCGCACCGTGACCTGGGCCGCTTCCACCAGCAGAAACCGCAGCAGCACGTTGCGTTGCTTGCTGATGTGGCCCAGCCGGCGCCGATCACCGCTGGACTTTTCCTCCGGCACCAGCCCGACGTAGCTGGCCAGTTGCTTGCCGCAGTGGAAGCGTTCCGGAGTTCCGATCACCAACTCGTACGCCAGTGCGGTCAGCGGACCGACTCCGGGATGTGTCATAAGCACTCGCCTTACTGGGCGCTTATCTACTTACTCTTTCCAAGGTGCGCGTCAGTTCCTGAATCTTGTGTCAGTTGGTCGGGTAAGTCGAGCAGGTCCTGCCGCCGTCGGCTGGCCCACGGAGCCAGTGCGATCGACTCCAGTTCCTTGCGACCGGCCGGCCGCCACAACGCCTTCTTGCGCCACACCCTTCGTTCAGCGGCACGACATGCAGTTGATTCATCACTCGCGTGCGCATCTGCACCCGTCGATGCCGATGCCACAACCGTTGCCGCAGATCGCGATTCTCGGCATCCGGTATCCAGATGCGCGGGAAGCGGTTCTCGAGCAGCAATCGCAACAACAGCTGCGCGTCTTGCCGATCCGTTTTCTGCTTGCGCACTCGCCTGGTCTGAATTTCGGCCGGATCTCCGATCCACAACTCATACCCAAGCTCGTGCAGCAGACGCTCGAACCGGCGCGAGTGTCCCCTGGAATCCATGCCCACCCGTGCGGATACATTTCGCTGGTGTAGTTCCCGGTAAAACTGCTCCGCCTGCTCCGGATGGCCAAGCGCCGTTCCGCTCAGTGCACCCGTGTCTGTTTCAACGCAAGCAATTTGCTGGAAGCCCGGATGATAGTCACAGCCTACAATGAACATGTTCGGCTCCTTCCTCCGAGTCCTTTGGTTGGTTTGCCCCTCCAAAGTCTACTCGGGCCTGGGAGCCGACATTGTTCATGGAATCATTACAGTCATTGACCCTAAGAAAGGCGAACAAACGGCGCATACTTGTGTAATCGCCTGGTTTTCAACAGTTGACACGACTGCCCCGAGAGCTGAGTTAAAAACGGTTGGAGATGGGGATTAAATGTCGCAGCGCTGCTCACCTCATGTGAGTCATGGTGAACGTACCCTGGTCGCTTGTGCATCCGGGGGCCTGTCCGGTTAGCGTGAACGTCCCTGAGCCTGAACCCATGCCTATAGCTATATTGCCTTTCATGTACATGCTATTGGCTCCTGTATCGTTGGACGCAGTCCACCAGATAGTCATTGTCAAGGTGCTGCCATTCATCATTCCCTGCTGGATCAGACCGTTCATTACGGTACCCGTGCGGAAACACTGGGCTAGCGCCTCCATGTTGGTAAAGTCCAAGTCGCTACCCGTAAGAGTCGCGTCGTTCTGCGTCACGGTAAAGGTGAATGAGCCGAGCTGCTGCCCTGTCGAGTTAGACAGCGTCTCGGACCATGCACCATCTGTTGTATTCGTGCTTGAAGAACTTCCTCCACAAGCAACCATCATGACGGCAAGAACAATTGCCGCAAGCGCTCCTACGACCTTCATGAAGACTCCAAAGCGCTCAGGCTGCACTCTTGGCCAAAGGGTATTGCATTCGGTCTTAAGCGCACGACTACTAGAAGAACTAGTCGGCACGTTGAAAACAAGGAGGCACATCCGGCAGTCGATGGAGGTCAACCGGCGAAAAAGTGCGCTTACACTCTCAACGACTGGGATTACTACTAGGTGACATGGAGTGCCGTTCTTTGGGAACCTGAAACGAAGCATGTAGTGAGCCTTGGTCCCTCCCGATGATGCCGCCATGCATCAACCAGACGCTCGGGAGGGACCGTTCTTGCCAAACGAAGACGCCACGAAGCCTCGGATCGTAACTGGTGAGATCGCTTGTTTTGCGTTGAAGGTTCTACATGCGAAATCTGACAGTAGCAACCTTAGTTGAGAGCGCCATGGTCTCTACCGCAATTACCCTGACTGTGCTGGTCGCTTTATTCCTAGCAGGCATCAAATGCTCGATTGATGTGGTCCGGGAGTGGCCACACAGGAAATCGATCTCAAGGTGGGCGAAGAAGAAGAGCCAGTAGGCCCGCTCGGGTCAATCAGTACTCTCTACAGTTGACGAAGTCAGGTGATTACACACTCGCTTGCTCTGGATTTCGGCAGCATCTCCAATCCACAACTCAAACTGAAGCTCCGACAGCAGGCGTTCGAACCAGCGTGCGTGCCCACTGATCTCCCATCCCAACCCGTACTTGCTGGCCCACAGCCGCCAAGCCACGATAGAACTGCTCCGCTTCCTCGCGATGCAGCAGCCGCTTTTCCTGGAACTCTCCTGTGTTGGTATGCACCAAAGCAATTTGCTGAAACTCGGGGTGGAAATCCACTCCTACAATGATCATTGTTCGGTTCCTTATTTCCCGAGCCTTGTTGGTCTGGCTTTGCACCACCAACTCTAATCGGGCGTCAGACCCGGCATTGTCATGGAATCAACTACACTCATTCGTTCGGTGCAATTTGGCGGGGAGGGAGCATTTTGCCGTCTCCTTGTACCACCCACTTATTCGATTGATGGGAGAGGGAAAGCGGAGGTCTCAGAGCGCTTAACAAAGTAGTAAACAGTTGAGTCGTGAGATGTTGATGTTGCTTTTGACGTTGAGCTGCGCGCGCTCGCTTCGCTCGCGCAGGATGAGTTGGAGCTGATTTTGAGCCGAGCTGACGCTGAGCTGAGCTGAGCTGGGATGGAGTTGACTGGATCTAAAGTTGTCCTGAAGTTGGCTTGGCCAAGGGCTAAAGGAATTTCCCGTTCTTTAGTTGTCCCAGGAACTGGGCGCTGTCATCTTTGATGAATGAGCGAGTCGGAGTTCTTATACAGATATTCCTGATGTTCTGCCCATCGAAAGCCAAGGCGGACGAAGCCCAGACTTTCGCGATATACACAACGTAATTGCTGAGCCTCATCTTGGCTCAGTATGGGGATGAACCCGCCTACCTTGCGTCGATGCAATCCCGCTGCTGTGCCGACCGTTACGGCAGCCAACTGTAAGCACTAACAGTGTACGCATTCCCAATCCTCATCTACGAATACACCTGTCACGTTGGGGAGAATCGCGTCAACTCCAGGGGGCGCGCTACGAAGAACAGGAAAACCTCGCCGTACCAAGAATCTCATCAGTCAGAAGGAGAACAGCATGGCTACAACTGCAATCGAAACGAGCTCGACACCCAAAGAGAAAGTCCGCGATTGGACGAAGCCGGCCGCAATGGCAATTCCGAAGGGGGGATACCTTAGCTTAACGGACGGGAGATACGGTCCGGTATATCCACGAACTCCGGCCTGCCATGGATTTACCATCATCGCGAAAATCAAGCCCGGAAGAGAGGACGCGATCCGTGCTTACGGCAAGACTATCGAGAAAGCGATCGAGGACATGCCGGATGCACTTGCGACTTTGAAGCTGCACTACCTTCGGTGGGTCCTCTTCGATATCGGGAAGGACACATACTTCATGTACCAGGGAATCTTCGATACAGATTTCGACAAGTACACCGAAGATGCAGTGGCGCTGTTTAAAACAGTTGGAGTGAACACAGTTTTCGAGAACCTCGAAGGATTTCCCGAGGACTGGAAAACGAACGTACCAGCATTCCTCAAGTTCGTGCGTGAACACCAGTGTCCGAGCTTTTTGGAGTACGGGGAGTATCCCTACGCAACAGCCGACGAAATCAAGAAAGCCCTCAAACTCAAGGCGGCCTTTAGCAACATGCTCGATCTGATGCAGTAGCAAATCGTCATTTGGTCGGAAGGAGGGCTTTGTGGGCATCTTGCAGACATCACGGATTCCAGGTGTCCTGACTGAGGCGTCAGACTTGCTTGATCTCGAAGATCTTCAACATTTCCTGATGTCAAGGCCACCCGCACGCGCAGCGCGATACGAATTTCTGCACTTCCGGAGCGGGTCAGGGGGACGCACTTGGCTTGCCGGACTGATCGACAAGGTCGGCACAGCAAAGGCTGTGGGCTCGAATATCGTCGATTCCAGATGGGTCACCGTCGGGTTCACCTGGAACGGCCTTAGAGCACTTGGCCTCGATGAAACATCGCTAGCCACTTTTCCCGAGGAGTTTCGTCAAGGGATGGCTGCCCGCGCACAAATCTTGGGAATCACGGGCGCTAACCATCCGGATCACTGGGTTGGCGGACTCGAAAGTCCGAGCCTACACGCCGTTGCCATACTGTTTGCCCGCGACGTTGCTGAACGCGAGCGCTGCCGCCAGGAGCACGAACGATACGTAAAAAAATGCGACGGAGTCGAACTGCTCTCCGCTTTGGATCTGGAAGCTATTCCGCCGTTCGATTACGCTCACGAACACTTTGGTTACCGCGATCGACTCTCGCAGCCTGTCATTGAGGGTTCGGGCGATATGCCTACGCCTGGCTCAGGCCCGCCCGTCAAAGCAGGTGAATTCTTCCTCGGTTATCCCGATGAAGACGGTCCGGCCACCGGAACGCCCCAGCCCCAAACTCTTTCTCGAAACGGTAGCTACGTGGCGTACCTCAGGATGGAGGAGCACGTGGGAGCATTTCGCGATTTTCTCCGGGAACATGGGGAGACACCTGAGGAACAGGAATGGGTAGCGGCCAAACTGATGGGCCGCTGGCGAAGCGGTGCTCCGCTCGTGTTAAGCCCTGACAAGGATGACCCCAGCCTCGGTGCTGATTACAGCCGTAACAATGACTTCAACTACGGGACCATGGACCCTCATGGTTATGGCTGCCCGCTGGGCGCGCACGCCCGGCGTATGAATCCGCGAGATACCGCAGCAAACATGAATCGACGGAAAATGATTCGGCGCGGCGGGACTTATGGCCCCCCGCTACCAGAAGGTGCTCCCGAGGACGGCTTAGAGCGGGGAATAGCCGCCTTCGTGGGCTGTGCGAGTCTTGTCCGCCAATTTGAATTTGCCATGAATGTGTGGGCGAACGACCCAAATTTTCATGAGTTGGGAAACGAGCGCGATCCCATTTTCGGCACGCAGGATGGCACTTTTGATATGACCATCCCGAAGCGCCCCATTCGGAAGAAGATCACGGGACTGCCAGCTTTTACTACGATTCGTGGCGGTGCCTATTTCTTTGTACCCGGCATTAGGGCGCTCCGTTACCTTGTGTCCCTGACTGATGGTCGCTAATTACGAGATTTCCATTTCGAAGATCAGAAAGGCAGGCCAACATGAGCACCGTTCCTCAACCGCCACGTACTTACAACCAGAATCATGCGCCTCGAAAGTACACCTCCGGCAAACGCCGAGTTTCAATCTACTGGACCTGGAGTTATCCGTGGGAATCGAATCGGGATACCAGTGAATTAGACAATCGCTTCTCCACCATGACCGAGGTCCGGAGAGTTGCGTGGCCAGCTTATGAGGGTGCGGAGTGGGATGAAAAACATTTCCTCCAGGGAATTGCTGGAACGCTCGAACTTTTCCACCGCTCCACGCTCGCGTTCCAGAAGGTGGCAGGTGAGGTAACGGGACAGCCTGTTGCGGTCTTTCAACGTATCGACCAAGTGGGATACGAACTTCCGATCGATGAACGGATTTTAGCGGACACAGACACGTTGATGGTCTTCGGACTTGACCACCTGGTCTCAGAACAGGAGGCGGCGCCAGAGGAGATTGCAGCGGTGCGCGAATGGCTGCAGCGAGAGGGCACTTGTCTGTTACTCGGGCCTCACCATGACGTGGGGCTTACAGCAGATCTGAAGCAGCGACAACAGGAGTACTTACACCATGGGGATGCGCTCGTCCCCCGTCAGCAGAGATTCGGCCAGTACACACGCTCGATGATGAAGGGACTTGGGGTGCCGGTGATCAATCAGTATGGTCTTCGTCCAGCACTGGTCAAAGGCACGGGGCAGATCGCACCCCTCACAATCAACAGGGACCTGGACACTCTAGAGCTGCTGAACGGCGTTAGCACGTTCAACTTTCATCCTCACCTGCCGCACTATGCGTTGACCACTGAGGACACCAAATCAGTCCATGTCCTGACACGCCAGCCGATTGATCTCGAACGTCCACATCCGTTTATCGAAGCCGGGAATATCGAATTCAACTCGTGTATTTGGATGCCGTCCACCACGCAGCGCGCTGGACACATTCTGCTGGCGGATTCCACCATCTTCACTACATTGTTTGGCGGCGCAGAGTCGTTGGAGACTTTCTGGAAAAATCTCGCGACGATGCCCCTGGCAAGCAACGTGCACCCGAGGTCGACGCAGGCCGTCGCCTGATTCAAAGCTGGAAAGCGGAGCGGCACAGGGAGAAGTAGATGGAAATCCTGAGTAAGGCAGTCCCGATCACGATGGTGGCCTTCGTGCTTTCAAGCATGCTGTCGATGGGTTTGAGTCTTACCGTCGGACAAATCCTCGCTCCCTTGCGCAACTACAGGTTGATCGTTCTTGGGCTCGTGGCGAATTTTGTCTTGATGCCGTTTGCGGCTTTTGCCATCGCAAGGCTGTTCCGGCTGGACGAGCCGCTCGGCATTGCTCTGATCTTGCTAGGCACAGCTTCCGGCGCGCCGTTTCTGCCGGTGTTGGCCCGAATCAGCAAAGGGAATCTGGCATTCTCCGTGGGCTTAATGGTGCTGCTCATGGTTGTGACGGTTGGATACATGCCTGTGGTCTTGCCGCTGATGCTCGAAGGGGTTTCCGTCGATCCCATGAAGATAGGCCGATCGCTGGTTTTTCTGATGCTGCTACCCTTGGCGGTAGGCCTTCTTGTGAGAGCACGACTGACTGGACTAGCCGCAAAAGCGCAACCTTCACTTAGCCGATTGTCCATTCTGAGTCTCGCTTTGCTGATTGCACTATTGTTGATTACGAACATGCAGAACGTCCTGAACCTTTACGGGACACGCGGCGTTTTTGCCAGTATCCTGTTCATCGCCGCAGGCTCGGGAATCGGATGGGTTCTAGGGGGTCCTCAATCAGACACCCGAGGAGTGATGGTACTGGGTACTGCACAACGTAACATCGCGGCTGCGCTCGTGGTGGGCGGCCAGAACTTCAGCGATCCAAGGGTCATCGTGATGGTCGTTGTGGTTGCGATTGTTGGATTGCTGATGCTAATGCCTTTGGCGAAATACCTAGCCAAGTTCTCTCAGCCAGCAGGCGAACAAGTTGACAATTCGTCGAAACTTCAGTCCTTAGAACAAAACGTATCTGATGGAGCTCGGCGCGGCTTGTGAACCACGGTTCTTTCAGTTCGACCGCCGCACTACTCCGTTTTTTCGCCGTGATCTGCATGATGTCGCTGCCCTCCGTGGCGCAAGTCAGGGGCGTATACCCTCTGGGAATGAGCTCCACCAACTCCGGGGTCACGCCGGAATCCGGAATGTCTTACGTCAATCAATTCCTGTTCTACTCCCGCGACGAGGCGAAGGGGCCGAATGGTGAGGTTCTCGCCACGGGACAGAACTCGGTGATGATGGATATGAACAGTGTTGTATGGGTCAGCAAATGGAAGGTCGATATCTTAGGCGGTCCGGTGTTTTCCATGTCAGCTACCATTCCGATCGCCAACAATTCGCTGACGTCAGACACTGAGGGTGGAATCAGCGGTGGTGGCGGGCTGGCGGACTCGTATTATCAGCCTTTCATTCTCGGTTGGCGCGCAAAGAGAGCCGATCTACGTGCCGTTTACGGATTTCTCGCTCCTTCTGGGAGATTCAATGTCGGCTCAAGCAACAACGTTGGCTCAGGCTACTGGACGCACGCCTTCTCATCTGGACAGACCTTTTACCTGACTGAGAACAGAACAACCGCGATATCGGCATTTCAGATGTATGAGATCCATACGACGCAGCAGAGTACTCAAATTCATCCAGGCGACACGCTTAACCTCGATTATTCGCTGACACACGTATTGCCATTGCAACGCGATTTGAACCTGCAACTGGGATTGGTGGGTTACGAGCAGTGGCAGCTGACGAACAAGACCGGACCGGGTGTTACTCCGGCGCAGTCTTCCGCGCACTATCGGGTCAACGCTCTCGGGTTCGCAGCAAGTTTGATTTTGCCGTCGCGGAAGGTTAGCGTCGGCATTAAATACTTCAAGGAATTTGACGATAGGTCCACATTCCAGGGATATTCGTTTCAGATCACCGGCGGTATCAAGTTCTAGCTTCGATATTCTTCGCTATAACCTGCGGTACGGGAACGCTCAGTCCTTCTTAACACACATTCAGTTACACCGACTTAAAAAAGACTGATTCCTCTGCCAAGCACCCGTCTAGCGGGAAGACGTTCCAACTACTTCATTTCTTCATCTTCTTGTTTTCCAGATCATGGATCGCCCTTGTCAGTTTTTGGAGGGTTCGAACGCGGCTTCAGGATCCCGTGGCTACCTATGACTCTTTGTCCTTCATCCGCCACATCAAATGCCGGGACTACAAGGGCCTGGAGGACTTTGAGATTTCCAGCGACAAAGAGACTGGCATTTTGCGGGCCGTTGGTGACCCATTCGCGGCCAAAGCTACTCTGAAGCTCGGCGTTGGCGGCAACAAGGCTAACCGGGATGGGAAGGACGAAGCGGCGCGGGCGATAGTCCGGGCCAACGTAACGCTCACCGTTCCGGCGCTTATTGCCAAGCTTCAAGAGGCCGGAATTGACCGCAAGAAGACTTGGGTAACTCTGGCCCGGATGGATGCGACGGGTAAAGGAGTTGAGAACTTCTTCGCTCTCGAGGTGCTCATGGCCCACCCCCCCGCTTAGCTTAGCTAGTGCGGGACCTAAATGACGGGGTTTAAGCTGCATTTCATCGCTACTAGGTCGGGGGGGATACATTGCGGTGTCGCGTTGGAATGCTCAGGACTTGATCTGTGTAGCGAACTTCTTTTTGAGTTCATCGAATTCGTTTTTCGAACAGGTTCGTTCGCCACATTCGTCTTCTGGCCAATGACCATGATCCGCGAAAAAGCCCAGCTCCTCGCTTGACCGGCCTCCAAAAATCCACTCCGATTCTTCCCACAATTTAATCAGTTCGTTTCTGCTCAGATTGTCTAATGGGCTTGCGCCTGGCTGAGGTTCCGGTGCCTCCGTCCAGCCGGTCACCCGAAGAAACTGGAGTTGCTCATCAGTAAGACTTTCAATTAAGCGCTGAGTGCGTAGCCAGATCCGAAACTCCCGTTGCCTTTCGAGCCGTTCTAGACGAGTCTTAAGCATTGCCATGGTCCTGTTTCGATGATCCATCGGGCATATCCCAACCATGTGGCGTTCGTTGCCTTTCTAGCGCCACCAGTCGGACTTCCAACTCGGAGATTTCAAGAGCGCGCAGAAATCCAGTTCCCAGGTAACTAATTGAATTCGCCAACTTAGGATCGAGTCTCCCATCTCGGACCTCGACAATCGATTGCGCTAGCAAGTCTCGTAAAATCGGCCGCTGTCTTTGGCGCTGAAAACTCCTTCAAGCTCTCGGAACCATTTGCGGTTCGACGACGGCCACCTCTGCTTCCAAGCTCGGCGGCTCGTCCCGAGTGCATAACACATTGGTTCATGCCTCGCAGGGCGGGAGCCCCGCAAGTCTTACCTTCAGCGTTCCTTCGATCACATTTCATCAGTTCACCTCGGCCCGGTCATCATTACTCTCACCCACTCTCGTGCACCTGCCGTTCACCTGCCGTTCGCACTGCTTTGCATGTACCAACGTCGCCTAAAGCGCCGTCCGTTGCCTTCTATGTTGTTGAATATACGTTTTTGTGTGGATTCGATTCCTTCCGCGCTCACCACTCCCTCAACAACTTAGCTATTGCATGCATTCCCCACTGTGGGACTTTGTGGGGCTTTTCGCGCAACCAGCTGCGAGCTCGGCGGTTTCGTTCTTCTACGGCCTCCGTATTTGCTCCAGACCCGGATGCTGGTACTTCATCGCGGTCTGCGCGTCGGCGTGCCCCAACACTCTCATGAGCGCGGCGAGGTTTCCCGTCCGTTCAAGAACATCCGTCGCGAACGTATGCCGGCAGCAGCAGAGTTTCGCCGCAGGACCGAGTCCCACATCCTGCGCGCCTTCCGCCACTGGTTCGCCACGTTGGTCAGGTGTGCGTTATCGTAGCCAGTACCTGAGAGCCCTGATTTTACAGCGGTCTTCAAAATTGCTCCCATGAGATCACCAGTAATTCTCAATGAGTGTCATGGCGATCTTGCGCCAATTGACCGCATTATCTGGCACAGACGGGGAAGGAAGCGAGGTATGGTGCTGGTGGTCAGTATCGGATTCCAAGCGTAATCACCATCAATCGCGTGGTTACATTCTTGGTTGGAGCATAATGATAACGAGGTTCGACGTAGACCCTATAGCTGGGGTCACCGATCTTGATAGTTAATCCACCGCCGACGTTGCCACCAAGCACGCTTGAATCGTAGCCTTTGACAGTCTGGTTGGGAGTCACCATTCCGGAGGTGCAGGTGAATCCCCACCACATCCAGGCTGGCGCACAGACGATGTCACTGCCTGAAGTAACTGGCCCCTTGAAACCGAGCGTACGGTAGTACCATCCTCCCCCGCCGATGAAATAGGCACCGAGTAGCTTGCCTTGCCATTCGTATCGGTAATTTCCGGTCAGCGTATAGAGATTGGTGTGCCCATTGATGGTCTTATCGTTCAAAGCCATCCGAATCGGCTGAAGCGACGAGTCAGACGGATAGAGCGCGCTCCACATGAACTCGCCGATGACTGAATGATGTGGGGAGAAATTGTAACCGGCGCCTGCACTGAGGCCCCAGCTAGTGTTGACAAACTTCGAAGTTGGGCTGAGAGGAATACTCACGGCTGCACCCAGATTCGTGTTTATCTTGTCGGAGTAATCATCTTGCGCGTGAAGAGTGCTACAAACGAGCAATGCTAAGCTCAGCCCGGCAAGAACTTTCCCTGCACGTCTCATTGTCGCTGGATACCCCCGGTCCGCCTCCACGGGGCTAAATGGTGGTCTGCCAAAGGCGTTATGACCGAACTCCCACGCGGTTCGGGACAGTCTCCAAAAAGGGTCGCCAATCTTTAGTCAATCGCGCGCACAAAATCCACACGCCGGTTTTGCTTCCAGCATTCGTCGGTCGACTCCAGGCAGTTCGGATACAGTTTTCCCCACCCAGTGGCAAACACAATCTGATTCTCAGCAACACCCATCCGGATTAACTCCTGTTTGATTGTTTCAGCACGTCGTTGCGAGAGAACAAGGTTGTATGCGATGTCTCCACGGGGATCAGCGTGCCCGGCTAGCTTGACTCGAACGTTCGGATGATCTTTGAGCCACCGTGCGTCTGCCTCAAGAACCGCTTGTTCGGAGGTGGAATCGTAGGTGTCAAAATCAAACAATAGATCTTTCAGCTCTTCAATCCGGTCGGGATCTCTCCAAAGTTGCGGGGCGGAGGGAGTGGGCGATGTCAAGGGCTGCCCTTGAGCTTGAGGTGCGGCGTTCAGCTGGGCTGGCAATGAAATTGCCAAAGCAAGAATAACGATCGATAGAAACGACACGAACGACATCACGGAAGTCAGCTTCATGCCATCTCCTTCACAGATCCGTCCTGGCGAGACACAAGCATTGTCGATGGCTTCACGAAGGGCAAAACTGGCAAAAGTAACAGGATTATGTGTCATGCGCGAATCAGAGTTCCCAGCCGTAACCTCACTCAAGGTACCGACTAGCAATCTTGCGAGTTCACTCCGAGGCCCACCATCTCCTGGTTCGGGTCGACCGGCGAACGCAAGCCCGTCGCATAGGTTCGAGAAAGCACCCTCGTGTCCGCGAATGAAACGAGGTCGACTGCGAGACCACCGATGAGGAGTGGTCGTCGACGTGTATGAATGGAACGCGTGGCAAGGGCAATCCCTGAGGGAGAGAACCGAGCACGGACACTCGGCCGCGGGTTGCGAGGCGGAATACCGCGGACTACGAGAGAGTGAAGGCCACCTGTGCTCTATGGCAGATTTGCGTCCCTCTCCTGGATATTTCAGAATTCCTCAGAATATTCGTCCGACCTGGAAGAAGAACTTAGCGTGGCCATAGTTGCCGATAGCCCCTCCGGCTTCCACCGGTCCAAACCGTGTATTGACAATGAGTGCCCCAACGACGTCACCCGGAATGTTGGGCGGCTTGGGACCGTGAGGAAGTTGGTACGTCTTGCCGACCTCGAAGGCTCCGAGAAAATCGATGGTGCTGCCGAGCAGCGGTGGAAGGTTCTTCAGTGTCCTGATGTAGCCGAGTTGGCCCAGGTAGTATTGGTTCGTTAACAGTTCATTAGTACCGTAGGCTGCGAACCGGGTCACGCCACCGAGTTGGAATGCCGGAATGCCAGCGTTGAATCCATAGGTGGAGCCGCCATAAGCATTCAGAAACACTGTGTTCCTGCGGTTCAGCTGGAAGAAGTTCTGGATCTCCAACTCCGACACAGCAAAGCCCTCCGGCGCCGCGGGGTTGACGTGGAAATACTTGGTGTAGAACTTCACGCCTTCGCCCTTGCGTGGAAGGACCGGATCATTCAGGGTTATCAGGGTGTACTGCAACCTAACGTCGCCGGTGGCGCCGGAAACAGTCGGAAGGACATCGGTGTGCCCAATCTGCGGTTTCAGTTTCTTGTAGCCTCCCTCATAACCGAGCCGCAGCTCGCCAGTGCTGCCAAAGGCGTATCCGAAATCTAATCCTCCGAGAGCCTCGCGGTTCCTATAAATCGTCAGCAACGTGCTTTCGTTGAAGACCGGATAGAGAGAACTGTCGAAGCCGGCTCGAGGTGCGACAAACCAGCTGCTGGTTCCGCTCAAAGGGCGGTAGTATTCGGTTTGGATCCCATATTGCGAGCCGACCATCACATCGTTTCGTAGCTCTCTCCTGTAGCCGCCGAAATCCAGGAAGGTGATACGGGCACCCATACTAAAAAAAACATTGTTGTAGTCGGATCCGTCGATAAGGATGAGTGGCTGCACGATCGGCGGAGAGTAGGGCTTGGGTTCAGCTTGAATCTGCAAGCCGGGCTTTCCATCTCGCTCGACCATGGAATAACTAACGCTGGAAAGCGCACCCAATCCGTTCAACTTCAGAATCTCCCCGTCCAGCCTTGCCAAATCGACTGGCTTCCCCACGACGTCGGCCATGCCCCTTTCAATGGGCTGCGCGACCTTCGGAGGAACTCCGGTGACTTTTACAAATTGCGGCACCGGGGTCGCTCGGTTGCGGCGAGAATCCCGTTCTGCGAGGTATTGGTCCCACGCCGCCTGGTCGACCGAGAGTCGCGACAGCGTTGCAGCGTTGGCAGCCGCTGCTTCATATCCCGCTTGGATGATTTCGTCCGCCCTTTTATATTCCATGGAGTTGAACCCTTGAAGCGGCACCGTGATTAACGCATCCGCCTTCTCCATCGACCGCCGTTCGTTGGCTGCGATTACCGCTGAGATCGACTGATTCAGCACGGCGAAACTCGAGAGGTACGCATCAGGCGCCAGGGGAGCAGCCTCCAGGTGAACAGCGACAATGACATCTGCCCCCATCTCTCTCGCGACGTCCACCGGGATGTTATTTAGAAGTCCGCCATCAACGTAAATATGGCCGCCTGAGTGGACCGGGGTGAAGACCCCTGGCAACGACATGGTGGAGCGAAGGGCAACATTCAATTCGCCACTCCGAAAGATGTGTTCACTGTTGGTCGACAAATCCGTCGCCACACAGGCAAATGCTATCGGAAGGTCATCAAAACTCTTGAGCTGAGAATAGTGAAGAGAGATGCGATCGAGGATGAACGAGACGTGCTGACCAGTATTGAATCCCGATGGAAACTGCAGTCCGTCGCGTAATCCAAATTCCATCCTGGTCGGGTATTCTCGTAAATCCTGCTTCCTGCGGTAGGACAGATCGCCGAACGGCGTCTCCCCGCCGATCACGACATCCCAATCGATTCCTTCGACAACCTCCCGTACCTCACCGGCGCTCCGTCCGGTGGCGTAAATCCCGCCCACTAAACCGCCCATGCTCGTTCCCGCGACATAACTGACCGGAATGCGGTGTTCCTCGAGCCACTGAATGACCCCAATGTGCGCCAAACCGAGCGCACCACCGCCTTCGAGCACGAGACCAACTTTCGGATGATTCGCCGCAGCCGGGGCGGATTGCGCTAGACCAAGCGTTGAAGCGACACAGACGAGGATAACTGCAAAGAAGTTACGTGATTGAACCATCATGGAAGCTAAGAATTTCCACACTGACTTGTAAAAATAGCAGGGGCATCCGACAACGTAACTGTCAGTTGTGGCAGGTTAGAGTTGCTCTGGTATTTTCTTTTGCAGCACCGAAGAGGCGTAGCTAGCGTGAACAGCTACCAACGCTTCCTCGTAGCGCCATAGAGCGGTCTTTAAACGGGGTCAAAATGTGATGACTCCATAACCATGTCGACTCCCATGTGCGAGTAAAGTTGGTCGTACTAAGCCAACTATTGCTCGGAAGAAGCCATCAGACTTCGGATTGGGTCGAATAAGTAGATCTTCAACCTTTTTCGCGGCTGTCGATTTCGACCCCAATCGGAGAACGCCTGCGGAAGAGATGTAGCAAAAGCACAAGCCTGCATCAGCGATGAAGCCGACTGTGGCTAAGATCCACTGGGACTTCAGTGGGGACTTTTTCGGTTGGCTTTTCAAGGTCAAGCAACTCCTGCAGCAATCTCCTAATCTCGACGCCCTCTTCATCGCCGGATTGCCGGAACCGTCGACTGCAGTGCTGTCTTATCGCGGAAAACCAGCCTTTCAATAGCATAGGAGAGCCTCCCAGGCCTGACTTCTTTATGTTTACGTCGTCCATCTTCTGAGGATTTGTAACCAGTTCAAAATTCGCGCCGGATGCGCAGATTCGACCACGCGAGCCCGGCGCGATAGCGAATTGGATTTCGCGAGAAAAGTTGCCGCTATGCAACTGACCTCGCGGCGATCTTCTCGGCCACTCTTGTTGCAGCAATATTTTGGATTAGGCGCCTTGTGCGCTCCGCGAAGGCGAGTTTGTCCGCTAAACAACTTTCTAGAAGTACGCCAACGCCGTAGTGGCCCGACAAGTCAGCGGCCGCGATTAGCGCTTTGTACTCAGAAATACGAAAGTGAATCAAGTGGCTTGCTTTGGCCAGGATGAAGAGATGCCGAACGGTTGGGTTTTGTATCTCATCAAGTTCCTGGCGGAAATCCTCGGCAAACACATCGTGTAGGCGTCCGCCGAGCTTTTGCGGCTGCTCGCCCATAAGTTTAAAGCACTGATCGAGAGTGTCGAGAATTTTGTGGGAGACGAAGACCCGTGCCTCTAACGCCTCTTTGACGTCTGGATCTTGCGCCACTTCGCTGAGTTCCTGAAATACCTTGGTTGTCTTCTCGGTGCCGTGACGCAAGTCACTGAGCATGCGAACGAAGAGTTCCTTCGGATTCTTAACTGGCATTACTATTCTCCTCTTTACGGTTGTTGTCAGGCCGTTTTTTTTGAATTGTGGGGTGGAACAAAATTGTGCGTGTGGATTCTGGTGGTGCGTCTGAGCTGAGCTGGCGCTGAGCGTTAACCTAAAGAAGGCTCGGATCTGAGACAACTAGCAAAAATACGCGTAGCGGTCTGAGAAATTGCTGTTAAACGAAAAGCTGCGAAATGCAACAAACCTCGCGGCAGTCACCGCAAGCACTTGATACAAACAGGGGATAGTGGACTCCATTTGTTGCTTCTGTATCGCGCGTCCTCAACGGAAGTTACGCTATGGACGTATGTGAGCGTTGTTTCTACCGGGTCAGAGAAAGTGATTGGATGTCTCTAGCTGGGGGGAAGTGAACTGTGGGTTGGCCGACGCTCTCTCTACCCCGGCCAATGACTGCAATTCCCTAATCTCAAGAGTGAGCTCTTTTTGGGTTTCAGCCTGCAAGAATAGCCAGTTCTATCGCCCGCATCGGCCCGGTAATATGACGGTTCGACGAAGGAGTCTATGACACCCAAGTACAAGGAAAACAAAGAGTTTGCTAAATGGGTACGAGATTGGATTGCAGCAATCGAGCAAAAAGGTGATTCGGTTGAGGGCAGATTATTCGAGAAGACAGCCAGCGCAGACAAGCAAGAGCACGCTGACGGTGCACATTTGTTGGACCCGAAACTGCACGCCGAGTCGGACCGGTTCGCTCCATGAGGAGCACTCAGTTCGAAGACCATTCCCGGCTTGAAGATGAGTACGAGGAGTACCGCGGGCCAAACCAAGCGGACACTCTCTGCGAAACGATAAAACGCCTGGGCTATGCTCAAAACAATCAGGTAAGGCTCTACGGAAAGGTATTTGACTTGGTATCCGACCCAGTCAGCGTCGGCGAAAACTTGGTATTTATCGATGCGCTGGACCGGCAATCAGGTCAAGTCAGGCGCGTTCGCATTCCACCGACCATCGTGCAGATGGCAAGAATAAAACGTCGCACGGCGTAGGCGAATCACCCACCCAGATTACCGTTGAAAAAATTGCATCACGCTCATAGACAGCCATCAGACTTGAAGCACATCACGATGGCGCTTCCGGAGGCTTTCATCTCGAATGCACTTCATCTCAAATGGGGCCTACGGATGAGCCTCTATGCGCTGTCAGCGGTGCACGCGTCAGCCCAAGATGGACCCCACGGGCAGGTTCGCCACGGGACAAGGCGTCTTTCGCAACACGCGTTCGGAGGTGGTCCCGCGCAGGCCATCGAGAAATCCGTCAGGGCCATCGGTCGTCATCACGATAAGATCTGCGCGAAGCTCCGTGGCGGTTTGCAGGATTGTTTCAGCCGGTTCGCCACTCTTGGCCACGCTGTTCCATGTCCAGTGCGTGGCCGGCAACTTCACCGAGGGCGCTTCGGCAGCCGATCCCACGTGAAGCAATGTGACCTCGCCAGCAGGGAGTTGGAGGTTGCGGATGAGGCGTGCGGCGGCTTCGACGCTCGGCTGAGGACGGGGCTTGGTGGTGACCGGGATTAGGATGTTCCGGAGTGAGATCGAGCCGTTCTGTCGCGAGACGAAGCCCTCCACCCCATAGGGTATGAAGAGCGTCATTTGTCCGGCCTGGCGCGCGATCGGCTTGCCCACCGACTTATCCAGCCACAGCATGCGACCTTCGTGCTGGTGCACTGCCAGCACGATTAGATCTCCGGGATGCTTCTCCAGAAAACCTAGGCAGGCTTTCACCGGATCCTTGCCTGACGCGATCACCTTGCTGACACCGATACCGAGCTGCCCCACGGCGATCTTGGGGCTTCCTTTCGGGATGAGCCTCCATCGCTCGAGTGTGTCGCGGACGCCAGGGAAGTCTTGCCATTCTGTGCCAGGGACCGCCTGGACATGAAGCACTGTCAGTTTGGCCTTGGCCACCAGAGCGATCTTCAGGGCGTGCGCAAAGGCAACTTCGCTCGCCTCGGAAAAATCCGACGGATGAAAAACGGACTCTACCTTGATTTCTTCAATCAGGTTCGTGTGACTCATAATCTGTTGAATGACGGGATCCAATTAGGAGAATACGGAATTAAGCTTCGCTCGACATACCGCTATATTGCACTGGCAGAAGTGCCAGCTCCAACATAATGACGCTGGATCGCTCGTGGGAAACGAATGGATGCGTCGTAAATCAAGAGCGCGATTTCACCAGTGACTGTGTGGACAATTTCCTCTCACTGACAGTTATGAGTGAAACACCGACAACGCGAAGTGGCTGGGAAGTACCCTTTTGAACGGAGATCTCAAATGAGGTCGAGAATCAGAATCGCAGTAAGGGCCCTGCCAGGACTTCACCTTGAGAACTGACGGTGCCACCGACGTGCACAATGCAGCCCGAGCCGCAAATGAATGCCACACGAGGGTCTGCAAAGACTGGTAACCACTCGGCTTGAATCTTGAAGCCGAAATGACGACTGGCATAGAACCTGATCCCGCCTCCAAGTCCAAACGAAAAACGCGTGAAGTTGAAATTGCTACTGCCCGAAACATGGGTGGCGCCGACGCTGGCCATCACGAACGGTTTCGCCCAATGGGGCCACTCTTCTACAAAGGGTTCGTGGCTGAAGTCTCCATGAAACTGGTCAAGAATCACGCGTTGACGGAGAGGTTGGGGCAGGATGTCCTCTGTGTGGACATAGGAGTCCTGCCTCGCCCATCGTACTTCGACCAGGCCATCTTCTTGGAGGCGCACACCGAACGCAGCTCCATAGCTGGGGCTGGCGTCGAGTACGACTCGAGGGTTTGTCCCTGTTACATGGGGGTCGACAGGAAAGCTGATGATGGTGCGATAGCCGATGAAAGGGGTGAAATCAAAGTGCAGCGGTTTTGGCTCGGGTTGTTGCTGCGCGCTGAGAGCTGGCGAGAGCGCGAAGCAGAGCAGTGCCGTGATGTAAGGACAAACATCGATGCGTTTGCCAGCCAAGTCCCGGCGCCTCCGCTTCAGACGCTTACACCATAGCACCGGGGCATAAATGATGAAAATCAGGCGCGCACTGCGAAAACCTTTCAATGTGCAGACTGGTTCTTCTGACAGTCGCGCAGTTTAAGACTGACTGCTTAGGCTTAGTTCGACATGATCCTAGGCCGAAACAGGAGGGCCCGCCGGAATCCTGAGAAAGATTGTCATGAAAACCTGGGCGACTGGTGTCCTACCTCTCACGGTCTGGATGTTGATTCCATCGCTATCGTTCGCACAAAAGCTGTTTTCCCTGGGATATAGATGAGTTCTGCCCCGAATACCGAGAGCCGGCCTTTTGCCGTCAAGAATGCGCTGCTAGTGGGCGCCGCCCCCGAGGTCCAGACTGTTCTGTTGCGAGTTCTTGACCCTGGCTCCTGGGCTGTTATGAATGTGCCAGATAATTTATCGGCACTTGCCGCAGCTCGGGCACGAGCATTTGACCTGATCGTGACCAGCGACAAGACGTCCGGCAGAGAAGACATCGAACTATTGCGGAAGATCCGGCGCGTGCGGCCTCACACTCGACTGATCATCCTCGCTGGCGAAGGCACACCCTCGGACGTGATCACATCGATGCGCGAACGCGCCTTCAGTTATTTTTCAAAGCCATTTTCATTGGACACGCTCGCCGAGATGATTCAATTGGCTACGGGTGGGCCTTGCTGGGACGATGGTATCGAGATTGTCTCAGGAACACCGGAATTGATTCGGATCCTCGCCCGGTGCGATGTAAAAACGGCTGATCGGCTGGTGCACTTTCTCAACGAGATCGCCGAACTGCCTGACCCGGAACGGAATCAAGTAGCTATGGCATTTCGGGAGATGCTTATGAATGCCATCGAACATGGCGGACGACTAGATCCCAATCAATACGTAGAGATCGAATACGTCCGTGCTCGTCACATGGTGACGTGTCACATTACTGATCCCGGCCAAGGCTTTACGCTTGACGAAATCCCTCACGCGGCGATCGCCAACCCGACCGATGATCCGATCCGCCACATTGCGCTACGTGAAGAGCGAGGGATGCGCCCGGGGGGATTCGGTGTTCTGCTGGCCCAGCAACTCGTGGACGAACTCATCTACGGGCAGGATGGCAACGAGGTCCTGCTAATCAAATATCTATACCCTGCTCGGCCGAAGTCCGCCTGATTCAACTCCCCGCACCAAGCGGCGACCAACCTGTCAGTTCTAACGGTGTCTGGATGCCAGAGAGCCATCTACCATCTGGTATTCATGCACTGCAAGTTGATCGCCGTCATTCGTTGCTCTTTGCCTTTGCTGCTCGCATTTCCTGTTTCCTCCTTGCGTGCGCAGACGTCGTTGCCTGACCATCCGCAACTTCAGCAGTCATTGCCGGATGCGCCCTCTGCAGTGCGTCGACCACTCGATCAATCGACGCCCCGGGTTTCCGCCGGCACGGCGCAAGCCGAGCCACGTGTTGATGACGCATGGCCCCGCAAAGCCGTTCGCGCAGATGAAACGATTTCCATGTACCAACCGCAAATGGAGGCTTGGAAGGACGACGAGTTGCATGCCTACGCTGCGCTTGCGTTGGAGAGTAAGACCAAGAAGATAACCAAATACGGAGTTGTGTGGTTCACGGCGCGAACGGAGGTAGACAAGGTCAACCGCCAGGTAACCTTGGACAACTTCCAGATCACCAAGGTCAAGTTTCCTACGATGGAAACCAAGGAAGCGGAATATCAGACCTTCCTGCAAGCGAAGCTGCCCGGGAAGTCGAAAGTGATTGCTCTGGACCGCTTGGAAGCTGCGTTGGCGGCGAGTGATTCGGAGCAGGAGGGGCCCGAGGCGTTTCAGGTGAACAACGATCCTCCAAAAGTTATCTTCACTACAAAATCTTCTTTGCTTGTTCTGATCGACGGCCCAGCGCGATATCGGGATGTCGGTGGAACCGAATTGCAGTTAATGCTGAATACCCGAGCCACGATTCTGCTCGACACAAAAAAAAGTGTGTACTACCTGAGTGTGATGGATGGGTGGCTGCAGGCTCCCGATCTCGTGGCGGGCCCTTGGTCTTACGCTTCGAAGATTCCCGATGATATGAAAGAGATCACCAAGGGCATCCAGGAAAATCAAAAGTCAAAGACACCGGAAGGAAAGACTCCGCCTTCATTAAAGGAGGCGAACAAAACAGGAAAGATTCCATCGATTTATGTCAGCTTGGGTCCTGCGGAGTTGCTGGTGACAGAAGGTCCGCCAAAGTTCGAGGTCATCCCCGACACTGGGCTAGAGTACGTCAAGAACACGACAGCCAACATTTTTCGGGATACCGGAAGTCTCGATTACTACATCCTTCTGGCGGGGCGTTGGTTCCGATCGAAATCACTGGAAATTGGTCCCTGGGTGTTTGTTGATGGGAAGAATCTACCTGAGAAGTTCGCTGCCATCCCCGAAAGCAGCCCAAGAGCTGGTGTATTGGTGTCAGTCCCGGGAACCGGGCCAGCCAAGGAAGCCCTCATCGCGAACTCAATTCCGCAGACAGCTACGATAACTCGCAACGAGGCCCATCTGAAGGTTGAATACGATGGAGACCCCCAGTTCAAGAATATCGAAGGCACGGACCTGCAGTACGCGGTAAATACCTCGACCCCGGTCATTCAGGTGGATGTCAAAAATTACTATGCCGTCGAGAATGCAGTCTGGTTCGTGGGGGCGACGCCGGGTGGACCGTGGGTAGTGGCAACCTCCGTTCCGGAAGCGATCTACTCGATACCCCCGAGTTCCTCCTTGCACTACGTCACATACGTCAAGGTGTACCGGTCCACGCCAGATGTCGTCTACGTAGGCTACACGCCCGGTTATTACGGCACAGTCGTCTCTTCCACAACCACCACGGTCGTATACGGCACAGGTTGGTACTATCCGCCCTATGTCGGTCACTACTGGTATGGAGCGCCCTACACGTACGGGGTCGGCGTGGCCTCTACGTGGAGTTCGGGGACGGGTTGGAGCATCACGATCGGTGTCGGCTACACCTACGGTTATCCCTACTACTATCCGTGGTGGGGACCGTGGGGCTACTACGGAGCCTGCTGCTGGGGACCAGCCTGGGGATACGGCTACGGCGGCTATGCGAGCGCGAACGTGTACGGCCGCTGGGGCAATACCGCTTAC
Organism: Terriglobales bacterium; assembly: GCA_035652655.1. Classification (GTDB taxonomy): domain Bacteria; phylum Acidobacteriota; class Terriglobia; order Terriglobales; family Acidobacteriaceae; genus Gp1-AA133. The sequence continues at coordinate 24,254 of DASRDJ010000359.1, forward strand.
GCGAGTACCGGCGCCGCCTGGGCGAATCCGTACACAGGGAACTATGGTGCGGCAAGCCGAACGGCTTTCCAGAACACACAACGCGGGACCGTAGGCGTCGCGGGCCGTGGTGCGAATGGAAATATCTACACCGGCAACGCCGTCGCAGGGCGTGGGGCTGTGGGATATAACCCGAATACAGGAATCGTCGCTGGTGGCGGCGCCGGTTACGCGGGCAATATGTACACTGGCCAGGGGGCGGCAGGCCGCGGTGGATTTGCCTACAACACAAACACTGGTGCCGGGGTTGCTGCCGGTTCGAACAATATTTATGCCGGAAAAGACGGTAACGTCTACCGATACGACCGTCAGAATGGAAACTGGTCTCAGAACAGCGGCGACGGATGGAAGTCCACATCCAAACCTCAGGCCAATCTGCAACAGCAACAGCAGGCACGCGCTTCAGGGCAGCAGCGCAGTCAGAACTTCAGTCGCTCGATGGGTGGTGGAGCGCGAGGCGGCGGTGGCCGAAGAAGATAGTCAGCCCCGCGTTCGTCGCCTTACATCGCTTCAGAATCGTGCCGCCTGGCGCTGATTCACGCGCGGTTCCCTGCTGAACTTGTGCAGTTATCCCACTGGTAGTTCTTACAGTGGTATTGAGGCGGTGTCTGGATCGACTATCTCGCGTAGCAACTTGCGGATGACAGAGTATTTTTCAGGATTGTCGCATTCTTGCGGGGAAACATTTGGCTGTAGATGTGGATAGGAAGTAGAGCGCTGCAAAGGTGAGGTGTGCGTGCGTGGGACGAGTTACCTTTTGATGTTTTGGCTCAGCCTGGCTGCACTAGGCGGGTTTGCGGACAACGTCATCATAATCCCGGCTTTTGGCCAGGATCAGATCACTGCGTCAGGTCCGGTCTCCGTCCCATCCCAGGATCCCGACAAGGCTCTCTCAGAATTCAATCACCACGTTGCGGGGTGGGCGCTGATTGGAGTCGGATTCCTTGTCCTCGCCTCGTTTCATTCCCCGAACCTCCGCGCCCTGCGTTATCTCTGGCCGGCATTGTTTGTGTGTGCGGGGTTATTTTTGGCGGTGTGGAGTGACGCTGAAATCTGGCCGCGCGGCAATCTGAACTGGGCATGGCTTCTGCACCACGACCAGGAAGCTGGACAGCACAAGATCTACGCCCTGATCCTCATTGCGATGGGCGTCGTCGAATATCTTCGCTTGTGTGGTTCCCTAAATCGCTTCTGGGGCGCGTGGACTTTTTCCATCCTCGCCATGGTCGGCGCAGCTTTTCTGCTCGTCCACGATCATACCGCCAGTTCGGGTGTAACTTCGCCGGACGTTCACGCTTACCTGGTCAATCCGATGCTCGATCCCGACGGTAACCCGCCCGCTCCCCACGTACCGGACCCCAAGCCAGGCACCCACCACTCCGTGACAGATCTGGATCATTCCGGCATGCACATGGACCACTCCAACATACCCATGGATCACTCCACCATGGATCACATGTCAATGCCGATTGGTAACGATCCCGCTCCGGCCACTACTCACCATCACCACATGACGCTCTCAATGCTGCTGGTCAAGCGCGAACACTTCTGGTTCATGATCGTTGGCCTTGGTGTGGCGCTGTTCAAACTCGTTTCCGATGGTGAATTTTGGCGCCGACGCTTCATTCCCTACGTTTGGCCAAGTGCCATGGTGCTGCTGGGCATATTGTTAATCGTCTATCGGGAATAAGGCCGCACCGCAAGCACAGATCTCCAGACGTGGAGATCACTACGGGGACGCTGGAGGTCCAATGTCACTTCCGCAGGAATCAATATCCATTTGCAATCCTTCCTTCAACGGGCCTCTGTAACTTTTGACAGATCTGGCGCTGTCACCGACGGCTTAGGCTCAGGTTCTGAACCGTACCAGGTAGGTCGACTACTCGAAAGATGCAGTTCTGTCTGAAGGAAGGATCTGATGAGGAAACTCATATTTATGTCCCTGCTCGCCGGGTTCCTGAGCACGCCAGCATTAGCTCAACGAGTGGAGATTTTTGGAGGAGCGCAGTTCGAACATCTTCAGTCCAGTTATAACGCTGCGGGGTGGAACGCCTCGTTGACTGGAAATTTCAAACACGTTTTGGGAATCACCGGTGACTTCAGCGGTGTCTACAATTCGCGGAGAGGGAGTTCATCGGTTTACACGTATACCGTTGGTCCCGTACTCACTGCACGCCTGCCGGTCGTCCAGCCTTTTGTGCATGCTTTGTTCGGGGGCGCTACTGCTACGGGGTCAGGTGTGAACTCCAATGCATTTGCCATGCTTGTTGGAGGCGGTTTAGACATTGGATTTCGGAAGGGAATCGGATTTCGTCTAGTGCAAGCAGATTGGCTCATGACCAAGTTTGGTGACCAGACTCAAGACAATCAGGGCAGGGTCTCCGCTGGAATCGTTTTAAAGTTCTGAGGATCATCGCGAGGGCGCAGCAGTAGAACACCCCCCTTCGGTTGTTCAAGCCGACCTACATGAACGCCAACAACTCGAGGTAAGCGGCAGCGCTCCTCAATCTTTAGAGACCATCAGGTTAGTCAGATTCCAGGGGTTCTGATACGTCTCGATCTCAATCTGCTGCGCCTTCTTGTCTACCTTCAGTTTGCAAGCCGGCAGCACCTTGCCAGAGCCCTTGCCGTCGGGCGTGATCCTGGGCAAGCGAACCTAGATCTCGCGTTCTCAAAGACGGTAACGCTGCGATGGCCGATCGAGAGAAGTAGTCCTCAATTTCGTGCCGAGTTCTACAATGCACTGAACCATAGCCAGTTTTCGGATCCCGATACCAATTTCACATCGCCGACGTTCGGGGTGATTAGCAGCACAGCCGTGAACGCGCGTGTCGGGCAGTTGGCCGTGAAGTTTGCCTTCTAGTCGTCGGCGTGGAAACGCCTGAGCAAAAGACAAACCGCGACAGGCTAGCTTGGAACGACGGCGTCAGCGTCGGACCGAGCCGTCGCAGTTGTCGGATTTGTGCCATTAGATTCCTGGCAACTGATCCCACCAGTGACAAACCTCTGGCCTTGAAGAACCGCCTCAACCGCACTCAACAGTTCGGTTCCAGCGCTTAACTTGTGAACATAACCACACGCCCCTGCGCTGAGAGCCGCCTGTATCGAATCGGCGTCGTTGTCTTGTGACAAAAAAAGTATTTTTGACCCCGGGGAAAGCTCAGACATTCGCGGGGCTGCCTCAATTCCATTGAGTTTTGGGAGTCCGATATCGAGGACAATCAGGTCTGGTTGCAGTTCCTGGGCTTTTTGGACAGCCTCTGCACCGTCCGAAGCTTCACCGACAACTAGCAATTCTTGGGATTGTTCGAGAATCGAACAAACTTTCAGTCGCCAATCCTTAAAATCATCGACCACCATGATCCGGCTTGGGGCCATTGCATTCTCCTCTGGCACGCAAAGCTGCGGCTACAGCTCAAAGGATTGTGCATGGACAGCGGGCGATCACACAATACGGTGCGAACCGGAGCGGCTACCGTCAGAATTGACAGGTGCTCAAATCTCAATCATGTGATTGCGGGATGGCTGCACACGAGGACAACGGGGGAGTTCAGTCGCGCATTTATTGCTTGCCACCCTGTCAGAATTGCCACTGCCAAACTGTTCCTTTACAAGCTGAAATTGAGAACGCCAGGAGGAGCACGATGACCCGTCTAATGCTCACCATGCTGTCAGTTGCCCTGCTCTCGCTGGCTGTAGCTTGCGAGAAGAAGTCGGAACAGCCATTGGCGCCAGTCGCTGATAGCACACAGCAAACACAGCAGAGTTCTTCCGCGGACGTGAAACAACCAGAATCGTCCGCTGTCCCGGCAACCGCACCAGCGCCAGTGCCGCCGCCCCCGCCGCCACCACCGAAGCCGGTGGTGATTCCTGCCGGGACGGTCGTTACAGTGCGTCTCTCGACGGCACTGGGATCGAAGAGCAGTAAGACCGGTGACCCATTCGAAGCGACCGTGGCGCAGCCTGTCGAGGTTGGAGGTAAAGCAGTTGTTCCCAGCGGCGCACCCGCGGCCGGCACCGTTGTGGAAGCCAAAGCGAAGGGGAAAATCAAGGGCGAGGCACGACTCAAGCTCGCGCTGAACAAGGTAACGATTAAGGGTAAGACTTATTTGATTCAAACCACAAGGGCTGAACAGACCGCAAAAGGAAAAGGTAAGCGTACTGCTGTGGCCACCGGTGGAGGAGCGGCCGGAGGTGCCCTGATCGGCGGGATTGCAGGCGGTGGCAAGGGGGCGGGAATCGGTGCATTAGTCGGTGCCGGTGCCGGATTCATCGGCGGGAGCATGACCGGCAACAAGCAAATCGACTTGCCAGCAGAGACCGTTTTGTCATTTCAACTGACAGAGTCAATCACCTTGAGGTGAGGATGTTGCAGCCAGTGTTTGCGCCTAGGTTGAGAGACTAGTCGCTTTGCGTGGGAGACTCGGAGAGCCAATGAGGGCGAACGTCTTTTTCATCGCAATTCTCTGCATCTTCGTAGCAAGCATTGCTTGGGCGCAGGAATCTGCTGCAATTAGCCCAAAAAGCTCGAAGGCGATGAGAGTTGAACCGACCTCTCTCGTGATTCAGCAATCTCCTCCTGCAACAAGCAGGAAACTTGAAGACGAACATGCTCGCCTCTTCTGGATCCTGCCGACCTTCAGCGTCGCTGACAGCAAGTCAGTTCGCCCGCTCACGGCGAGCGGAAAATTTCGACTGTTTGTGAAGGACAAAACCGATCCCTTCACGATTGGCTGGGTAGCCTTCGATGCCGGTCTCGCGCAGGCGAACAATGATTTCCCCGAATATGGACAGGGTGCTGCCGGCTATGGCAAGCGATTCGGCGCCGGATTGGCCAATGAAGCCGCGGGTGGATTCTTTGGAACCTTCTTGTTTCCTTCTGTCCTGCATCAAGATCCACGCTACTATCGCCTTGGCACCGGGCCATTCCAAAAACGCCTGGGACACGCGCTCATCCGGCCCGTATTGACACACAAAGATTCAGGTGGACGCGCCTTCAATTGGTCTGGGCTGCTAGCCAGCATCGCTACAAGCAGCCTTTCAAATGCCTATTATCCTGAGGCTAATCGCGGCGTAGGTGCCACATTCTCTCGGGTGGCGATGTCCGTTCCGTTCGGCATGATCGATGAACTCGTCAACGAGTTTGGACCGGATGTCGAGAAGAAGATGTTTGGGAAGAAATGAAAATTCGCAGGTTAGCCCTGTTCACAAGTACTCATTGATCCCAGAAAGAGACAGTTCACCAACTGCCGCCTCTTCCGGCACCCACTGTTGTGCCAACCCACCATTGTGATGCAGGGATTCTCCTTGTGGACCACTCGCAGTTGCCCCTCTGTCAACGCCAGCTACCTCACTATTTTAATGTGCTGACTAGTTTTTCTGACAGTCGTGTGTGGAAGACCGAGTGTTTAGCTTGAATCGACACGACCCTGAAGTCGAAAACAGGATGTGCCGTGTCCAGATCAGTGGATGTCCTGTTCGATTGTTGGACTCATGCCCGATACAGTTTCCCAATCAGTGTGAGAGCGGTCAACGCCGCCCAAAGGCAAAAAGAATGACCGGAATGTACGTCGTGTGTGTGGATTGCGGTAAGGAGTTCGCTTACAGCTGGGACGAAATGAGAGTCATTTTCGCGAGCCCTGTCTCCGTCGCCGTGCCAGCCAGTTCTGCGGCGTCAACGTGGGAACAGTATGGTGCTGCGGAGCCTCAGCTTGTTGAACACATGTAATCCAATTTGGGGGGCGACAGCACGCGGCATCAGTTCTCTGGGAGAGTTCGCCATGAAAACATTACTACTCGCCGGGATGCTGCTCGCAGCCTGGGTGACGATCCCATTGCTGGCGTGCGCGCAAGAAGCTTATTCTAAAGAGTCCGTTCCCGAGTATGACGTGTCGAAGGAAACCAGATTCCAGGGTGTCATCGACGAAGTGAAGGACCGCATCTGCCCCATAAGCCTCGGTGTGGGTTCGCACTTCACAGTCAAGGTTGATGAGAAGGTGTACGAAGTGCATGTCGCTCCCGTTAAGTTCGTCAAGATGTATGGAGCGGCTTTTCAGAGGGGCGAAACGGTGGAGATCGTCGGAGTAGTAACAAGTTTCCAGGGTGTGGATGCCATCTTGCCTCGGGAGATTAGGCGCGGCAACCAAGGGCTTGTGTTCCGTGATGAAAAGGGCAGGCCGATCTGGTGATGTGATAAGGTGCGCGTCAGCGGCAAGAAACCTTTCCTAGTCGAGTCGGGAGATACGTGATGAACTGGATGCGTCCCTACGAAGTGCTTTTCGAAATGTGTATCGCCATCTGGCTATTTGACACGATCTCCAGAGTGGTAAGCGGGCACAGAAGTCAGCATTGACGCAGTCTGCGGCCCAAGATTCTTGGTCCCCGCGCAGCTTCTGAGATTAGCTGATGCTCTCACTTCTTATCGCGGGTATTCTTGCAGTCCTGTCTTGGGTCTACTTGTTGTTCGCCCGAGGAAGATTCTGGCAAGCGGCTAATCGTACCGTCGGGGTTGGCGGGTGCAACTCGAGTCCCTCGCGCGTGGCCATTGTGGTGCCTGCCAGAAACGAGGAGGAGGTTGTAGCGCGCAGCATCACCTCACTGCTCGAGCAAACTCTCTGCGAATCGATACACATATTTCTGGTCGATGATTTCAGCTGTGATCGCACCGTGCAGGTTGCGCGCGAGGCAGCACAAAAAGTCGAAAAATCTGCGTTGTTGACGGTGGTTGAATGTCGCCCCCTGCCGCCCGGCTGGACAGGTAAACTTTGGGCCGTCCGAGCGGGTATCGAAGAAGCATCTCTCCTCAAGCCCCGATACTTGCTTTTGACTGATGCGGACGTTGTGCACGCGCCAGTGAGTATCGCTAGCCTCGTCGAAATGGCAGAGACTGGTGGCTACGATCTCGTATCCGTCACGGGTAGGCTTGGTTGTGAGACCCTTGCCGAGAAATTGCTTATTCCGGCATTCACGTTCTTCTTTCTCATGCTTTATCCACCGGCCTGGATTGCGAACTCACAGCGCAGGACCGCCGGAGCCGACGGGAGTTGCATGCTGATCCGGCCTGAGGCACTCGCGCGCGCCGGAGGCATCGAATCTATACGACAGCATGTCATCGACGATTGCACCTTGGCGAGAATCGTGAAGGGCAGCGGCGGGAAGCTGTACTTGGGGGTGTCCAACCTGACGACGAGCATTCGCCGGTACGAATCGTTCACCCACATCGGCCGGTTGATCTCGAGGACAGCGTTCAGCCAGTTACACCATTCCGTTTTGTTGCTGCTCGGGACCTTGTGCGGCTTGACGATCGTTTATGTTCTTCCATTTGCGTTGACGCTCTTTGCTCCTCCAGTTCCGATGGTGCTGGGAATGATCGCGTGGGCTGGGATGACGATCTGCTACTTTCCGACAGTGAGGTTCTATGGGCTAAAGCCCCACTGGTCCCTGACGCTACCCTTGGTAGCGCTGTTCTATATCGGAGCGACTGTCTGGTCGGCTATCCAATTTTGGTCAAACAAGGGAGGCAAATGGAAGGGACGGGTACAGGATCCGAGCATTCCGGTGCCGGGTCCGTAAAAAGTAGCTAGCAGCACATGGCTGGAAAGTCAGCATCGTTGGCGGGTCGTTGCATGTCAACTGCTGTCGGCTGGCTGAGCCGGTGCCGGTGTTGCTTGGGTACCATTCAGGACCGGATGGGGATCAAGATTCTTCAACGATCCGCGCTGAACATTCAGCCGTTTGTTTCCAGCCAAGAGGATTTTGCACTAGCCTGTTGATGGTCGGGGTGTGTTTTTCGACAAAACCACTGCATTCCCCACAGGAGTACCTTGCACGAGAACGCGCAATTCTCGTTCGGGAACGATGAATTCCGCGGAGCCACATGCTAAACAGACTGCAAGCTTTGGAAATACCCAGACAATGGGTTTGTCCAGCCCGTTGAGCCCGGGGAAATGGACGGCAATTTCCCCGTTGAACGAGCGCTGACTATCCGAAGCACATCGCTTGCAGATCATCGTTTGACTCGCGAGTTAGATTTCCAGTGCTCCTTGGCGTGCCTCTAGTTCCGCCTGATGAGCTGAAGCCGACGACCAAGGGAACGGCCGAGGGGCGCGAACAAATTTCGGTCAGCGGCGAGCTGTCGACACAACGTTCGACAAGGAGGTGGTGCACTGTGCCTGGAGAGCACGGCACTGCCACGCCACGAATGAAGCGCAAGGAGGCGCGCTGCCTGATGCTAGAGCGTCCAAACCCAGCAGCGATACCCCATCACTGCTCTGAACAGTAAATCTAGAAAGCAACCTACAACCATGTCGGCTAGGTGTCTGTTCAATTTTGAACATGTTGTTTTGCACGACTAGTTCGGAAATCGGTCTCCGCAAACGTCCTTTACAGCCTGAAAACTCGATACACAGTTCGCAACGTGCAGTCTGTTGTTTTTGCCAGTCGTTCTCATCCCTCTTGCTGACTACGATATTGGAGACAGGGTGTCTGCCTGGGAATACTCACGTCTTTGAGAGACCTTAAGCTTCAATGAGTGGCCTCGGCATGACTGCGCCAGATGTGAGTCGTCCAATGATGAGAAGTTTGCCAATCGTCTCAGCCTTGCTTGGGTGTGCACTTCAGACACTTGCTCAAAGTGACACTCCAACGTTTAAGGCGGAAGCGAAAAGTGCCCTCGTGTGGGACGCGGACTTTCCGGGGAGTGGCCACTCCTTCATTGTTTGGGACCCGCTCACGGGCCATGAGATCCATAAGCTGAGTTCTGCGGGGATCGAGGTAAGCTCCCGGGTTGGATATGAGCGAGTCAGCCCGAGCGAAGCAGGTGAACTTCTCAACTACACGACTACCATAGCAAACAATACGGACTCTGAAATCACAGTTCAATACGGTGGCGCTAGCGCAGATGGACGCGCGGCTCTGCCTCTATGGCTTGCTCGAACGAGCAAGGATGCTAAAAAGGGTGACCGCAAGAATATCTGGGAGCTCGGCAGAATGCGGTGCTTTAAGAATGGGTTTGCTTCAAGCGAAAACTTCTTCTCAGCGAATGCGCCCTTAAGAATCTTTACAGTTCATGCGCAGACAGCACTGACGATCTCGTCTGTGTCCAAGGATCCTCGTCCATATTCTATCCGGTGCTCTCTGGACGGGTGCCATGTAACCGGAACAGTTCGCTACTACATTACGGTTAACAAAAAAGACTATGTTTTTGTTTGGTCCGGGCGTTCTGTGATCTATTGCGGGGAATAAGCGGCCCGGGAAGCATTCCCATCAAATATGTCCGAACCCTCCACGTGCTCTAGGGTGAAGCCTAACGCCAAGGCGTGGATTTGTGGATCTCGGTGTCTGGCCAGTCACTTACCGATGGCGGCGTTTCACGTTCAGCTGCGCCAGTGAACGAGCTAACGATGCGTTGACGGATGCGACCTCTTCAGAGGAAAGTTTTTCCTTCAGGCGAGCCGCGGCGCGTTGACGTGCCTCCTCAGCTGCAGCTTCGTCGATGCTCTCAACCGCAACCGCCATGTTGGTCACGATGGAGACCCGCTCGTTCGTTACCTCGACGAGACCTTCGCCAACGGCAAGAAAATCATCGTGTCCATCTTTTCGGACAATCATCTCGCCCGGCACCATCTGGGTCATCAGGCGGATATGCTGCGGCAGAACCCCCATCTGGCCGCCCACGGCAGGCAGCGTGACCATCTCTACATCTTGGGAATAAACGGTTGCTTCAGGCGTCACAATTTCAAGTCTTAGAGTGTTGGCCATATTGACTCGATACGCAAGACCCGGCTCTTAGTACGGGTCTAGTTCTGCCTAATTTCTTCGATCGCGCCCTTCATGTAAAAGTTGCCTTCCGGCACGTCGTCGTGTTTCCCGTCGAGAATCTCTTTGAAGCCGCGGACGGTTTCCGCCACGGGTACCTGTTTGCCCTCACGACCGGTGAAGACCTGCGCCACACTAAACGGTTGACTCAGGAAACGTTGGATCTTGCGCGCACGGAACACCGTTAACTTGTCCTGCGGCGCAAGCTCGTCCATCCCGAGAATCGCAATGATGTCCTGTAGATCCTTGTAGCGTTGCAGGACCTTCTGCACGCCGCGCGCGACATCATAGTGCTCCTGGCCTACGACGTCGGGCGCGAGAGCGCGGGAAGTCGAGGCAAGAGGATCGACGGCTGGATAGATACCCAGTTCCGCGATCGCGCGCTCCAGGACGATGGTGGCATCCAGGTGGGCGAAGGTAGTGGCCGGCGCCGGGTCCGTCAGGTCATCAGCTGGCACGTATACGGCCTGAAAAGAGGTGATTGACCCGTTCTTGGTAGAAGTGATGCGCTCCTGCAGGGCCCCCATCTCCGCGGCGAGGGTTGGCTGGTAACCCACTGCACTCGCGGTGCGGCCGAGCAGGGCGGAGACCTCGGACCCTGCCTGCGAAAAGCGAAAAATATTATCGATGAACAACAGCACATCCTGGTTTTTCTCGTCGCGGAAGTACTCGGTGATGGCGAGACCGGCGAGAGCCACGCGCAGGCGAGCGCCCGGCGGTTCGTTCATCTGTCCGTACACCAAGGCGATCTTGGATTCGCTCAGGTTGTCTTGCTTTATGACTCCCGCCTCAGACATCTCGTGATAGAGATCGTTGCCTTCGCGAGTGCGTTCGCCGACACCGGCGAATACGGACACACCGCCGTGGAGCTTGGCGATATTGTTAATCAGTTCCATGATCACGACGGTCTTACCGACGCCAGCGCCACCGAAAGCACCGATCTTTCCACCCTTCAAGAAAGGGCAGATGAGGTCGATGACTTTGATCCCTGTGGGGAGCAGTTCCGGAGAGGTCGACTGGTCCACGAGTGGTGGTGCTGGCCGGTGGATGGGATAATATTTGTCCGCCTTGACAGGTCCGCGCTCATCCACTGGATTCCCGGCCACATCGAATATCCGGCCCATCACTCCTTCTCCAACGGGCATGGAGATCGGACCGCCGTTGTCGCTGACCTCGTAGCCGCGCTTTAGCCCTTCGGTGCCCGACATCGAAATTGCGCGTACCCACTTGTCCCCAAGATGCTGCTGCACCTCGAGCGTTACTTTCGTGGGCACGCTCTGAATTGTGCATTCACAGGTGAGGGCGTTGTAGATTCCGGGGAGCGCTCCAGGAAATTCGACGTCCACGACCGGACCGAGGATCTTTACAATCTTGCCTGTATTCATATTTGTATCCAGTTACCGCGATCTGAAATCCACTTGGTCCCGCTTCATTCGGATTGTCCGCCAGCAATTTCCAGCAGTTCCTTAGTAATATTGCCTTGCCGCAGCTTGTTGTATTCGAGCGTCAAATCCTTGATAAGGTTTTCGGCGCTATCGGTTGCGTTCTTCATAGACACCATGCGCGCACTTTGTTCGCTGGCTTTGGCATTCAGCAACACTTGATAGATGTAAATATCGAGATAGTGTGCAATCAGGTAGCTCAGCACAAATTCAGGGCTGGGCTCAAACAGGGACTCGGTGGTATCGCTGGAGAGTTCCTCCTCAGATCTGACACCCGGAATCTTGATTGTGCTCACTTCGCCTACGGGCAGATAATCCAGACAGAGCGCCTGTTGGGTTAGCGTGTTGACGAAACGGGTGGCGATCACCTGAACCTGGTCTACTTCCCGTTTCAAGAAGAGGTCGCGGGCAAAAGCAGAAATCGCTCTGGCCTCGGAGATTCGGGGAGTGTCGGTATAAGCAAAATCGGCGACCAATTGCCGGCCGGTGCGGGCGATGAACTGCGCGGCCTTACGCCCTGCTGTGATGTAAAGCGTGGTCTGGGGGTCGAAGTCGGCGGCCAGTCGGCAGACATTACTGTTGAGCGCACCGCATAGGCCTTTGTCCGCGCCAACGAGAATGACAGCGCGTTTGTGGACTTCTCGTGATTCGAGTAAGGGATGGCTAAATTCTCCCATCCGAGTTGTCGCTTCACGCTGAATACGGTACAGCACCTGCACGAAGGGACGTCCGGCAAGAGCGGCGAGTTGCGCTCTGCGCATTTTTGACGCAGCCACCATTTGCATCGCCTTGGTAATCTGGGCGGTACTACTGATGGAGCGTATCCGTCGTCGCAAATCGCGCGGGCTGTGCATAATCGATAGTCCTAACTCCTAAATCTCGGAAAGAAAGCTAGCATCCAACCAACGTTGCCGAGCAACGCTGACCTCATCTCCATGTTTCTTTGAACTGATCGAGGGCTGCCTTCACCTCGGCAGTCAAGGGCGCGCTGAGAGCTTTTTCCTTTCCAATTCTGGCCATTAGCTCTGGCTTCCGGGTACTCAGGTATTCCGTCAGTTTGAGTTGAAATTCCTTGACTCGTTCCACCGGCACGTCATCCACATACCCGTTCTGGACGGCCCAGATCACCGACACTTGCGTCTCGACGCCGATCGGGCTGTATTGAGGTTGTTTAAAGATTTCCATAATGCGCTTGCCGCGGTCGATCTGTGCCTGGGTCTTCGCATCCAGTTCGGAGCCGAATTGCGCAAAGGCAGCCAACTCGCGGAATTGGGCGAGGTCGCCTTTGAGCTGGCCGGCTACCTGCTTCATGGCTTTGAGTTGCGCCGCAGAACCGACGCGCGAAACGGACAATCCAACGGAGATGGCTGGGCGCACACCTTGATAGAACAAGTCTGTTTCCAGGTAGATCTGACCGTCCGTAATGGAGATTACATTCGTGGGAATGTAGGCGGAAACGTCACCGGCTTGCGTTTCAATAATGGGAAGAGCAGTGAGCGAACCATTCCCATACTTTTCGCCGACACGGGCTGCCCGTTCGAGCAATCGACTGTGCAGGTAGAAAACATCGCCGGGATACGCTTCACGGCCCGATGGCCTCTTAAGAACGAGGGAGACTTGCCGATACGCGACTGCATGCTTGGACAGGTCGTCGTAGATAATCAACGCGTCCATGCCGTTATCCATAAACCACTCACCCATCGCAGCGCCTGAGAACGGGGCGAGGTACTGGTTGGTTGCGGAGTCCGACGCCGGCGAGGCGAGGATAATGGTGTAGGGCATCGCTCCGGCTTGTTCGAGAACACTGATGATGCGGGCGATATTGGATTGCTTCTGACCAATGGCAACGTAGATGCAATACAGCGGACGGTGATCCTTGTCGCCTGCAGCCTCAGCCGCTTTGTTGAGACATGCCTGGCTGATTATTGTGTCGATACAGATCGTCGTTTTACCCGTCGAGCGATCGCCAATAATTAATTCGCGTTGGCCGCGGCCGATTGGAATCATTGCGTCAATCGCCATGATGCCGGTTTGCACCGGTTGTCGGACCGGGCTGCGACGGATGATGCCCGGTGCAAGTTTCTCGACTGGGTAAAAGACGTTACTCTCGATCGGTCCCTTGCCATCCAACGGCTCTCCCAACGTATTCACAACGCGCCCCAGGAGGCTCTTCCCGACCGGGACCTGCAGAAGTTTGCCGGTCGTGCGGACTTCGTCACCCTCTTGAAGTTGGGTGTAGTCGCCCAGGATGACAACTCCGACCTCGGTCTCTTCGAGGTTCAGGGCCAAGCCGGTGATGCCGTGGCCGAGGTCGAGCATCTCATTGAGCATGGCGTCGGTGAGGCCCTCCACCCTGGCCACACCGTCGCCAACTTCACGAATAACGCCCACATTTTGGCGGGCTGTAGTCGTGGTTAACCCTGCAATTTGGGCCTCAAGCTCTTTCAATAAATCAGCCATAGCGCTTCACCCTATTTGCGAAAGTCACAAAACACTCTTTCAAAGTTCTGTTCGCGCCTAGTTCGTGTTCATGATTCCGAAACTCTTTGCCAATTCCGCTAAAGCAGAACGCACGCTGTTGTCATAGACGTCGCTGCCGACCTTGATGCGCATGCCCCCGATAAGCACGGGATTCTGGGTGAACAGTGCAGTCAGCCCGGGGCCGTACATATTCTCAAGTCCGAGTTGGACGCGAGACCGCAGGTCAGCGGGCAGCGGCATAGCGCTTTCGATCTTGGCGGCATGACGCTCATATTCGAGCTTCAGTAATCGCAGAAAGTATCGCAGCATAGTCCGATAACCGCGTCGTCTTGACTGCAGTACTTTCTGGACAACCAAACGAACGCGATCTTCTTGCACTCGTCCCTCGAGCAGACACATTCGGTACAGTTGCGTCGCCTCACGCACGGATTGTTTGGTTGTTTTCACGAGGTCAAGCTCCTGACTCTTTATGCCGCTGGGGTCAATTGCTTCACGGTTTCTTCGGCCATACGGCGCTGATCTTCTGGAGTCAGGATCCTGCCCGCGACGGTTGCGGTAGTCTGTACGACCAACTGGCCCACTTCGCGCTTAAGTTCGAGCAGCATGCGCGCGTGTTCCTGCGCCGCTGCCTCACGCGACTTGACCAGGATCTGCTCACCAGCAGCGATTGCCTTTTGCGTTTCTTGTTGCCCCACTCGTGCGGCGGCAGTGTGAGCTTCCTCAATCAGTTTGGTCGCCTGACTATTGGCTTGCAGCAAGACCTGTTGGCGCTGGTTCGCCGTTTCCTTCAGTTCGGCGGCTATCTTCTCCGAGTCGGCAAGTCCTTGAGCAATTTGTCGTCGTCGCTCTTCCAGCATCTTGAGGATCGGCTTGTAGGCGAACCGTTGGAGAAGAAGGCAGACGATGGAGAAGCTGATGATCTGGGAAATCAGATGAGGCCAGTCCACGCCAAAGGTATTCGCGAGCTGCTGGATCTGTCCTCCGCTATCCGGTTCAACCAGAAAAGCCAGAGCATTCATAGTCGTCTCTCACTCTTTGCAGGCGCTGGCCCATTGGCTCTGCGCCGGGATGCGCCCCTACTTAACTAGGAACAGGGCGTAAAACACAATCGCCTCCGCAAAAGCAATCGCCAAGATTGACTGGACCAGAATCTTCGTGGAGGCCACGGGATTCCGTCCAACCGCTTCCGAAGCGCTCATTCCGATCAGCCCTACGCCAATGGCCGCGCCCAGCGCCGCCAACCCAACATGCAAGCTTCCGTTCATAGTGATTGTCCTTTTCTTTCCCGCCGGCTCCCGCGATTGAACACGGTCAAGCCGCCGATTATTAATCCATCAACCGTGTGAAGCCACTGGTTGCGTTTCTTCGTGTTGACACATCAGCATGGTGAAGACAGCAGTCAATAACATGAAGACGAGTGCCTGAACCAACCCCATAAGCAATTCCAGGAAATAAAAGGGAATTGGAACCAGCCACCCAAAGCCAGGGACCAGCTTGGACATCGCCTCCAACAGGTTCTCTCCGGCAAAAATGTTGCCGTAAAGACGAAAAGTAAGGGAGATCGGCCGGAATAAAATCGAGACAACCTCCAGACATCCGGCGGCGAAAAACACGACCACCATCAGGACCTTGAGCAGACCCTCGGTGTCCCCTTTAGGGGCAAATAGTTCTTTGAAGAATCCACGGACACCGACTTCGCGAAACGACCAGACTAGCCAACTCGCAAAGAAGATGAGGGCCATCGCCAAAGTCATGTTGACGTCAGCGTTGGCGCCGCGGAATAAGGGCTGCTCGATCCTGAAGCCATGCGCGGTGTGGTGTCCCCAGCCGATCGAACCGACGCCGGGGATTAAGCCCACCCAATTGGAGGAGAGAATAAAGATAAAGATGGTGGCAAAATACCAGAATGTACGTTCGGTTAGATGCGGCCCAATGATTCCGACCATGAACTTGTAGAGGCCCTCAATCAGCCATTCCAGGAAGTTTTGTGCACTTCCGGGAACTTGCTTCATCTCTCGCGTCGCGACTTGGGCAAATACAATGAGACCGAGCGCAACGATCCAGCTGACAACCATGGAATTGGTTATAGGGAAATTGAATGGACGGGCGATCTCTACTGCCTTGGCCGACAGACCGTGTTCCTCGGACTTGGGCGCCTCGCTCGCCGCGTTCGGATGAGGTTCTGGTGCTATCGTCGCCGCTGACGCGGATGGCGACGTCGCTTCCATCGCCACGGTCAAGGTAGCGGCTAAAGCAACGAGCATCACGGTGAGCCAAAGCGTTCGCATGAAGTTACCTTTGTGCAACTCGCGTCGCCGCTGAGGTTGTAAGGTCGCCGCCGGCCGTTTTCTCGTAACCCAGTAGTGCGAAATACAATGCACGATCGAAGAACTGGGTGAGGGAGCGAAGTAGGTTTACACCACCCCAGAACTCAACCGGTTCGTCGAGGAGGCATTCCTGTTGCATATAGGCCCATAGGTGCTCGTGCGCTATCGAGATGGCCCAATACAAGTTGCTGAACGGAACACCTTGCTTGGCACGCCGTATTCCCAGGGATACGTAGCGTTCTTCAATCGTCGCGTCGGCCTCGGTTCCCAGCCAGGCGGTAAGGTCTCGATAAACTCCCAGCGTGGATCGCTCTTGATCCTCTGCAGGTACGACTAACATCAGCTGCCTGCACCGTTCGGAGTTCCTGATCTTCCGGAGCACCTCTTCAGACATCCGCTCAGCATTCCCCTTCATGTGCTGAATCAATTTAAGGGCACGCATCGTATTCTCCCTATGGGTTGCGGATCCGGAGCGATGGCCCGGCTGATTGCGGTGTGAGCGGATACTGGCTTGCCGTCAACATTGCAATCCGGGCTGCGACCTTAGAGGGCTCGCGCCTCTCGCACATCGCCAGCAAAGGCTAGCGACAGTACTCGGGTCTGCATACTGGCAGAATCTACAGTGCATTTTCCGGATGACAATCAGGTGTGTGGACCCAACTGCGAGCCTGGGACAGTTCACAGTGACGGAACGATTGGGGGAGAAGCATCATCAGCTGGTAGAAGTGGCAGTGGCCTACCCAGCGAACCAGTCTTAGGTTGAGGCGCCAGTCGACGGCGACGCTTATGTCTCGTCGCTTGACGACACGCAGCGGGGGCAGTTATGCCAGATCGATCATCGATGTCTCGGTTCGTACCAATTGTTAGTTGGCTGCCGACGTGCTCTTGGAAAACGAGTGGCGGAGACGTGATTGCCGGTATCGCTGTTGCTGGACTGCTCATACCAGAGGGAATGGCGTACGCGGGTATTGCGGGCGTTCCGCCTCAAGTGGGTTTGTATGCCGCGATGCTGGGCATGTTTGTGTATGCGATATTCGGCACCTCCCGCCATCTCGCCGTAACGTCAACGTCGTCTTCTGCAGCGATGCTGGCCGCGCTCGTCGCTCCGCTTGCCCTGGCAGATGCTGGACGGTACATGGTGTTGGTTTCTGCTGCCACGATTGCAGCCGGCGTAATTTTTCTGTTGGGGGGCATGCTCGGACTTGGCGCTGTTTCGGAGTTCATCTCCAAGCCTGTGCTGAAAGGATTTGTTTTTGGGTTGGCGCTCACCATCATGGTGAAGCAAGCTCACAAACTCATGGGAATTCCAGGCGGGAAGGGAAACTTCTTTCACCAGTTGTGGCATGTGATCACTTCACTGGCGAACATAAACCCGTGGACGTTGGGAGTGGGGGTAGCGGCCATCGCGATCATGCTCCTTCTGGGCGCGCTGGTTCCCCGAGTACCATCGGCGCTCGTGGTCCTGGTATTCGGAATCTTAAGCACCACATGGTTCGGGCTGGAACACCACGGAGTAGAAGTGGTCGGAACAATTCATGCCGGCATGCCAACTCTAACGCTGCCGAGGATTGGGGAAGAAGATCTGGGGGATGTGTTTATCGGTGCAATTGGAATCGTGTTAGTCCTGGTGGCTGAGGCGTTGGCCGCGGGCCGTACCTTTGCAGCCAAGCACAACTATTCGATTGTTCCCAATCAAGAACTCTTGGCCATGGGAATGGCCAACCTCACGTCGGGCTTCTTCGGTGGAATCATCGTGGGGGGAGGTATGTCGGGAACCGCCGCCAATGATTCCGCAGGAGCGCGCACACAACTGTCGACTATAACTGCATCACTGTCGGTGGGGTTGACGCTGGCGTTCTTGCTGCCGCTATTTCGCAATTTGCCCGAAGCAGTTCTGGGAGCGATCGTGGTTCATGCGGTCGCCCACCTGGCCGATGTTGGAACTCTAAAGTACTACGCGAAACTCCGAACCGGAAGTCTATGGGCCGCGTTGGCCGCGTTGGTTGGCGTTCTCCAGATGGGAATTCTCAAGGGTCTTATATTTGCGGTAGGCCTGACTCTGATCGTATTGATGCACAAGCTCAGTTCGCCTCAGGAGTCCGTCTTGGGCAGACTGCCGGGTTCAGACAACTTCGTGGATGTGGCGCGATACTCCGAGGCAGAACAGGTTCCGGGTCTCCTGATTTTTCGGCCGAATGGAGTCTTGTTCTTCGCAAATACTAATCGCGTGCATAGCCGGTTACGCGAACTGATTAAGACGACTGGTCCGTCACTGCGAGCAGTCATTATCAATCTCGAAGCCAGTCCGGAAATCGACGTCACCTGTCTGGAAATGCTTAGCCAGCTTAGGAACGAACTACGCGAGTCGGGTATTCATCTCTATTTCGCGCGAGTCGCAGATCCGGTTCGAGATCTCTTCGAGAGAAGCGGTTTCGTGGAAGAGTCGGAGGGCCTTTTGTTCCGTGGAGTCGACTCTGCGGTCACCGCATGTCTCGGTGCGATGCGCGCGGAGTCGGTATCGCCCGACTTGCAGCACCTTGTGGAACATGAATAATAATAGAGTTCATTCGCTCGAAAGATATAACGTTGAACCGGTCGTCGAACCGGTTAAGGTGCGATGCAGCGGCGGGTGGGGAGCGGAATTTGGCTTGCACCCATTGTCCGGCAAGAAGCGAACCCAGGCATGGGAGTAGGCGAGGTGTTCTAGTCGATTCGCGTGGGACCATAGAGCCAGTAATGTCTCAGCGCCGACATAGAAGCCGAGCGTGAGTTGCAGACACAACCAACTTGGCGCAGCGCTCGAAGGTGCGCACGGCTCGGGCGCGAGTGACCCCGAGCCGGCGTTCGCGTTGCTGTGGGCGAGCGGTTGCTATTTGGCTTGAGGAGGATAGTTCTTCAACAATTTCTTGACGGCCTTCGCCAAATTCTTTTGCTGTTTTTCGGGTTTGGCTTTCGGATCGAGAGTTTTGCTCGCTACGCCCCGCCACGCGAGATCTTTGTTCGCGGAGTCATACATGTCCAAAGCCAGCTGGCCGATATAGATGGTCGAGGTCTGGCCCGTGGTCGTACTCGTTCCACCCATGCCACCGTACCAACCACCGCGGTACCAGCCTCCGCCGTATCCCCAGTCCGAGTTAAACGACGTAAACTCTTTCTCTTGTCCGATACCAACTTGATATCCAATATATAGGTTGGCGCTGTCATCGGTGACCTTACTCAGGCCTTTGGTTGCTAGTTCTGCATCCACCGCATCTACGATTTGCTTGCTCACCAAGTCATTGACGGTTTGTGCGTCCTTAAGGGTGACCCACTTGTATGTCTTGAATTTCGAGAAATCGGCGTTCTTATCGAAGTTGTAGCGAACGTCCTGACTGAACGCGACAGTCGCCACCAGAAGAAGGCCGAGCACCGATAAAAATCGAAACCTTTTCATCCTATCCTCCAATTTGCAAATCGGTTGTGAGATCCCAGAGCGGACCTGCCTCAAGATTCGGCTGTGTGGCGGCCCGGCAGACACAGTTCTGGATTTGGCTGAAGCACGAAGCCCATGGTAAGGTCGCGGGGCTATCGCAGGAACTGTCACAACTGACAGACAACACTCTTCTTGTGGCCGCCTCCGCTATACGGCACACTTGCGAAGAGGTGCAACCTAGTGATGGACCGTTTCCTCAATATGGATACGGTCAGTGCGGCGCCTGCCTCCGCCGTCATGGACCTGGAGCGATACCCTGTCAGACGGATGCGCTGCGAGATAAGTGGTTTGCGAGGGGAATGCAATCTCAGCTCCCGCCTGCTGGATGATCTCCATGACGCGCAACAGTAAGTTTTCCTGAATCTCCAGGAAGTGGTTCCAGTCACGGGCGTATAGATAGGCGAAAATCTCGACGTCGAGAGACGAAGGACCGAGACGGAGAAATCGAACGCGTACGGATGAGGCGTCAAAGCTGGGGTGAGTGGTGAGGAGTTTCTGAACTTCGGCTGTCACTGAGCGCATTTGAAGGGGCGTGGTTTCATAGCGCAATCCCACCATGGGATGAAACCAGAATCTGTCTCGTGCTGTGAAGTTCTCAAGACTCATGTTCGCAATCTGCCCGTTTGGTACACAGACCAGCGTGCGATCGTTTGTGCGAATGCGGGTTGAACGGAGGCCAATCTCCTCGACCGTTCCCACGATGTCACCGACCTTCAAGGCATCTCCCACGTGAACCACCTGATCGGCGATCAGGGAAATCCCCGCAATGACGTTTTCCAACGTTTTTTGCGCCGCAAGCGCAACCGCAATGCCACCTACCCCGAGACCAGTGAGTGCTGCAGCTGGGTTTATGCCGAAGTGGTAAAGCGTGAACAACAGGCCAGAGAACAGAACTACTCCATCGATCACCCGACGAATGAGACGCAAGACGGCAGCCGAGCCGCTCAAACCTGGACGGCGCTCAACAAGATAGCGCTCGCCCCAGCCGTTCACGAGAATCAGCAGCCACATACAGGCGGCAATCGCAATACTCAGGGCCATTGTTGACCAGAACTGCCGCGCCAAGAGTGGGAGGCCAACGGTGGATAACAGCCAGCGGATGGTGAAAGCAAGAAGCAGAAGGCGAAGTGGGTGCGGCAAGACTCGAGAGACTTGCGCGGTGGCATGTCGTAGAAGTTGGCGGCGGAATGCCCTGACAGCCAAGCCTATGAACCGGTCCAGAACGCCTGTCAATACGTAGAGCAATGGCATTCCGACAAACAGCGCCAACCATTCAAAGATAGGAACCTCTGCCAGTCGATTCTTAACCAGGAACTCCGGGAGAATGTTTTCTACGGTTGATTTGGTTAGTTCTGGAAAAACATCCGGTATCGTCTTGAGAGTATTTCGCGAGAACAGCCAGATCTTTCCCAACTTTCCGCGATCGACGCGCTCGACGAGAATGTCGAGATCGCCGTTGGCGGTGGGGATAGTCCCGACCAGATCTTCGTCGGGCTTTAGAGGATCGGGTATCGAACCCTCAGGCTTTTCACTAAGCGTGTTGAGACGGGCAGGAAGGCGACGGTTCAGCACAATGGCGAGTTGACGCGCCAGATCCTCGGCCTCTTCGCCGCGCAGGGGAGTATTCAAGTACAGGACAGAGATTTCCGCATTGCCTTTCCGGGCAGCGTTGAGAAAGCCCAGGACGGCACCGCGAGGGGTGTTTCGGCCAAGGGTATCCTTTGGGATTTCAGGTTCCGCCTCGGCAGCCGGGGCTTTGGGAACGGCAACCTGCGGCCCGGCAGGCAGAGCGAGTAGCAGCAGAAGGAGAACGGCAGAAGCCCTGGCCGGGTGCGTCAGATAGTGACCCAATCCGCTCATACAGAAGACACTCCCACCGGCGCACATCGAGATCCACGAATCATGGCTGCCATCCGAAGTGTACGAAGGTGAATCTTCCCCGGGGGTGCCCCCTCGGGAGAACTGATAGAACTGCCAGTTAACGTATCTGTAGGCCTACCAGCAAACTACTCAACGATACGGTTGGTTGCGGTGCTCATTAGGGAGGCGCCAGTGGCAAAAAAGAAGAACGAAGAAGAAAACAATTCAAAAACAACGGCGATCAAGAAAAAGACTTACGAGCGCGAGCTTCGTAAATTGCAGACCAAGCTTGTCGAGATGCAGGAATGGGTCAGAAGCAGCGGCTCCAAGGTCGTAGTTGTGTTCGAGGGGCGAGATGCAGCAGGGAAGGGCGGTGTGATTCACCGCATCATGGAACGGGTTAGCCCCCGCGTGTTCCACCACGTAGCTCTGCCGGCTCCCACCGATCGCGAGAAGTCACAGCTGTATGCCCAGCGTTACATGAAGGAGTTGCCGGCGGCGGGTGAAGTAGTGCTTTTCGATCGCAGCTGGTATAACCGCGCGCTCGTCGAGCACGTGATGGGGTTCTGCACCGATAAACAATACGCCGACTTCCTCAGGATGATTCCCGGCTTCGAGTCTCTCCTAAAAAACAATGGCATCATCCTCGTTAAGTACTGGTTTGAGGTCAATGAGCAGGAGCAGCACAAGCGGTTTCTGAAGCGTATTGAGGATCCGATGCGGAGATGGAAACTGAGTCCTATGGACCTGGAATCGCACCGCCGCTGGTACGACTACTCGCGTGCACGGGATGCGATGTTTGCGGCCACCGACACCCAACAATCTCCCTGGCATTGTGTTCAGACCGACGAGAAAGAGCGCGCCCGACTGAATTGCATTGCTCACTTGCTCAGCGTGGTGCCATGGAAAAAGATCCCGATGGAGAAGGTGACACTGCCGAAACGGCAGAAACCAAGAGGATACAAAGCTCCCGACTGGAACTACCGTTGGATCCCCCAGAAGTATTGAGGGAATTCGACAAGAACCGTGAGGATTGCGCAACATCGAGGATGGGGCTGGGTTATTCCTGTAGGGACAGACTGGTTTAGGGACACTCGTGCTGGCGTGCAGAAGCTCCGCCACTTTTGTGCCATGGAGCTTTTGATTGGGATGCCGATATTCTCCAAGTGGAACAAATCAGGCATTTCGGGGCTTCGTTCACTGCGGGGTTTCGCCACAGTAGCTTGGGTTGGCGCTTGACCGTGCTTCTCTCGGCCTGCATCGTCGCTTCTGCACTTTAGGAGAGAAGACACGGCAAAGAGCGTGAGACCAGATGGAACAAAATAATCATGTTCGTATTCTGCTTGTCGATGACCACGAGCCGTTTCGTCGATATATCTTCTCGATGCTTGCAGAAGATGCCGCAGTGCAAGTGGTCGGCCAGGCGGGCGACGGGCTAGAGGCTGTCCAGCAAGCTAAAGTCCTTCAACCCGATGTGATTCTTCTCGACATTGGTCTGCCAGGGATCAATGGCATTGAAGCGGCGCGCCAAATCGGCGAAATTGCCAATAAAGCACGAATCATCTTCCTGACTCAGGAGTCCTCACCCGAGGTGGTACAAAAAGCGTTTAATCTGGGTGCATGGGGCTACATTACGAAGGCACAAGCTGGAGCAGAACTTTTGCCCGCGGTGGAAGTGGTTTCGCGGGGAGAGCGGTTCTTGAACGAAAACAGTAATAATAACAAGGTTGACTAGCATTCCGAGGTCCGTGCGCCCCGTAGCAGGCCGGTCTCACCGCTGAGACGTTTTCGATCCGCTTTGCACGCTGTCTAGTTGTACGCTGCTACGATTGTGGTAGTATTCGCCCGCCCAGAATGTGACTTCAAGACAGTCGCTGTCGTTTCGCCAGCGCGTCTGCCTGCCGTTCGCTGTCGAAGGTTCTATTTGGCGTTTTTGCCGAGACTCTGACCCGGTTGCCGCAAGTGGGAAAGACGCATCGTGAAGTGGGCCAGTATGACAAGACTCCTGCACGCCTGCTCCATGGCAACCACAGTCTTCATCATTCGTTTGCTCCATCTCTGAGTGTCTCGATAACCTTTTCAACCATAGACGTTGAGCGAGGACAGTCCCGGCAACTGAATAGTCGATCCGCTGCCGGGGCTTAGGACGGCTTCGGGCTATGAAGAACGGGACGAATGGCTCGCTTTCTCCTCGTCTGCGGAAGATCTGTTTCTGATCCTCGCCTTCGCGTTGCTCGCAATCCCGGTCGCGGGAATGTGGAAACTGCTGCGCTCCGATCGCGCGGTTGCGATTCGGGTGACAGTGTTGTCCAGCCCCAGTTCGAGGTGTGACGGTTTGACCCGAACAGAGCACGGCGTGTGCGGTCGGGATTGTGATCTGCTGCTGAATGAAGTGAACGCATTTCTGTTCTTACTGACAGGTGACAGAGGCGGAGCATTTGGTAGCTTCGGATTCGCACGCCCCATCAAGCTCCGCAGCTGAAGTGGATTTCAGTTTCGGGAGCTCCTTCACCCGGCGGCCATGGCCTCGTATTCCTTCCCGCAGGCCTCGGTCGCCGGCTCCTCGTTGTTCGGCAAAACTAGGTGAGGACAGCCAACGACGTGTGTGGTGTCGCCGGAATAGCCGTGCAACCGTGGGTCGCCTGGTTTTACCTACCAGCAGAGGACGATATACATGAACAGTCCGGAGAGCACTACGAGGGCGAGCGGAACCGCCCAGTTCACGATAGAGTTGGGATTGGGCGAGTCCTTGGACGAGTCCAGCATGACGAGTTCGTTTTCGGGGAGCGAGGGGGCACGTTCCGGAAGATATTCGTGATAATCGGTCTTGGAATCCAGATAGTAGATTTCTGCCCAAACGTAACAATCACGAATGTGAATAGCCTCCCCGCCGATCTGCTTGTATTGATTGACCATAAGGGTAACCAGCCTCCCACAAGCTCCCTTGTACGGCCAACTGTGGAGCTTCTCAACTAGCAGTCTTGACAGAGCGAAGTGGCGCAATCGTCGACTGTTGAGAGCCGTCGATCTTCTTGCAATGCGCCCCGTCCCCTCCTTATGCACTGTCACTACTGACAGTTACTGCCCGCGGTCTCGCTTGCCTACACTTCAAGTTACCGATGCGGTAGTCGAGGCATTAGATCTCGCTGAGATCGTTGCGTCAAACTTGGTCGTACCGACCACCGACAGGACCATCTGTAAATGAGAACTTTGGGTTGGATTCAACATTTGCTGCTCGTCATCGGTTTGTTGTTGCTCGGTATTTATGTGGGCGCACACATCCATCGGGCAATCATGTCCCGAGCGGAATTGAGGCGCTTCGAGGATGTCCAAGCGAAACCACATGCCGACAAGGCAGACATCGTACTCTCGCTATCTGGGCTCAACGTTAGTTTCGACCTTTGGTCGCCGAAGCGGATCGAAGCTTATGAAGACAGCCTCATGGAGCACTTTGATCCGCCCTTGGCAATACTGCGCATCGCCAAGGTTAATCTCGAGGCGCCGGTGCTTGAGGGCACAGATGATCTGACCCTTAACCGAGGAGTAGGTCATATTGCGGGTACCGGACGCCCCGGGCAGGGAGGGAATATCGGGATTGCGGGTCATCGTGACGGGTTTTTCCGAGTACTGAAGGATGTCGGTCCAGGGGACACCATCGAACTCGTGACTGCAAGCCGAAAAGATGTCTATACGGTTGACCAGATCGTGCTCGTGAGTCCAAGCGACGTATCTGTCCTTCAGGAGCGACCGGGCCGATCCCTAACGCTAGTCACCTGCTATCCGTTCTATTTCATTGGCAGCGCGCCTCAACGATACATCGTTCAGGCATCCGTCAGGAACTCCGACGATAACGGAACGGGAAACGGCAGGGGATCGAAATTGCAAGCACTCAGCAACTGAACGAATGAACGCCACGATTTCTGAATCTGAACGAGCATTATGGAACTTAAATCGACAATAGCAAGGGTTTACCAAGGAGAAAACACAATGAACTCAGCGACAGGATGGACACGAGTGTGGCTGATGCTGGCGGTGGGGGTGATGTGCTTTGCCTTTGCCATGAGCATGAGTGCACAGGTGAAAACAGCAACCGAGACGACGAGCGGACAAGCCAGCCATGAAATGACGGTGGAGCGCGGCGAAGTTGTCTTTGTTCAGGGCAATGACCTGGTGGTGAAAATGGAGGATGGATCGATCCGCCATGTTGCCAACGTTCCCGAGAGTGCGAAGGTTACTGTGGATGGGAAACAACTCGGGATCCACGATCTTAAGCCAGGAATGAAGCTGCAGCGCACGATCACGACGACAACAATTCCTCAGACCATCACCACGGTAAAGACGGTAACCGGAAAAGTGTGGCACATTTCCGCGCCGAATTCCGTAATTCTGACTCTGGAAGATGGCACCAACCAGCAGTTCAAGATTCCGAAAGGGCAGAAGTTCACGGTCGATGGGCAGCAATTGGATGCTTTTGGCTTGAAGAAGGGCATGATGGTTTCGGCCACCAAGATTGTCGAGGAACCTGTCACGGTGGTTGAGCATCAAAAACAGCTCACCGGCTCGATGCCGCCACCACCACCTCCCCCGCCTGCCGATGCACCAATATTGGTCGCGGTTGCGGAACCAACGCCAGTGCCGGCAGCAGCAGCAGCTCCGGAGCTGCCGAAGACTGGAAGTGTGCTGCCATTGGTCGGGTTGCTGGGCAGCCTCTCTTTCCTGTGCTCGCTCGGACTGGGAGTGATTCGCAAAACCTTTTGATTCAGCACGGGTTCGGGAAGGCTAGCGTTGCACGCCAGCCGTCTCGAACCCTTCCTTCAGATATTGAAGAAAGCTCCGAACAGGCTTTGGGACCGCGCCCTCTCTCTGTCGAAATAGACAGCATACCAACGCTCGATTCCCACGTGGGCGGCTGTCTTGGCTAGTAAAAATGCTAGCGGTGGGATGTAAAGAATGGTGGTAGGCTGAGACGCGACTTTCGGAAGCGTTTCACGGTGACTTGGATCACAGACGACGGGTGTTCCGACAGGTAGAACCCAGGTTCCTGCGCCAAACGTTTGCCACTGTAGCCCGAAGTTGTCTCTTCGCGGTCAAGCGCGGAAGCGCATCCATGGCAACTGTTAATGCTCTGGTAGGAGTACCGGTTATGATCAGGAGAAATCTTCCACGAATCCTCATTGCGGATGACCACACCTTGGTTGCCGAGGCCTGCAAGAAACTTCTTGAAGCTGACTACGAGGTCGTTGGCACCGTCGGCGATGGTCGCGCTCTGGTCCGGGCTGCTGTCGAACTAAGACCTCACCTCATCATTGTTGACGTTTCCATGCCGCTCCTTAACGGCTTGGACGCTGGGCAGCAAATCAAGGAGTTGCTGCCTGGAGTGAAGTTGATCTTCCTGACCATGAACCACGATGCCGATCTGGCAGCTGAAGCATTTCGCCGTGGGGCATCGGGGTATTTGCTGAAGACGTGTGCGGCTAGCGAACTGGCCATCGCGGTCCGAGAGGTTTTGCGAAACAAGTCCTACTTGTCACCTATGATCGCGAAGGACACGGTCGATTTTCTGTTGCGCCAGGACAAAAAACTGGTCGAAGAAGGACAGAAACTCACGGAGAGGCAACGAGAAGTGCTTCAACTCCTGGCCGAAGGGAAATGCATGAAGGAAGTCGCGGGTGTGTTGAACCTCACAACCCGCACCGTGGCTTTTCACAAATACCGAATCATGGAAGTACTCAATGCCAAGAGCAATGCCGAGTTGGTTCAGTACGCCATCCGGCACCATTTGATCGCGGTCTAACCTGACTTGTGCAGCTTGAATCTTACCTGTCGAAATATTTACGTCCGGGAACACCGCTCGTCCCTCGTTGCGGCTAGCGTCTTGCCACTCCGAACTGTAGTCATCGTCCTAACAGACGTGCCACTTCCGTTCACTCCCCTGATGCCGGTCTCCACGTGCTCAGTCGATCTCTATAGCGATGTACTCGAATCGATGCTGTCGTTCGATCTGTAGAACAGCGCTAGTCCCGGGGGCTAATTTATCTATTGTGGACCGCAAGCCCTCAACACTGGTTACTGCAGTTCCGTTTAGCGAACGAATGACATCACCCGACCTTAACTCGGCATCGATATCGGTTCCGGATAATCTAGCAATTACAAGAACCCCGAAACTGGAGCGTAGTTGGCTTGGTTGTGTCGATCGGCGCGGGTCGAGAGGCGTGCATACGACCCCGAGTCGTGCAATCAGACCACGCTCCAAGCCCGCTGGGTCGGGGAGTTTTTCCGATTCAGGAGGGCGTTCAGCGACCGCAACGGTCAAGGCAAGATGCCGTGATCCGCGCAGAAGTTCAAGGTGGACGCGACTCCCAACGCGCCTTCCGTACAGGGATGCAATGAACTGAGGCACGGTAGCCAACGGTTGCCCATCCATCGCCAAAATCAGATCTTGAACTTCAAGGCCAGCTCTTTCAGCAGGGCTTCCTGGGGACACGTCTGAAACGACCATACCCCACTCCTGTGACAGGTGAAGTCCTCGAGCCAGAATCGGCGTCACGTTTTGGACCTTAAATCCAATGTCGCCGTAAGTGACGTGGCCATTAGTCTTCAGTTCTTCCAAAACCGACCGCACAAGCTTGCTGGGCAGGGCAAAACCAAGTCTCTGGTTGGCATCGTGCACGGTCACCATAAAACAGATTATGCCGACCAGATCGCCGTTAGTATCGACCAGGGCGCCGCCGCTACTGCCGTGGCTAATGGCCACATCCGTTTGTATGAAACTGCTGCCCTCATTGCTTTCACTGTAACGACCTACCGCGCTGACCACACCCATGGAAACAGAGTTCTTGAAGCCCTCCGGACTTCCCACTGCGAATACCAATTGTCCAGGTCGAACCGCGTCGGAGTCTGCGAAAGGAATAGTTGGTAAACCAGTTTCGTCTATTTTTACAAGAGCCAAGTCCGCCTCTTCGAATACTCCCACAACTCGTGCGTCAAATGTGATGCTGGTGAGATCGCCGACCTTATGCGCATGGGATGAGCGAAGCATTTCGTCAAGGGTGACCCGCACGATCCTGGCTCCCTCGACCACGTGAGCATTTGTAATTATGTAACCGCTAGTATCGACGATGGCGCCCGACCCGATTGTATGGGCCTTCGATAGTTGCTGGCGGTCGTGCGTAAGCCTGTAGTTATCATCATCGTCTTCGGGACGCACGTAGGCCACAACATCCAAGGTGACAGTTGCGGCCGCAACCTTCGTGACCACTCGCTGGAACGACTGGCTGAGTTGAGTCATCACGTTGTGCTCTTGGCCCGTCTGTTCTTGCCCACCGCAGGTGGTGAGGAGCAAGAGCAGGCCAGCGCCAGGTGCCAGAGCTTTGAACGCTCGCATCATCATTTCGGCCTCCTCAACATCGCGTGCCGGCGGTGGCGGCCATATTTGCTGGCACCGATCGAGTAGATCTAGCTGGCTTGCATCGGCATTTCTGCCCAATTTGCAAACCCTGCGAGACACCGGAGGTACGGGAGGCCTTCACCGGTCACGGATGCGTCGCTCCCGTCGGCGACATCTGCGAGCCATTCACTTCCCGAACCTCAAACACGGGATCGCGGTAGTTGGCTGGCAAGTATGCGTCTGGAATCGTGGTCCGGTTACCATCTCGCAGGGATGTGTAGTGGGGAGAATTGATCTCGACTCCTGCCTCATTGAACTTGTCTTGGATATTCTGGTGGAGCTTCGAATAGATGTTCTGCATGTTCTTAGGGTTGACCGTAGAAGCGTTCAGCTCATACCCGACATAAAAATCGTTGAGAGCGGTTTGCACCACGAATGGCGCCGGATCGCACAGCACATCCTCGGTTGCACGAGCTGCAGAAATTAGCAGCTCGTGAACTTGTCGCCACGGGGCGTTGTAACCAATGGTCACGGTAGTATGGAAAATCACGCCCTTCTGTCGGGCTTCGGCGCTGTAGTTGACGACAACCCCACCTAGAACCGTGCCATTGGGAATCGTGACCACCTCTTTCTTTTGGGTGCAGATGCGGGTCACCAGGAGCGTCTTCTCGATTACCTCTCCGATATCGTTTCCAATACGGACGAAGTCTCCAACTTGAAAGGCGCGCATATACGTGAGGATGGTGCCCGCCACAGCGTGCGCCACCGCCGAAGTGGAGCCGAGTGATAGCAGGACACCGAGGAATACAGAAATGCCTTTAAACGCGGGGCTCTCGGATCCAGGAAGGTAGGGGAAAACCACAATCGCAGCTGCTGCGAGAATCAACGTTCGTGTCAGCTTCGCGGTGGGCTCTGCCCAGTCGGGATAAAAGCCGCGGATCGTCACCCTTTGATCGCTGATTTCTTGGAAGATGTACTTATTGACTTTGATGAGGTAGGACGTGATCAGGCAAATGCAGAGAATCAACAACAGATTTGGGATGTAACCGACGCAAGTCTTTCCGAATGCGGCGAACTCCGAGAACAGCCAGTTGGTGATGCGATACGAGGTGTATCGGGTGGATGGAAAGAAGCGCAACACAAGCGTCACATAGCTCTGCAATAGAGCAAGGACGATAATCCAGAAGAGCGTTCCGAACATGGCGGTGAATGGCGGACCGAGGTGTCGCCTGAGACGCAGAGCCACTGGCAAGGGCGCTCCCTCGCCCTCCGGGCGCGCTAGCCATCGCTCTATTCTGGATCCCGCAATTCGGCGAACAAAGAAAAGGATAGTGAGCAAAACGACAAGGCAGACGCTGGCCAATGCCGCATAAAAGATTCCCCGCCAATAATGGCGCCAAGTGTGGTCCTCACGGTATTGTTTCACGACCAGGCGAAGGACTTCGGTGTACTCCTCAGCCAAGTCTGCTCGCGGACGTTCGGCGGCCTTCGCGTCACCCTCCGTGATGCCCATGATGCGATTGCTGCCGGCGAGTATCTCTGTCCACGTGCCACGGTCCTCAG